>CAZMYG010000001.1:0-77874 GCA_964570465.1 uncultured Planctomycetales bacterium
ACCTCCTGGAAGCTCCTTGCCAGCGTTCAGGACCATGCGTGGAGAGTGCGAAAGCGCAGTCATGCGCTTGCCCATGCCAGCAGCCTTGCCGACACGCTCAGCCTTGGACATGAGGCCAGCGGCCTTCATCGCCTTGCCAGCGCCTTTAACAACAGGCCCGCCGATCAGCAGCGTTGGGTCAAGAAGAGCTTCAACACCGAAACCAGCGATGTCGTCAGCCCAAGTATTAGGATCGTCCCAGTTGAGTAGCTTCTTGCCGCCGACGTCGTCAGCCTTGTTCGTCAGGCCGAACGTATCGCTACCTGGAATGATCGACATCAACTCACGAGGCTTGCCTCCAAGTAGACCTCGGATAGCTCGTGAGCCAACTTGCTTGTCGAGATAGCCGCCGACAAAATTTAACCCGCTAAGGCTGGTGTTCTTAATCGAGTCAAGAAGTGACTCTTGCTCTTCCTGGCCAAAAGTAACAGGCGGCAGGATAGACTTCTTCCGCCTGGTGAATGGGTTTACTTGCTGAGCCATTGCCTTCCTTGGCGTATGGGCTAAAGTTCACTCCTCAAGACTAGGAGTGTCGGGGAGGCGCTAGCCGTGTCGAGGCAAGCCACCTGACAATGCACGCTGCCCTAATAAGGCGGCGTGTTTTTATAGGCCAGCAGCCTTCTTTTGTTCAGGCGAAAGGCCCCAGCCGCTGATCCATTTTCCTACACCTCTAGCCCAAGGCGGGACTCCGCCTCTGGCAAGTGCGTCGTCTAAAGCTCCCATCGGACCCCTTGGCATGACGGTAGTGCTTCCAGTGCCAAACTTTGCCTTGAGCATGGCGTCGATGCGCTCTTCTGGGATGCCTCTCATTCGAGCGCCTTCGATCAGCTCTCCTGGAGTTGCAAAATCCCTGGCCCATTCTGGAACGAAACTTGTTGATGGGCCATCTCCACCAGTCGTGCCGGTTGCTGTATCCCATCCCTGAGCTGCGTTGACCGGGTCTTCTCCAGCAGCGATAGCAGCAGCGATAGCTTGCTCTCGTGGAGTCATCTGAACACCGGCTTGGATGCCCGCGATCTTCTCAGCAGACTCCCTGTCACCTTCACGCATGGCCCTTTCGGCGTCGATACCGGCCATTCCTAGGCCGTACCTTGGGTCCTGCATAGCCATCGCCTGTCCATACTGGCCCATCTGCTGAGGCGTCATGCCATTCTGCCGAATGCCTCGGAGCATGGCTTTATCTGCCGCTCGGGCCTGGATCGCCTGAGCGCGCTGAGTGGCGTCGGGACGCTGAGGAATCTTGCTCTGCATGTAAGCCTCGTGCTGGGCCACCTTCTCAGCCACAGCCGGGTCTTTGGCGCGCTGGGCCTTGTAAGCCGCTAGAGCGTCTTGTTGTGAGCGACCAGGAGTGGGAGGTGGAGGTGGCGAGGCACCGTCTCCAATGATCTGATTCGGCCTGGCTGGCTGGTTCATAGAGCGGCCAGGGACGTACTTTGAAAGAAGTTCATTAGCGCGACCTTCATCTAAAGGTCCGCCAGTATTTGGCTTAACAAAGTTAGCTCGACCGCCAATAGACCCCAGCATAGCCCCACCGAATCTGCTCTGAGCGATCGGTCCCTGCGGTGTAATCTGCGATCCGGGACGATAAATAGAGTCCTCCATGCCGCCCCCAGGTCCGCCAGAGCCAAGCTGGTAAGGTCGCAGAGCGGCTTTACGCCACGGATTGTTTGGGCCAAACCCTGGATCATGCCCAGTGTAATCCTGGCCAACTCCAACTTCGCTGTTGATTCGAGCTATATCTTGAGCAGTCCTGTCTGCGGCTGTAGGAGGCGGTGGAGCAAGTCGCCGATCGTCTTGGACGTTCTCGATACGATCGTTCAGGTTACGCAGAGTGAGAGCCGTCCCGGTTGGCTGTGGAAAGCTAGGCATCGGCATCGGCGGTTCGCGCCCAACGCTTCGCGCAAAGCCGATGCCATGCCTTCCTTGTGGCCCCCAAGCCCCCTGCTTGAACGGCATCGGTCCAGAGATTTGCGGTTTTGTGCCGCTCGGCAGTGGGATGCCGAATGTCGTCATAGACGGCAAGGTTGACGGTCCAGCATATCTCTGACCGACCAACGGCTTCCGCTTTGGAAGGCCAGCGCCAGCAACTCCGCCACCATAGCCAATTTCAACAGGCATAACGCACCTCCGTGTGCGGATATTATACACCACTTAGCGAGTGGCGATCCAAACCAGAATAGTCGCAAGACGCCGGCTAAAGAACCGACCGACGATCAACTTCTTCTTCGCCGATCGTTCTAGCTGATCGACGATCAAGCTACGGTTCGATCGGCACCATTCTTTCCCCATCACGTTCATCAGATCGACCCAGTCCTCGCACGAGCAGGACTTCCAAACCTCGAACCCAAGGAACCTGAGAATCTTGAAGAGCCTTGTCCCGGGACCGCTCGTCGGCTTCTCTTGACCGGCCGTGCAGTTTCGGTGGATGTACTTGGTTGAGTCGTAGATCGAGTGATGCTTGAAGCCGCACTTCGAGCAGTGATACTCTTTGATCCTACCGATCGTAGCCACGAGAGTGAAGTTGCAATCGCTCATGTTATTAAACGAAGCTCGATGGAAGCCGGTAGCGCACCAGTACATGCGCCAGTCAAAAAATTCTCGCTTGTCTTGCTGAGAGTTACAGGAGATTGATTGCACTGTCCATATGTTGCAAGAGCGCCGCCGTACCCGGCTACATAAGGTGTTCCAAAAGCTAAGACTCCTGAAAGACCAGGCGGACCCTGAACTATCCCAACGACCACGTCCCACCCGGTTGAGAATCCATTAAGAACTAGCAATGCTGACATACATATGCTGTATGGTGTTCCTGCGATTGAACAGAATCCGCTATTGTATCCCCAGCTACAGTGAGGGCTTGTGGTTAAATAGCACTGGTGAAGATAGTTTGTCCACCCAAGTATGTACTCACCAGCTACAGAATCACATGCGCTACAAGACCCATCGACAAGCCCACCAGCTCCGAAGTCCAGTATCAACGACGACGTTGGATAAGTAATGCAGCCATTGCAAATGATCTTAGCGTTACAGTTAGGGCACTTTGGCTTCCACTTGTACCACCGAAAGCTGTCGAAGAAAACTGCGGCGCTGGCGCTCGTTAACAAACCAGCACGGAATCCTCCAACAATACGATCAGCCTTTTCCTGCTGGCCAAAAGCTTTCAAATACGTTCCGTCATAACATACTCTAGCTTGATGATTCACGACGCCATTAGTGGCGTCGATCGTCCTTGTTGCACCAAGCTGTGTACTAACTCCACCAGACCTGCGAAAGAACTTGAACTTAGTTGATACAGCAGTTCCAGAAAAGGCTGAAGACGATACCTCTATCTGAATATAAAGGTAGTTGTTTGAGTCTAGATAATTGACGGCGACGATTCCGAGGTCGAGAGATATTGAAGAACTTGTAAAACCTACTGACACATCAACGACCATCTGTTCAGATGTATGCTGCTTGACGGTTATCGCTGATGAAGCTCCGAGCGCCTGCTGAGTAAGCCTGTTTCCTGTGATTCGAGAGTTGCTGTCGGTCCACTTGCCGCCAATATCCGCATTGTCAGCTCGATTGAAGTCGTCTGAGTCGATAATGCAATTTGTTGGGCAGCAGCAACCGTGCAGCAGCATCGCTAAGCGTTCTCTGTAAACGTGATAGACACCTTGCACAGGTCAAGGTAGTCTGTGGCGGTATCGGCCGTCTTTTGGATTTGGATGATCGGCTGCAAGCAGCCGCTATAGGCGCTCATGTTGAGCGTAGTTGGCGTCGGAATCAATACGCCATTAGCGTTAGTGAAGTACGGCTGGATGGAGTCTTTGCCGTCTCTGAAATCGAAGATAGCCTTCTTCCATCCCGTGGTTAGCGTTTGCCCAGTCGAGTTGTCGTCGCTGTCAGTTGTTCCGTCGTCGCTCTCGTAATAGACGGTTGTTGTAGAAGTACCGCCTTCCATGCGAAACCAGAAGTGGGCCGCTACGTTGTCGAGCGTATCGTTACGATCGCCGCCCATTCCAAAGGCAAGGCTTGTCGCTGTGTCTAGCGAAGCCTGGCCAAGACGAATCAAGAACTCAACTTTGGAGATGTCGTCGATATTCCACAACAGCACGTCGCCGAATGACAGGCAGACGTTCTGAATTTCGTTGGTGTTCGAGAACCCAAGCCTGGCGAAGTGGCCGTTCCCTGCGCTCGTTCCGTTGTCCAGGCCGGCTACGTAAGTTGGAGTGCCGGCAGACGAAGTGTCTGTTATTCTCCAAGGAGGGGCTGTCGTAGGAGAAGGAGCGGACGTGCTGATCGTCCCTCCAGCGTAGATAAAGTGTTCCGTCCATGTGTACTTGGCAGCCATCATGGCCTCCTACTGAAGTTGCGTTGTGTTGCAGGATCGTCCGATGATCCGCCAATGGCAGCCTCCGTTTTCGTGGAACAGGTACACGAACAACTCAGCCGGATTACCGTTGTCAGCCTCTATATTGACGTTGCTGTGCGCCCAATCAAAAAAGAACTCGTCGTTCACAAGCTCGCTACATTCAAACAAGTCTCCGGTTATCACCCCGCCTTCAAGGCCGACAAAGAACATGTCGTCTCCATTAACCGTCTCTCCGGCAGGGATCGTCTTGTATGTTCGTACTAGCTGCAAGGCGTTTTGACCAAAAGGTATTGGGGTCCATGCGTTAAGGGTTGTGCTGAATTGACACCACACTTTCTGGCCAGGCAAAGCGATCGAGCCGTAATAGTCCTTGATCGTGTATGAAGTCCCCGTGTCAAGATTACTCAGCAGTGATGCAGATACTGTCCATTCGTATCCATAGCAGCTATTTGCTAGCTGAGGGAGCATGTAATTCGAGCTGTCGTTAAGCGGCAAGTACAAAATCTTGCTGGAGCTGCTGCTTGCCCGACGCTCGACGTAAACCCTTCCTGATGTCTGTCCGCCGATGATCTTGAAGCCTGTATTGCCGCTTCCCAAAAGATACGAGTTGGCCTGTGTTCCCCAGTCTTCGTCGTAGGCTGGAGTGCTTCCCGTGTCGTACAACGCCCACATCGGAGCATCGAACGTGCAAATGCCCTGAGCGCCAACCGGAACGGGAAGATGGCTATTGACAGCCGCTCCCTGCAAACTTGCGCTCGTCGGTCGCTTCCCGCTGATGATCGGATAGGTGTTGCTGCCGATCGCGCCAAGGCTCATGCCGGTGACTTCGATCAAGCCAAAAGCTGGAACTTCTGACGCTCCAGCGTTATAGAACGGTCGCCAGCGCTGGGCTTTAAAGTCGTTAGGTAGCATGGATTCCTCCGAGAGTCGGCCAGTGCTGGTTCCAGCGTGTGATCCTGGTCATCGTTCCCTTACCAGGAAGACCGGCCGTCCATGTAATCTGAGCGATCGTTCCGTCGAGCTTCTGGTTGAGCCAGCCTCCGTACCATCCATCCTGAGCTGGCTGTGGTTTACAAGACTCCTCGATCGCGTTCAGGTGGGCGTTGAGAGCGTTGTCCATCTGTCCGAGGTTCGTATCAAGACCGCTCGGTACAATCGAGCTGGTATAACGCTGGGCAATTCTTGGAACTAAATCGCGACGATCGACCCCATAGGTGCCTTTGCCATTGCCGTTGATTGAGCGAGTGAACTGGTATCGGTTAGGCGTGCTGAGCAAGTTCGGCCTGACCGTGTAGGTCGTCGTCAAATACAGCAGTGGGTTGGCGTGAGTGTAATCGCTTGCAAGAGAGAAGACTGGTTCGTCGAAGATCACGTAGCCGCGATCGCTGTCGATAGTGAACTTTCCGTGGTATCTGGTCCCAAGAATCGTGTTGGCGTAATTGTCACATCCAGTCCAAAAGATGCCTTCAACGTAGGCTGGGCAGGCCCTCTGGACCGAGTTCATGTCGTAACCAAAGTCGTTGAGCGTATCGCCAAATGTTAGCTGCTCCATGCTGGTGATCGGATCGGTCATCCCTGGAACACCCAGGCTCCCAGGTGCCTGCGTCCATATCTCAAACAACCTCCAGACATGCTCCAGGGCGTAGCTGCTTCCGTACTGGATATTGAAGTCTCGATCGGTAAATAAGCCTCCTACATTGTAGAAGGCATAAGGCGTTTCGTACTCCCAGCCATTGGTCGGATAGTAGCTAGCTCGTCCCAGAGTTACCTGGTCGCCACTGAACTCGGTGGTAATCGCGCGAAGCAGGAACTTCGACTGAACGATCGCTTCATCCGTGCGGACCTGGATGTTCTTTGGGAGAGCGGCTGACTGGACTGGATAGAAATCAGAAAGCCTGACAGCGTGCGGAGGAAGATTGCCTCCAACTCCGATCTTGCGAATGCTGAACTTGTCGTTGATCTCAGGGACTACGACACATCCGCAGATACCGCACAGCTCTTCGAGAGCGTCTACAACCTTGCAGCCATCCCACTCTACGAATGGATAGACGTTCGACGGCAGGTCGTTGGTGTCTACGCCAGACTCGCCGAGCAGGCCGAAGAGCATGTCAGCGATCTGCTTTGGCGTTCGCTGTGTGTCAGATCGAATCGTTCCGTTAGCTAGCTGAAGGTTGGCCCGATAGGTGACGATCACATGCTGCCATTGCCAGCGACGATCGAGAATCCGCAGATTCACCCTCCGGCCACGCTCGATCCTCAGGTCCGAGTGATCTACAGCGCAGCCAGTGAACTCCCGCTTGAAGTCTCCGTAAGTGAGCTTCAGGGTTCCAGGACTTCCAGAGTACGTAGGTTCTGGAATGGCTTCTGCATAACAAGCGGACGGTTGCACACCACGGCTGAGCGTAAAGTTCAGCGAAAGGATTCGTAGTCCCTCATGGGTCGCGATCGCTTGTGGGTCAGGCACCTTAGATAGCGCTCTTCGTCAAGGTCATGTGCTTGCCTTTGCGAATCTCGACGTCTTCGAGTCCGCACTGGTACAAGTCGATCCCGTTCGTTTCAGTGATCGTTCCGTAATCGTCGAGGTATCTGGCTCCTTCATGAAGCTCGCAGTTGGTGATCGTCATTGATCGAGCGTCACGAGTCCGGTCGAACGTGCCTCCGGTTACCCTGAGCGTTGTGATCGTGCCAGTCCCGCAGTAGTAGCAAGTTCCAGCATTGATCGTGATGCTTGGGTGAGCGTTTCCAAGAATAGTCAGTGTTCCGCCATTTAAAGTGATCGTGCCGCCAGTTGTCGCGCTTTCTAGCGTCACGTCGCCGCCGTCGATGATGATCGTTGGATTGTTGAACGTGACAGCAGGGCCGCACACCAGCCTCACATCTGACTCCTGGCTATTAACGTAGCTGACTCGCAAGGTGGCGATGTTAGCTGTATCTCCGATGAAGTAACCAATCCCAACGTCGCCTTTACGGATGTCGTAAGAGTTCGAGGTATTAGTGCCCTTCATCAGCAAAGGCGGAACCGCCGTATCTTCCGATCTCTGTCCGGTGTTGTGGACAGTGACAGTTGCTTGTCCAGTGTTGAAGTCAAGCTTGATCCTAGAGCTTCCGTTTCCTTCCCCTTGACCAATCGTAACGACGTTGGTGACGCCGTCCGCAGTCGCACCAATCTTGAGATACTTGTCTCGGTACTCGTTGTAGGTATAGCTGGGGTCGTCCGCGTTGGTATTGAGGAGGCCAATCTTGCCAGTAAAGCTTTGAAAGATTTTGGTGCTGGCGAAGCTCAAAGAGTTTTGGTCGAGAGCGTAACGCAATTCCCCAGAGTTGTTGGAAAAGACAACATCGTCGGAATCGACCGGAACTGAGCCTGTTGACCAATTGGCGGTTCCTGTGAAGTGGTATGGTCCAGAAGCGGCCGTAGTCGTGGAAGTGGAAAGAGTTCCAGTTCCGGCAGTGTTTTCGCTCGCAGCGACCGTGAACGGCTTGCCCTTGGTGACGCCTGTAAGTACAACGGTCGAGCTGGAAGCCACCGCTGTGAACTCACGGAACTCAGCTACGTTAGGGCCACGCTCATTGGCGCTGTAGCCAGTTCCAAGACTGGAAGACGACGAGCTTAAGACGGCGGCAAGCTCGGTTGCTACCTGAGTTGTGGTAGCAGTGGTTCCGACCGTCATGGTGATCGCCCGGCCGTTGATTGTAACCGTGGCGGTGTCGTTCGCAGCCCACGTATTCGCCACCGTGAGCGTTTCGACTTGCGCAATGGCAAGGGCATTGTTGGTTCTCTGAGGAGTAGCCACGGTTTACCTTATGTTCGGGAAGATGACTTGTGGCGTCGGACAGAAAAACGTGTAGCTCCATTGAACGCCCCAATGGGTGTATCTCAGGTTCGCTCCAGCAGCAGTAGGACCAATACGTGTGATCTCTCGAAGACGATGTTCTTCCCAGTTAGGCAAGAGCGGATCGGCATAGAGAGGGTAAGCCGTTAGACCTAACGCAACTCCTGTCTGCCTAACGACTTGGATGGTGTGCTGCTTTTCAATATATCGTTCTGGCAGTCCCGTGACAGGTTCAAAATAGCGGTAGCTAGGGCCGCCACTTCCCTGGGTCTCTATCGTCTCATTCCAGACCATTGGACTTGATTCGTTGACCGGATACTCGGCCTCAACGACGATCCGGTAATTCATTCCAGTCGAATAATCGGCTGGGCTGTCTAGCGGGTAATCACGAACCTTGACCTTTGTGCCTCCAAGCGAATCAGCGCTAGTCAAATAAATGTGGCTCCTAGTTCCATCGTCGTGGTATAGCCCGATGTCGAAGTTGTTCTGGCCGTAAGCGTTTTTGAGCGTCTCCAAAGCAGACGTGATCTGAGCCTGTGTCGGAGCAGAGTTCGGGATAATCTCACCCCGTAAGTGCATCCGCTTCAGCATGGTGCGCCAAATACCACGCTTGTCATAAACAGGCTCGACGGTATATCGCTCTACATAGGCACGATTTGTGTTGTCGTGCGTCAGGTTGGTCTGGATTACGTTCACGTCAACCTCCTAGAAGGTTCTCGGCACAGAGCCAGGGATCGTCCACTGCTGCGCCCACCGCTCTAGGTCCAAGAGTCGAGCGTTCTGGTCGTCGATGATCTTGGCGTACAAGGCGATCATGTTCGTCTGTGATCGCATCGCCCTGGTCATCCCTTCCCAAAGCCTGACCCACTCGTCATTAAGTTCAGTTGTAGTTGTGTTCCACTCTTTAGCCGTGGAAAGTTCAAGCATCTCGCCGCTTTCGGCGGCTTCATGTGCGGCCTTCTTAGCCGCTCTCATCTTCTTTTTGCGCTCCCTCCCTGGGTTGCGAACGCGCGGGACTGGTGGGAGGCTAGGAGGGGCCGGCATCTTCTCTACTGGGAAAGAAGGCTCGGCATCTTCATAATGGAGCGTCTCTGGAGGGTCTAGCTTGTACTTCGGTACATCGGTTTCTGGCGGAACTGCCTCTGGAGGAACGAACGCCGGGGCCACGGGAGAGTGCCCCCACTCCCGTGGCTCACCGGCGTTCTGGTCCTTGCCGGTAGCGAGCGGCGAAGGAGGATTTTCGACTGGAGGCAGCTCAGGCTGCGGTGGCAAGAAATCGTCTGCCGCCTCTTGAAAGTCGAGTTCTTCGTCTTGATCCATGACTTAGCTTGAGACGTTCGAGGCGGCGATTTCTTTCGTTGTGGAAACTCCCCTGGCTACGTAGTTGACCGGCAGAAGAATCTCACCCTTGTGCTGGATCGACGGGCCGATGATCGGGGCCTGTAACACACCAAAGGTGAACGTGGTGCTGAGGCTCCCGTTTGTAAATACAAGCGTGCCTGTGGTTCCAGCAGCAGACTGGGCGTACAAGTCTTCGTTGGTTGAGAAATACGGGACGACTTCCTGATAAGTAACCGTCCGGTCTTGTTCGAGCAGGGCGATCGGCGTGCAGCTTCCGTTTCGCCAGATCACTTCGATGTGGTTGTCGATTGATAGGCTGAACGCTCTAACCCTTCTGGCCACGGCGATCTGCGTGCTGGTTGTGTCGCACAGGGTGTACGGGGCGTTTCCAGCAGCGGTCCCAAGAGTGAGGGTTGGGTAGCTTGTATCGACAACGGCAGTCAGGCCAACGATGTCGAGCTGCATCTGAATGACTTCCGCAGCCTCACCCTCTTGGTGGGTGTTTCCGCTGATCGTCATTCTGTCGATCTTGCAGTCTGTGTACTCGATCGTCTGTCCCGAGTAATACTGGACTAGCAGCCCGAACGCTGGCACAGTATCTGCAACAGCAATGGCATTGACCGTTTTGGTTCCACCTAATGTCCGCTCCAGAATGCGGTCTAAGTCCAACGGGGACACCGGCATGGTTATCGACCCGCGAATCAGGGAAGGCCCAGTGCGAGTCACCTCGCTTGCGTGGGTTCTTGTTCCCTGAATCGTATTCGGGTCGATGATCGTGCCGTTTCGGCGAACCGTA
The DNA here is from genome assembly GCA_964570465.1 of uncultured Planctomycetales bacterium. Lineage (GTDB taxonomy): Bacteria > Planctomycetota > UBA1135 > UBA1135 > CAZMYG01 > CAZMYG01. The sequence goes on from CAZMYG010000001.1 coordinate 10,361, forward strand.
CAGCTCCAGAAACGATAAGGCTCGCTACTAGAGTCGAACGTGTGAGGGCTGGCACCAGGCTCCATGCAGAGTTTTGCGAGCGATCCTGCGCTTGCACTCATGCCATTAACTCCTTACCAATTCACGGGACCAGCACCTGATGATGAACGTGGAAAAGTCGTAGTCGTCAGCGTACTTACGATCGTCGAAGTTGCGGTCGGCCTCGCACCAACACACGTATACTTCTGTAACGCCAGACAGCCTCTTGCCGCTAAAGGCGTTTCGTATGGACTGAGTCCATAGGTTCAGCTTTTCGAGGTTCTCGGTGTAGCCTTGAGCGCTTGCTAGGGCCATCGTCACGAGAATCCCGTATCCGTTGTCGTCGTCCGCATTGGTGCCCTGGCCGCTTCGCACCGGCTCTGGGCTGAGCGTAATACCGTGGAAGACCTGGCGATCGTCCACGCTATGCTTGCGAACGGTTACGGTTGGACTTCCTGAGAGAGAAAGTCCATCAATAGTTGTCTTGACGGCCGATAAGCACTGGCTGAAAACTGAGTCGGGCACGGCTTATTCCTCCGTGTCCGTGCTGACCGAAATCCGAGCCACTTCCGGGTAATCTCCACCCGCACCGCCAAAGGCGTAGAACTGCTCTCTAGTCCGGTAGTCTGCTGCGGCAGCTTCTCGAATCGCTCTAAATGCTGACTGTTCACGTTCGGTTACGTCTTTCTGACTCATCCGAGCATAGCGAGCGTACTCAGACTCAGCGAGTCGCAGCAGCCCGTGGAGCATTGCAGTATGCTCAATGTCCAACGGGTCGCTAATGGTGTACAAAACGGCACTGAGATTTGCTGAGCTAGCAGCAGAGTCGATCGTCAGGCTCGTCGTACTCGATCGTGCGGTAATGACACGCTGAGATACGTAAGGGTTATCGACACCAGCAATATCCCCATGAATTGGGGTTGGTGCGCTTGTGCCGTCTCCACTGAACCTGATGATCGAACCGACATGCCCGGCCGCAAAAGCGGTGCCTGATCCTGTAACCGTTGTCGCGTTAGCAGTAACCGAAACCGTACCTCCTGTCACCTTGTAATAAACCAACGGTCTAGCCGATCGCTCATAAAGCATCGTGTAAGAATCGTCGGTGTTTGGAATCTCTGAAAAGACGATCGCCAAGCCGCCGTAGTATTCGTTGTCCTGGCGGATCGTAAACGTAAGTGGGTCAGAAATGTCGTCTGTGAGCGCCGAGAAATCAAACTGATCCTCCGACGTGCAGTACATCACGAACTGCTGGTCGTCGTCTCTCGTTAGCGAGACATGCTTTCTGAAATCAACTGGGAGCGGATAGCTCCTTCTGTAGAGGGTGTAACTAGTACCGCTGGCGACGTCCGCGCCAGGATTGCTGTTTGGGGAGAGCGTGATGATCGAGCTGCTCTCTCTAGTAGCGACCTGATAATGGACATCGCTGATTTTGATGGTTCCAAAGTCAGCCCAAGTAGGCCAGGTTCCTGTCGTGAGCGTCACCATGCGCTCACTTGCCCCACCAGTGTGATCGTAAGCAATCGTGCCTGTGGTGTAGGTAGCTACGGTCGCAAACTTGTAAGTCGCATCGTAGGTGGCCCATCTGTGGAGCGTAGGCAAACGACGATAGGCTTCTTGGACAGCTCGCTTAGCAAGCCTAAGCGTTCGCCCAGAAGCCAGAGCGTCGAAAGAATCCAAGACTGCCTCGACGGCGTCTTGATACGTCCACAGTAGGGTTTCAGCCAAGGCTAGATTTCCACGTAAGTCAGAAATCCGGTCAGTGCAAGAGTTGCAGCGTTATCAATATTGAACTTCTCTCCGGCCACCGTTTCAAACCAGCCGTCTGGGTTGTATGGGAGCGTAAGAGTCAGCAGCTCAGCAGAGAACGTGTATCTTCCCTTAGCGGTGGAGGCGCTGTTGAAAACCAACGCTCCGGCACCGCTAGCGTGAATCACTCCAGCGATAACGCGAATACTCTTGCCAGTCACAGCGGCAATCTGGTCGATGCTCGCCGACGAACTGTTGACGTCGGTTCGCTTCGGTGTCTTTGAAGACAGATTGGCGAAGCCAGTTGTACTTGCCATGAATCAGTCTCCTTAGACAGACGCCGAGAAAGGAGTCGCTTCGATGCCGCTCGCTGCTGAGTATCCTTGCACGTAGTAATGGCCAGACACGGCGTCCGTGATCTCGAAGTATTCACCCTGCGCCGCCAAGCCGGTCGTCGATCGGTTCAGTGTGATCGTGTCGTCGTTATCAGCAGCCCACCAGATGTTTGGCGCAGTCGCTTCCGAGGCGTCTTGAATGACATATCCACGGAACTCGTCGGTCGTGTTGCCAACCTTGATGATGTGCGAGTTGCTGGTCGCCGTGACGGTCACCAGAAAACGATATCGCGCTCCGCCGCCAGTGCTGGTCGGCAAGGTAATTACGCTGCCTGCGGCGGTATCCAGCAAAATCGTCTTGCCAGAGTGGGTGGCTTCCGTCATTGTCAACGTACCGCCGCCAGCGACTTGTCGCGCCGACACGTCGCAATGACTGTTCAGCTCTTCGACAGTTGCATTCAAGCCTTTGACTCCCTGAATGCAGTCTCGGATTTCATCGAAGATTCCAAACGATGCTCCCAGCGCAGATCGCAACGCGTTAGCCGCCCCTTGACTCAAAGTCGCCATGTGTCGCCCCTTCCTTAGTTCTTGGTAACGGGAAGTTCCCTAGAGGGCTTGCCGTGCCGTTCCACGACAAGATCGCGTAGCTCCCTGGTGGAAAGCTTTCGTTTGTCTGGCTCTCGCTTCAGGATCGCGTTAGCGTTATCCCGAATCAAATCTTCAGCCAGCGGTTTAGACATCGGCGGAGATTCCGGCTGTCTTGGAATGGCGGTGATTCCATTCGTGACGCCGACGCCTCCGGCCCGCACGTCGTAGCCCCGATCGTTCAGGACCTTCTTGATGTGCGCTCGACCGCCGCTCTGGGGAACAAAGGCTTGAGGGTCGCCTTGGAAGCGAGCCAGCCCTGGCTCATATACGTCGCGGACGTTCGGGCGGTATCCATTCCGCTCGGCGATTTTGGTCAGGTTCGCTGCCTGCTCTGATCCAAGCTGGTCATCCAATGTACCACGCCCAGAACAGTATGTATTGTCGCTGATACAACCCGGAGGTTGCTGCATCACTATCATAGCAGAAAAGCCGTGCGGTTCACCGGCTTCTCGCATGGTCACATACTCTTTGAGCCATTGTGGGTTCGCTACGATCGCTGGCTCACGAGAGAGTTCTGGATAAACGTCGATCACTTCTTGCCTCCTGCCTTGGGCTTAGGCTTTGGCTTTGCCTTGGCCATCGCCTTAGCGGCGTTGACCTTTTCCTTGCCGATCGCCTTTGTCTGCTCGATCTTGGCTTCACCTTCTACTTGGCTCTGCTGGACCTTTTGAGCGCCCATCAAAGCCTGTGTTTTCATATTAAGCTGATGCTCCTGAGACTGCTGAGTCATCTTCTGAGCGTGCTGCTGCTCAGTCATCTGGAGCTTCATCTGGCCCTCTTGGGCCTTCATCTCTAGCTCTTTCTCCTTCTGGGCGATCTCGATCTGAGCCATCTCGGCTTCGATCTCCATCTCCTGCTGTTTGAGCTGCATGTCCATCTGTTTGAGCTGCATCTCGCCTTCGAGCTTCTGCTGCTCCATCTGCATCTCCATTTCCATCTTCTGCTGCTCAGGGTCAGGCCCTTGAGGCTGACTGAGCTTGATGGTGGAGAGGTCCATCTCGATCGCTTCGCCGTACTTCTGTAGCAGCTCGTTGAGGACTTCAACGTCGCCGGTAGCGGTAGCGTAGTCGCCGATCACTTTCATGAACGGGCTTTGCAAGAAGCTGTTCATGTTCTCGACGTCGCGATCTTTATTTGGGCGACGGATGCTTGATGCAGCGACCGTGTATTGCATCTGCCGAACGACCGTGTCAACGTCGCTCGACATGACCTTTTGCTCCCACATCTGACGACCGACTTGGCCGACAAGCGGCTCCACATCGTCGCCGTTCACGTACCAACGCGCTAAGAAAGCCTCGACGGCGGCGAGCCTGCTCTGCCACTCGACAACCTTCTTCTGCATGTACTCAGGTCGGACGCCGGCCGCTTGAGCCTTGTTACGGCTTTCTTCGGCCGTTCTGTTTTGAGTGCCGCCCTCATTTCCGGCGTACATCACTTCGTACAAGCCGGAGCATTTGTCAAAGATCACAGAGACCGCTTCGATGATCCTCCACACGTCCAGCCTGACCTCTGGCTGCTGGAGGAACGTAATCATCTTCGTGATATCTTGTTGCAACTCGGGGACGCCGATGATGCAAAGATCGTCTCCGCTCTCTAAGTGCTGACGCATCTGAGCCATCGCCGACTCAGCCACCGCAATGAAGTCACGGCTGCTGGACCAGATACGATTACACAGATGCCCCATCATCGTGTTCAAGAACTTCAACGGACCCATCGCCGGAGCGAGCGGCGGGATCGGCCAAGCCGACTCAGGGTCAGGGAAGAAGTCCAGGCAGATCACCGGCCACGAATCGCCAACGTCCTTCCAATAAGGAGCCGGCCACTCAAATCGCTTCTTGACGGCTTCCGACTTAGCCCCTTCTTTCAGAAACTCAACTGGGCAGTTGAGAGGCCACGGTACATTCTTGGCGATCGCTAGATAGGCGTAGTCTCCAACAACTTCCTCGAAGCGATCCTTGAGCTTCGTCTCCATCCCAGACAGGCGAACGCCAACGCCAGTTTTGGAGTAAATCTCGTAATACTCGATCAGGTCGTTCGTTTGGTTTGCAGATCGCTTACTAGATGATCCGGCGTCAGTGGCTCGTTCGCTGACGCTCCACTTGCTCTCTAGGGTTTGCTTGCCTTTGAGAGAGCCGGGCTTCAAGCCAAACTCACGCTCGACTTCCCAGATCGTCTTGACGCGACGACGAGCGATCCACTTCGCCTCGTTGAGGTTGTTGAAGTCTGGGTCGATCAGCAGGTTTTCCGGCCAGTCTCGCTCGGCACCAGTGAGGTTTTGCTTGCTGGCGGGAGGGTTGTATTTACTGACCCACAAGCATCCACGACCTTTGATGAGAGCATCAATGACCGCCATCTCGCTCTCAAAGCCAAGACCAGACTCGATCGCCGTGTAGTTGAGCCATCCCATCAAGAGAGAGGCCACAGCCTTATCGCTCTGGTATCGAGCGGCGTTCTCTTGTTGGGCCTGCTGCATCATGAACTGGGCCTGAGGATCGTTCGGATCGCCGAACATATCAGGCGGAAGCTCCATCATCCGACGACAGATCACTTGGCGGTGCGGAACGTCCCACATCAAGCTGGGGCCGAAGATGGCCACCATCTCGAACGCCTTATTGATCGTCATTCGGAACTTGGACTGCATCGGCCCACGGAAAATCCGCTTGCCGGCGCGCGTTTCCCAGATAGCGCGGGCGCTCTTGGCGTAGAAGTCCATGCACTCGGTAGCCATATCTAGCCACTCGGAGCGGGACTTCTCAGCCGATTCGATCTTCCCAAGCCAGCCATTCACTAGCGGGCGGAGGAAGTCAGCGGAGATTTCTGTTGGCGTCTGGTCCATCGACTACCTAAACAGGTTGCATTGCCGCTTCTCGTTCCTTGCGCTCAGCGATCCGTCGCTTAGCTTCGGCTTCCTCAACGATCCGGTTCTTCTCTTTCTTCTCCAGGAAATTGCGGTGAGCGTCGTACTGGTCGGCAGGAGCGATCCCGCGCAGCCAGTCCCAGCCGCCAGATTCCCTGGTCGTCATGTTTTCTTCTTTGTGTTGATCGTCGGTCATGTGGCGAACGCCGCTGACGATCTCTGCCTTATGGAAAACACGATCGCGAACGATCTTCAGCTTCACCCGGCCAGGCTCTTCGACAGCTAGAACATCAGCTCCGTAGGGGATCGTGTTGGAGTCAGCCCGGTCGTACCACCAAACACGTTCGCCAACCACGGGCGTCGGCATCAACTTCACTCCGTACAAGGTTCCGTTCACTTCTTTAGCCATTACTGTCCGGCTCCAAAATTGAAATAACCACTGCTTCCTGGCTGCTTGCGATCGAATAGCTTGTCAATCGCTTTCATTAGAAGCTGGCTGGTTGTAGCGACAGCTCCAGGCTCAGGTCTAACCCAACGAGGATTAAACGCCGCCAGGTATTCCAAGCAGTCGATCGCGTCGTGAGGGCTTTTTGCCGGCTCGTCCTCAATGAACTGATCGCCTGTGATTCGTTTTCGGTAAGTCTTGAACTCACGCTGTAGACATGGAGTCTTGCTGAGGATCACTCGCAGCTTTGCTCCACCTTCTTCTCCCCTCTGCATCCAGGTGCGGAGAACCTCTCGGCGGGCAGTGACGTTATCGCTTCCCCAGATGAAGTTGGGTCCGGTTCTCCTGCATCGCAGGCCAGCCTTCTCAAACGCCCCCGCATACTGCTGTCTGTAAGTCTGAACGCCGCCCATTGGCGTCTGGCGTCCAGCGTGCATGTCGATGATGAACGCCTCGAACCTTCGATGTCCGTGCTTCGCTTTTACTGCTCTTGCCGTGTCAGCGCAGCTAGCTTTATGGATGTAGATTTCATCTTCGATCACCACCACGTCTCCCCAATCCCGATCGGTCTCGCCTCTTGGAGGAGGAACGGCGGCGACGATCACTGCGGTGGTTTGGTGGCCAGGGTCCAAGACAAGATACCTTGTCCAGTCAGGAGGAAGCTCTCCAGTGGTCTCCCACATCTTGTTGATCGGGCAGTTGTCGTCAGCGTTCGGCACTCCCTGGATAGCCGCCGACCAGTCATACATCAGCATCAGGTCGAAGGTGAACTCGCCAAGGTCGCGAGCGCGTGTCTCTTCGTAGGACCAGCCCTCGATACGCTTCCGCTTCTCTTCCGCGTCGATCCAGGGATTGTCTCGGAATGTCAGCACGAACTCCTGGACGTCAGGGTTCGGTCTGGTAATCTGCTGAGCGGCTCGATCGCTCATGTCAACCAGGGCGGCATTCTTAGAGTGCGGGAAGGCCGACCACTGAATACGACCCTTACGGTCAGAGATACGAGCTTGCCATTCCTTAATGTGCCAGCTTTGAGCAACGTCTTCGTCGATCCAGATGTAGTCAACGGCATCACCTTGCTTAGCTTCACCAGTGCTGGCGAAGAAGCAAATCTTGTTGCCGTTCTTCATGTAAAGAGATTCAAGAACCTTCTGACCATAGGCGATGTAGTTAATCTTCTCGATCTCTTTAGCTGGAATCAGAGGCTCGGCAGGCTTCGTTTCCTTGAAGCGAGCGGCGTCCTCTGGGTCCCAAGGCCGATAGCTACGCCACAAGCCAGTCTTCTTGTCGCGGATCACCTGGAAGAGGCCAGGCTCAAGAAGCACCCTGTGGAGCGTCTGGCCGATATGACGCTGATCGTAGCCGATCACCCACAAGAGCATCGGCATCCCGGCTCGCTGTGGGTGGCGGTAAGGCTTGATTAGACGGCCATCACCGCAGTCGATCGCCAACCCACGGGCCATCGCGGCGAACTGACAAGCGGCGCTCGTGGTTTTTCCCGATCGGTTTCCGCCACGCAAGATAACTTCAGAAGCCTTAGACTCATGAAAAGGAATCTGGCTAGGCAAAGGTCGATAGCAGCGCAGAGCGTCCCTATCGAGACGGTTCTTCGTATCGAGTAGCTCGTCTAGCCTATATTGCTCTTCACTCGACAGGCTCATTTAGGTCCATCTCTTTGTTGAGCGCTGCTTCTAGCTGCTCGCCGGTCATCTCCGTAGCGTCCGGCCTGTTCTCGATCACTTCTTGCGTGTAAACCTCAGGAGAGATCATCTTCTTGAGGTACTCCTGGATTTCAGCTTCAAGCTCCTCTTCGGTAAGACGATCGACTTTTCGCCTCTCCGTTTCTATCTTCTGCACTTCGCCGGTCATTTTGGCGATTGAGGTGTACTGGTCTAGAACTGTCTTGCTTCCTGGGTCTGTGTTTTCTTTGATCGTGATCTGAGCGAACCAGCGATCACAGAATCCTTCGATTCCTTTGTATCTCCGAATCATCCCGCGAAGCAGATCGGCTAGAGCCGGAAGGTCTTCGCGAGACACCGACTTGCCTCGGCTGACGAGCGCATTCATTTGGGAGTTTAGTTCTTGCTCCCGCTTCTTCTGCACCTTGCGCGATCTCTGCTCAGCTCGGCAGCTTACGCAAATGAACCTCCTCTTCCCGTCTTTGCCTTCGATCAGGACCTTGTCTCTAGGGGCCGCGATTCCACAGGCACCACACTCAAAGTGAGTCGCTTCGTCTTTGGTAAGCACTTTAGGTTTCGGAAACGGTGTGATGTTCGGGTACGACCGTCCTTTGACGCCTATCCTAATCCCCCCTTGATCGTCCATATTCCATCTCCGTTGTCAGTAGCTCCTTCTGGCATCGCTGTGCGGAATCCACACAGGAGTCCGGTTCCAGATACGTGCCTCGAAACTAGCTTCAGAATCTCTGGCGATTCGGTACCAGAGACGACCACGATGTCAGCTCCTTGCGGCTCAAGCTCGTTGAGAGACGTGATGGGGTCTTCGACAAGCTTGATGGAGCCGATCTCGCTGGTGTTCGTTGTCGCCCACTCAGGAAACTCGTTGGCGAAACTGAATACCTGCCCGCCGTAGCTTCCGCTGAATCCCTGAGTTACAGCTACCGCCGTCTCAGCCGCTCGGCTATTCACGTCGATCACTCGCAATGGGCGTCGTCGCTTCATGGCCAAGCTCTTGGTGACATGGGCTAGCTTGTAAAGCGAGTCCTTGATCTCCTCATCTGGCGCGCCGTTGCCAACCCACACCTTGCTACCGTTGAGGATGACCGTCCCGAACTCAGTAGGAACGATCGGTTTTTCCGCTTCAACCTGCGGCGTAGCCGCCGTCGTTGTATTCGCCAATTTGGCTTGGACAGCCATTGCCTGATTGGGCGTCATTCTCGGCCGGAAGTGAGGGAAGTTCTGGGCCAAATAGTTGAACCTCTTCTCTGGGTCCAGGCCCCAAGCGATACTTGCCTCCAGTCCCTTCCCAACTCGATGAGAGCTTGGTATTTCCGGTTTGCCGACACACTTCGGTTTGTGGTGTCCCGCCCAGCAATCCCAGTTGCAGAAGACGACTTCTTCTCCCAGCAGGAGATTGGCGGCGATTGATATGTCTCGGGTGGCGGTCACGTCTTCCGTTGAGCATTTGGTGGCCTGCCACTCATCGAATTCGTAGTAGAAGTATGGCTTTGGATTGCCGTCTGGGTTTACGAGATTGAAAGCTGAGATGGTGGACATCATCAGCCCTGTTGGTAGCGCTCCTGCTGGATGAATCCCTGCTAGCTGAGAAGCTTCACCACGAGAGTAGGCGACCAGCTTGTAGCCACAGTCGTGGTCTCCAGTGGACTCTGAGTTCTCCCACCGGAAGACATAGACGTTCTCCATGCCTCCTTCGGTTGGATGTGGAGGAGGTCCGCAGTATGGAGCGGCGATCACAGTCGGCAGGCCGATCTTGTATCGCTCGTAGACGAAATCAAATGACGAATCCCAGAACCGCTTAGCGCCGCTATCGGCGTAGATATCAGGTTCGTTGTCGGAGTCCACCATAACCAAGACTTGGAAATTGTTGTCTCGGGCCATTTTGACGGCCCGGTTCCGCGTCATGGTGATTGGGGTATCAGACAGGGTAAAGCACTTGATCTCTCCGACCCTTGGATCGTTAAGAGCCGTCTGGAGTGTCCTTGCCCACCACTGGCCGATGGCTGGTAGCTGCATGGCTACTCCACCGTTACCGCCGTAGGCAAAGAAGACTACGAGGACATTAAGGCGCAGCGGTGGCTGCGCTTGAGGCTGTGACATGGGGGCACATGTCCTATGGGGTGATGTGTCGCTACAAGACGCTTAGCGGAAGCGGCAGTCCACGAGGACAGCGCTGTTGGTCTGAGCGGTCGTCATGGCGCTCATCGCCACTCCAACGACGTTCAGCGCGGCGCTAACCGCGTTCGTCAAGTTGGACGTAGCGGCGAAGGTCTGGACCCGGCCAGCCGTAGTGGCTTGGCTGGTAGCAGCGGTAAGAGCCGCCAGACGATCACCGTCCGCGATGACGTTGAGAGCGCCACCGGCCAAGTCGGTCCGCATAAGGCACGGGCCTTCGACGATCAACCAAAACAGGTCGCCGTTCGGAACGCCGGTCGTGGCCGAGATATGATCGTCCACCACGCCGTCGCCACGCGCCCAGTCGAGGCGGGTGTAGCCGTCAACTCGACGGTTACGGTAACCAGACTGGAAAGTGACGATACGACCTGGAGTCAGCGTGACGCCAGAGACGTTCCGCACGAGAACGGCGTGAGTGTCTTGATTGTCACGCTTGGTCTGCATACCAGCCGTGGTAGCAGGCGCTCGGTTCTCGAAGATAGTCGTGATACCTTCTAGACCGACGCTCGTTCCGTAGTCAGCGGTGTTGATCGTCTGGTCGCCGTAGAAAGTCTTTCCGCGACCGACAATTCCACCGGCTTCATGATGCGCAGCCATTGAAATTTCCCTTGGTTAGTTAGATGTCTTTGTTACCTATCGGCCCGCGTAGAATCATCGCCGCCCACTGAACCATCTCAGCGTCGGACATGCTGGCTTTCATGTAATTAACAGCTCGACAAACAAGCCGAACGTTATCTGGTACGTAGCCGATCGAGTTGTCGATCCTGTCAATCGTCACGTTCGTCATGACGCCATACCCTTCTCCTTGGATATGAGTCATCGGAACCTGAGTCACGGCACATCTGCCGCCCTGCTTTTCCCACAAAAGCTCCAGGAACTCGTGAGTAATACACGAGACCTGTCGCATCTCTTGACGACGCTTAGTTAGTCGTCTGTTGACAGTCTTGTGACCGATCCACAGGTTTCTAAGTGCGCGACTAAGGTTGTTCGTGACGGAGCCGTTTACTCGCTTCAGGTCGCACTTCTTGCAGTAGGCACGAAGCCCGCCCTTTCCTAGCTTCTCTGGGTAGTAATCGTCGAGCTTCTTCCAATGCGAACAACGGTGGCAGTATTTCAGCCCCTGAACGATCGGCAATGTTGAAGCTCGTCCTCTACCCATATCAGGGAAAATCCTAATCAGGCGTAGTTTTTCACCTTACCAAAGAACTTGGTGTTGAACTTCGCGTTCCCGTAGAAGCCGCAGGCCCACAGCCAGCTCAGGCGCTCGATGGCCCAGTCTGGACCCTTCGTCCAGAACAGCTCTGGCTTCTGCGAGCAGATGTACATTTGGCTGGCGTTGAGGAAGTAGCCCACGTTCACCGGGCAGTCGTAGTCCGGCATGACAGCCATGCCGTCTTGGTTGATCGCCATTCCGAAGCCGAGGTCGTTAGCTCCCTTGTGCGGGACGACCACGCGGCGGAGGTTCTCCAGAGAGTTCTTGTATCCCTGGAAGAGGTTGGAAGCGCAGACGAACAAGTCAACCTGCGACTCCTTGCCTCCGGTCATCGTGAGCCAGGTTTGGCCTTGGCTGAGAACGCGGTGGCAGTTGTCTTCCCAAGTCGTAGCGCCGGTTCCCCAGCTTGTGCTGGACCAGTTGACGAGCTTGGGCGAGAGGCAGTCGTACTTCACGTCTCCAGAGCCATCCGGCCAGTCGGTGGCCAAGTTGGCGTTGGGAGAGGTGCTGAGCGAGTTGGACCAAGCACCGCCGAAGGTGCCAACGTCCGTAGCCTTACCAGCGTAGTCGTTGTCTGGCTTGGCGATACGGTCAGCAGCCACCGTAGTGCCGCTACCCATGAACGACTCAAGGCCGTGGATGCAGTTCTCACGACCGGCTTCGTTGCCGTCCTTGTACAGCTCGCCGCCGAAACGGTTGCTGATACCAGACATCAACTGCTTGCCGATCTCGTTGTAGCGGTTGATGAGCTGGGTGTTGCCCTTGTTCTTTTCCTTCTCCAGGTCCGTCATGAGATCGGTACCGACATAGGCCCGGTAGTCGATCGTCAGACGACGCCAGAGATCGGAACGATCAAAGGCAAGGTTTCCGCCGTCCGCATACGGCGAGAAGTTGTTCTCATCGAACTGGAATTGCCAGTTCAGCTCGTAGCCGCCCTTGTTGTATTCAAACCGCCCCTTCTGCTTCATCAGCATCAGGATGTAGCGGTTGCGGATCGTCAGGTCTTCATAACCCTTGACGAACTCCGGCGCATTAGCCTGGATTACGCCAACCCATTCGTTAGCCATGTTTGTGCCCCTTGTGAGTGGTCAACCGTTATTCAAAAACGTCTTGGTAGATACCGGCTGCCCTAGCCTTGGTGACAAAGAAGTTGTCTAAGTCGCCACTGCTCATGCCGTTGATCGGCTCGTTTACCGATGGATTGCTGGCGGCGTATCCGCTAGACGACGGGTTCATCCCCGCCAAGAACGCCTCGTTCTTTTCGTTCCTCACTTGCTCAGCCGTCTTCACTGGAGCTGTGGGCGCTTCCGCCTTCTTCTCAGCCGGTTTGGCAAGCATATCGGCCTGTTGAGCGGCCCACTTCTGCATTTGCAGCTCGTTGGTCGCGCCCATTTGAACGGCCGTGTGAATCGCGGTCATATACGCCCGGCCCCAGTCAGACGTGGCGAACTCGCCCGTCTTTGGGTCCATGAGAAGGTTGCCCTTGTCGTCCGAGGCGTAGTATTTCTTGGAAATCTCGTCGTGAAAGGCTTCCTGCTCCGCCCTTTGACGATCACTGGCCAGCTCTTGCCTGATCTCTTCTCGGAGCTGGGCGATGAGCGGCTCTTTAATCCGCTCGTAGGTAAACTTGACCGGATTCTTCGAGAACTGCTCGTTGAGCTGCTCTCGCTCGTACAGGTATTTGTTGACTTGCGCTACGATGTGCGACGGAACCCCGTCGTGCCTGGCCCGCGCTAGACCCGTTTCCGGGTCGATAATGCACAGATTGGCGAGTTGTGGGTCCAGCTCAGGCCACGCGAACGGATCACCTCCCTCCGGGGCTTTAGCCGGCTGAGATGCTGGCTGGGTTGGCTCACCGCTAGCTTGTCCTCCCTTGATCCAGTCGGAGAACTGCTGCGGATTCTGTCTGAACTGCCGACCGAGGCTTGCATACTGCTGCAATTCAGTGAACGCAGCATCGACCTGCTCGTCGGTGGCGTCTTCAGGTAGCGAGAACTTGAGCGCTCGCGCCATATCGACGCGGCTCATTGCAGGAGTCTCGTCCTTAGCAGGCTGAGAGGCTCCGCTAGCCGGCGACTGCGCATTAGAAGTGTCAGCCGGCGAGCCTCCATGCTCGCCAACCGACTGCATCCCTGCTTCCGCTTGATCTAAGGCTGCCGCCTGGTCCGGTGGGACCAGCATCGGCTCTTGTTCCGCTGCCATCCGTGTTCATCCATGAGTCGCGGACAATCGCTATTGATGATTAGAAGTCCATAAACTCAGGTATTGCAAGAGTTTCGGAGTCGCGAGATACTAAAAGAGTCCGCAAAAAGCCAATAGGAGTCAAAAGTGACAGCCCTAATGGCCATCGACCCGTCCGTGGAGCTACCTCTTGCCTTCTCAGAGCTAGGAAGGGCGGTCAACTACAAAGTTGGCCGCAATACAGTCCGAGAATGGGCTGAAGAGGGTCGTGTATCTACTAGCGGCAATCGCGTTTATCTTGAGTGGATCATGATGCCGTGGGGCAGAGCCACTACAGTAGAGGCGTATTATCGCTTTCTAGACCGCCTCAACGAATAAGGCCCCACGCTCATGGCGAAGTTGACATTCTCGCTCTACGACGAGACGGTAGACGTTCATTGCCCGGACACCGCCTTCTCGTCAACGATCGTCTACGAAGTCTTAGACTCCAAGGCGTACCCTGTCTTCACGTTCATGCACGATATCAACACGATCGTTGATATTGGCGCGCACGTAGGAGCCTTCGCCGCCAGATTCGCGATCACCTTCCCGCACGCGACGATCCACTCTTACGAGCCAAATCCAGCTCTGAGAACGTATCGAGAGGCAAACCGGCTGCCGAACGTCGTCTTGTACAACGACGCCATCTCAGATCGCGCTGGAGGCCGTCTTTTGACTCTCTTTGAAGACGATTCCGTGTTCTCGTCGTTCGGAACCACCCTCCGGCGCAAGATCGACAAGCAGATCATCGTCCCCACGATCGACGCCTTGACGCTCCCAAAAAAGATCGACATCTTGAAGCTCGATACCGAGGGCCACGAATTGCCGATCTTGAAGCGATTAGGCCCTCGATTGCTAGAAATCCCGTACATCTACGTGGAATTCCACACGAAAGAGGACCGCTGTGAGTTGGACCGGATGCTCTTGAAGACTCATGACCTCCACTGGGGGAGCATCATCCACTCGAACTGCGGCGAGGTCTTCTACTTGAAACACGGGGCAGGCCCGATGGACTGCTCAGTCGGCTATTAGGCCATGAAAGGCACAAATGACCAAGCGACAGTTCTACTTGAGCGTGTTGATCGTAGCCGCTTTAGGGCTAGTAGTCGGCCCATCGGGCTACTTCATGTACCAGGCTTCGCTGAGAAACCAACAGCGACAAGTCGAAGTCGAGCGCGAACGTCACCAAAAGAGCGTCGAACTCGAAAGAGAGCGGACCGCCCGTAGCAAGAACCGCTGGGAAACCGCTGACAAGATGCTTCAGCGGGTGCCTTTCGTTCGGAAGGACGATTGAAAAATGAAAGTCGCGATCGAATACGTTGAGCGTAACGAAACCCTAAAGGAAATGGGATTCACAAGTTACAACGCCTACTTGGAAAGCGATCTGTGGCGCGAAATCAAGCGGAAGATGCTCTCCAAGACGATCGCCGTAAGGTGCCGCATCTGCCTAAGGCGTAACGCCAAGACTCTCCACCACTCTTCATACGAGCGATCGGTGCTTTTAGGCGAGAACCTGACGCCTTTGGTGCCAATCTGTCACGGATGTCACAAGGCGATCGAGTTTGATGGTGATCGTAAGGTCGAGCATCTGAAGCAAGTGAACGATCGGATGATCGCCAGGGCAAGGAGACTTCACAAGTCATTCAGACCAACCACCAACACCAGCCCCAAAAAGGGCGGTAGACGAAGGAAAAAGGCCAGAAACAGGCTTGCCCCCGTTGGATGGAAGGGACGATCGTAGTCGTCGTTGCAGTTGAGCCTCGATCTTGCCATAATGGAACCACCGGATTGGTCGATGGAAACGATGCCGTAACGGAAATCCCCCATCTTCCCGTCTTATAGGGACTCCGAGTAGGAAGAGTCCAACGGACCGTGCCAGCCGCCGATCATGCGACCGACTCAGGAACGCAAATGGCTGGAAGCTCAAATCAGACACCTGAAACCCGAGGAGGTTAAGAGCCTTAATGGATTCCAAGGGAGGTGCAACTGAGGCGGAGGGCTAACTGCACCGCCCGGCGAGGGAACCCTGGTTACGATCAGGGTCGTTATGAGAGCCGAAATCTCATGGGTGGGGTGGGGGGGCTTTGCGCGCTCAGCGTCTTAAACGCCGCTTCGATCAAACCCGCTTATTCAGGGCAGCTAACCACTTCCGGTTAGCGCCTCTTCTTCTTTCGCTCCGCTCAAGAAAGCTCTTATGGGCGTCCCATATTTTGATTATTACCACGCAGTCCGATCAGAAGACGGAACGGTTCTTGGGTCAATCCTCTTCGTTAGCCACTCACACACATACTCGGCACATATCTACGGCGACGAATCTGGCGGCAGGGTCGTAGAAGCCCGAAAGGAATTCAAAACCAAAAAGGCCGCGCATAAATGGCTAGAAAGAAACCTCCAAAACGACAACGATGGAAGACCATAAACCACCCAATAGAAGGGGCCGAATGTTTTTGAGTAAAAAATCCCGAGGGGGAAGGTTACTATCATTGCCCGACCGTTGGGGCCTGCCCGCCGTCCCCTTTTTACCCCCCTGCCGCCAGACGCAAGCCGTTGCCCCGCCAGTACTTACGTCACCGGATTGCACTAGCAAATACCCCCTCTAGCCCAGTCAGACGCCCGATTCCACACGCATCTGTCCTCACATTGACTACACATCTGGCGTGGTGTGTGTGGGTGTGGGGTGGGCGTGTGTGGGGCGTGGTATAAACCCCGCGCGCGAAGCGAGTTCCGTGCCGAACTGGGCGCTCGTTCAGGTGGTGGACACTTAGGCGGCTGGAATCGACGCTAAAGCGTTTTGCGGCAAGGGTTTAAGCTCGCTTTTCAGGCAGTTTGCCATAGGCGGCGAAAAATTTTTTTGGCCTTTGTCACACCCGCGCGCGAAGGCTTGCCCCGGAAAATTTTTTTGCGATGATTGCCCGGTTCGCCGATCGCGTTTTCGGCCCCCCCAAGTGTCGGCGGGCGGCGGTGGGCGTCGTAGTGTGGAGTGTGAGTACCATGTCAGTTCAAGTGTTGTCCCGTATCGAGGCGTTGGCGGCGGTCGAGAACAAGCCCACTGTGGAGGCGTGCTTCAAGTCCATCGACCACCTGCACGCCACCGGCCAGTTGGGTGACGAGCCTAAGTCCAGCACGCTGGCCAACGAACTGAAGCAAGTCATGGCTCTGTCGTTCGTCAGCAAGGCGGCGGAGTCGGCCCCGAAGCGAAGCGGTGGTGGCAAGGCCAAGGCTGGCCCCAAGCACCTGCTGAAGTGCAACATCCCGGCAGGGGCCGAGGCGTTGATGCAGACTGCGGACTGGAAGGACTTCAGCACCGGCAGTGTCGGCTGGCACGCCAACGGCAAGGTGCTGGACTCGTTCGGTCGCACCGTGCAGGTGAATATCCTCATGACGGTGGTGGACTCCAAAGAGGCCAAGGCGGCGGGCGTCCCCACCACGTTGGCCCAAGCCCGTGAGAAGGGGCTTGTATCCATCGACCAAGCCATCAAGGCGGGATACAGCGAGGACGAACT
The DNA here is from genome assembly GCA_964570465.1 of uncultured Planctomycetales bacterium. Taxonomy (GTDB): domain Bacteria; phylum Planctomycetota; class UBA1135; order UBA1135; family CAZMYG01; genus CAZMYG01. The sequence goes on from CAZMYG010000001.1 coordinate 27,215, forward strand.
GCAAGAGGCGGGATACACCCTGACGGGCGAGTAGCACGCCGCTACTGACTACCGAACAACCTATACCCCGCTAGTGGCAATGGTGCTGCTAGTGGGGTTTTTGCGTTAGGTGGGTCAGACGCGGCGTCTTGGTCCAATACACGCATCGGAACGCAAGCCGGGATAAACCACGCATGAAACGCCAGACCCCGCCAAAACGCGAAGCTAGGGCCGTTCCCGGGGTTGTTTGGCCGATCAGTGGGCGGCGCGAAACGGCCGGAAGCTAGCCCCGGAAGCTAGCCCCGGATGGTAGATATACCAGGGTGGTAGTGGAGCTATACGCCCAGTATGGCGTGTGGCGTGGCGATGCAGGGCGGGAGTTCGCGTGTGCGATCACAACCCGCCAGCCGGCAACTTGCATGATAGATCCGACAACAACCCACTGATGAGACTGGTGGCGATCAGTCGAAACACGCAAGTGTATGGGACGCAATGGTTTGTATCTCACCGTCACGCCAGCACGGCTAAGCTGGCAAGTGTTCTCTGCAAGGAACATGGTATGGTGTTCGTTAGTGAGTCTGAGGTGCGTAATGCACGGGTTGACGTGATCGTGGTGGACGGTGATCGTGAGAACGATCTGGATGCTGCGATCCACTACATGCTGGCCAACACGCATGTCGATCGTCGGGACAAGCTGACCAAGCGTCAGCGTCGGCGTCTTGCTGCTCGTCACCGCCGCAAGATCAGGAGCTAGCGTACTCCCACCTGCTGGCCCGGCAGGCTAAACAACGGGCAATCCTACTCGTTGGCTACGGTGGTGGTTGTAGGGTAAGACGCTCGACGGAGCGACAGCCGGTAGCCATAACGTGTTACGTAACGGGTGACGTTACCGTGACGTAACGCATAACGTAACGCGCAACACGCCAGCCTGGTTGGGTGGTGCTATATGCACCCGCTCATCCCGGATGGCTGATGCTGCGCACTGGTGTATGTACAGCCTGGGTGATACTACGCTGGCGTATCGCTCATCACATAACAACCCGCCAGCATGGGAGTTCTGTCATGGCTAATAAGCGATGGCTGATGCGGGACAAAGTTACCGGCCGCTACCGTGGCTGGAGGGGTGGAAGCGACCACTGGGTTGATGATGCTGCCGACGCATACATCTACTCAGACCTGTGCAAGGAAAAGCACAATCCAGCTAGCCCTCAATCGGAGTGGGTCGCCTACGAGGACGCGGTCAAGCCTGCCTATCGCGGGCAGACTGACGCGAAGATGGAGCTTGGCGATCATCTCATCGTGGAGACTCCTGATGGATGGAAGTTGATCGTCGAGACGGACAAAGAGTCCAGGACATGCACCGTCAAGGAGAAGGGTCCACTCGGCAACGAGAGAACGATCAGCCATTGGTACGTTCCAAAGGAGCCTGAGAAGGCCAAGGCCACGCTGGAAGAGCAAATCAATGCCATCGGTGAACAGCTCGCCCAGACGATCACGACGTATGGTTCGCGTCTCGACGTTGTCGATCGTCACCACAAGGAAATCTACGAGGCCATCCACAACCTCGAAGATGCTGTTGGCAAGTTCAAGAATCTGGGTGCCAGCAGCTTAGTGGAAGGCCACGAGCGTCTGGCGTCTCAGATACTCGGCTTGACCAACAAAGTCGAGCAGTTGGAGACCAACGACAGCACGCATCGAGCGTCGGCGTCCAAGTTATGCAAGGAGATGGCGACCATTAGCTTCGTTGATGGCGTGGTTGACAAGCTTTCAGATCAACTGGTTGAGGTGAAGCACAATGCTGACGTGCTAAAAGGACGCATCGACGTTTCCATCGACCTTCGCGATCAGATGTTCAGGGGGATGCAGGATCGGATGACTCGAATGCAATCCGATTACGAGTCAAAGATTCGCGTGGTTGCTGATATGGTGAACGAGCTTCGTGGTCGCAAGCCCGCCAAGCGTCCAGCCAAGAAGGGAGCCAAGCGATGACGCTCTTGTACGTCGTCAACTTGCTCAACTCGATCACGATCCTCCTCCTCGGATTGATTGCGATGAGCCTACAGAAGCAGATCAAGCTTCAGAGCAAGCGAGCTGATATTCACAGCGAATGGCTGCGTGCTGTGTCGAGCGCGCAGGTGAAGAGCATCCTCGGAACCAACTTTAACGACAAGGAGTAGCTGTCATGCCTGCTGTTAAGCGTAAGAGTCGAGTTCGATACGCGGCGCGATGGAGCGTGCTGTGGGCCTACGATCAAGGGTTCTTGAAGTCTGGGCCGTGCGAGACTAAGAAGGAGGCGATGGCTCTGGCTCGCAAGGAGCGTAACCGCGACAAGTGGCGGCAGACGCTCAAGGCTTACGTGCTGGGTGGAGCCAAGCACGACATGCGGCTCATCCACGATGACGACTGGGAGGCGGCGTGAATCCCTGGCTCGACGCATGGCTCACTGGCGTAGTCATGGGCCTAATCATCCAAGCCGCGTGCTGGATCGCCTATCACGCCATCAAGCGTAAGTAAACCGGACGCCCACTGATACCGTGGGCAGCCCCATATCTCACAGCGTCCATAGTCGCTGGGGTGGAAACAGAGAGCTGGTGACTCTCTGGCTGATCGTGAGATACATGGAGGACTGTCATATAGGATGAGTGACCGCGACGTTGATCTCACGTTGGGACAACACAGAATTCTAACGTGGAGTACGACGCAACTGGCTGGCTATGTTGTCAGACAGCCATGTTCAAAGTGTCAAGGAGATCACGAAGCGAAGGACTGCTTCCCAGACATGCTGGCGTATCTCATGGCTAAGCTGCGCAAACGGAAGCGTGGTGCGCCAAAGGTGAAACGCCAACCTGCTCCGCCAGTACCGAAGCCGGTGCCGGTGACTTGCAGGGAGTGGTACAGCGAACTGTACCCGCTTATTCGTTGGCGCATCAAGCAACGACTAAGGACGGCTCCTGAATACCGCCGTGAAGACATCATGTCCAATGCGTTGGCTGAGTCTTGGGTGGTGTTTCAGAAGTTCTTCAACAAGGTCGGCAAGCCTTACGTCTACAAAGACGAGATTAAGGAGACGACCGTTGAGGACGTGGCTCGTATCGCAGCCAATGCGTCTGTCAGGCGTGCGCTGATGGGCCGTGAGTTCGCATCAACACGTCAAGGCGGATATGTTGACGCTCTCGACCCAAAGATTAAGCGTGAGGACGTTGACCTTGGATTCTATCCGGCTCCCATCGAGGCTGTGACCCCGCCGTGGGACACGCAAGACATGAGCGGATTGAGTTTCTTGGTTAGTCGCTTGCCCGATCGTTTGCGAGACATCGCTTTTCTGATCGGCGCGAACGACAATATGTGCGCGATCGTGCGTGCGGCAATCGGCCCGCGTGCGAAGGCGCGTAGTGGGTCGCTTCAAAACGCCGAAATGGCGGCTTATCTGAAATGCAGTTTGCGAACGGTCGAAAGGCTGATCGGCGACCTGCGGATTTACTGGAAAGAGCGAGACGCCACAAAACGAGCCTTGCGAGAGGCTGTCGCTGAGTGGATCGAAGATTACGCCGGTAGCTAGGGTGTAATCGCTCTAACTGTGATCGTGACCGAATGGCGGTGGCTTGCATGACGTAGGCCACCGCTATTTTTTCGGCCACTAGCACGATTACCACGTCCTGTCAGCAGGTAGCTGAACATGGGGGATACTCTGCGCGCATAAGCCGGAAAAAATTTTTGGCGGGGCGCGGCGCGGCGCGGCGGTTTCGCGGCGGCCGAAATTTTCGCTGTAACTACAGCGAGGCGGAGAACGGCAGTTTTGTAAATACACCACCGATCCAAGGAGGCACCGTTAAAAATGATTGAAATGATTGAAATGATTGAAGTGAACTGAAATGAAAGCTCTCAGGTTCCGCGAAACGCGATATCCCTTCGGTCGCGAATCGCTCATGTCCTTACGAATGGACTGCAAGCAGCGTCCTTGGTATCGGGCTGAGTATTGGCGAGACAGGGTGGACGAGTACACGAAAGCCAGGTGGCTCGTCTTCCGCTGGGATGTTGACGGTGATAACCCGTCTGGTCACTGGCTACTTATTGGCACATGTGTCTCTTGGAATCAAGCCAGGCGCATGATCCGTGAGAACTGCAAGAAGGACGATCTGGTCCTTTGTGATCGCCTGAAGATCGAGATAGACCGAATCGAACGAGGTCTTACCCCGACTCATTACACGTTCAAGTCGTTCGAGTTGCCTGCTCACGCCAACGAAGGCGAAGAGAAGGCTAGTCTTTAACCCTCTGCTAAGGAGAACCGCTAGTGAGTAGCACTGTTTTGAAGAAGGTCCAGGACATGCAGGATCAGCTCTGCGGGGCGTTCGTCGAGCGCAACGCTGAGGTGAGCTGCGTCATCTTGGGCATGATCGCCCAGGAACACGTTTGGCTTTGCGGCCCTCCTGGAACCGCCAAGTCCTTGCTGTTGCGGAACGCCTGCGATTCCATCGACGGGGCCGAGGTGTTCGAGTACCTGATGATGAAGGACACCGATCGCAGCGAGCTGCTGGGCTTCATCGACATGGAGGCCGTGCAGAAGCACCAGAAGTGGCAGCGGATGATGGCCAACCAATTGCCGACCGCGCACTTCGTGTTCCTCGACGAGTTCCCCAGGGCCAGCAGCTTCGCCGCCAACATCCTCTTGAGAGCGATGAACGAGCGGGAGCTGATCGACATGGGGAAGAAGATCGAGATTCCGCTTCGCACGGCGGTCGTCGGCGGCAACGACTGGCCCATCGGCGAGGGCTTCCAGGAGTGGCACGCGATCTTCGACCGCTTCCTCATCAGGAAGACGGTGAAGCATGTGTCGCACATCGGCAGGGCGCGTTTGGCCTTCGACACCTTGCCGGAGAAGATGGCGAAGATCGCCACCTTGGCCGACATCGACCAGGCGGCTGCTGAAGCTGCTGTTCTCCCCGTGAGCGACGAGACGAAGGAGGTCTTCATGACGATCCTTCAGAAGCTGGAGAACGACGGGATCAAGGTCGGCGATCGTCGTATCCGCAAGAGCGTCAAGGTCTGCCGTGCTGCGGCGTGGCTCGACGGTGCCGATGAGGTCGGCGTTACTCATCTCGAACCGCTCGTGGACATTCTTTGGGAAGACCCCAATGAACACGCCAAGAAGGCGCACGGCATCATCATGCCGCTCGCCAATCCGGTTGGCCATGAGATCAGCAGCTTGTTCGTCGAGATCGACGACGTGCTGAAGAACGGCTTCAAGGACTTGCCCTCGGCGGCTACGGCGCTGAAGAAGCTGGAGTCCTCGAAGAAGAAGGCCAGCGAGCTTGCCAAGAAGTCGGACAAGCGGGGCAAGGAGCTTGTCGAGTACATCGACAAGCAGCGGCTCGCCTTGGCCAGCAAGCTGACCAGCGGCGTCCTCTAATCACCACCGAAGGGCTACGGCTATGAACAAGCCTGTCGGCAGACTGTACGGCGGTAACGGCAATATCATCGACATCTACGCTCCTGAAGATGGCTTTAGGTCCAAGGAGCATTTAGAGGCTTGGGTGACCGAGAATCTGATCGACGATGTCATCTACACGCACTACTTGGGCGTGTGCGATGGCAACGAGAACAACCCTCGCATCATCTGCCGAGCCGTCAAAGAGTATGCGATGGAGATGCTCAGCGCCGAGTTCCTGAAGGAGATCGCCGAGAACACGCCTGAAGGCACCAACTCTGGTGTCACGATCGAAGAGATCAGGCCGGGTGTTAAGAGGATCAAGGTCGAAGTTGACTTAAGGCAGATCGTAAGCTCTGTCTTGTCTTTCGCTTGCGGATACGCCTCTGGCCGAAACGACGAGGCCGAGGCGAGAGACGAAGATAGCGAAGAAGAATAGCGATTCCCGGCTTACCGGGAGGGCTGCTAGGGCTGCTCTGCTGAACTCACCACTCAGCAGGGCAGCGCGCTCAAGGCCAATGTGGAGATCAGCATGGAAATTCAACGCAGTCTCAAATACTGTGTTTCATACACATATCAAGGCAGACCAGACGATGTCAGCCACTCAACCATAGACCAAACTGTGGCAATTCTTGACACAATAAAAGCTGCTCCTGAGTGCGGTCGCACCGTCAGGGTCTCTATACATTACGAGAAAAACTATATACATCAAGATTTTATCGAGCGCACCCTCAACCTCTCCAATCCGTATCTCGACACTGCTGTCGAGCTTGCCGAGATGCGAGACGATCTTCTTGGATACGAGACCTGCAATGATGGGAGGCCGTGATGCGCGTGACTCTTAAATCACCAATGAGGTACAGCAGCGCTGAGCGTGGCTATTACGATTACGGAGCTGTCGATGAGGCAAGGCTCGCAGAGCTTATCTCAAGCTGGAGGAATAGCTCTCCACAGCCGAATCGCTGGTTCGCCATCGACATGCCTTACGTTGAGTTTGGAGGCTTCAAGCTTTACCTTGGACCTGACACTCTGCCGGAACATGCTGGTTCGCTAATTGATGAAGTCATGAACATAGATGACGGGAGGCCATGATGATCCACGTAACGCAAGAGCAGTTCGATGAGTGGTCTAAGGACGATCCGACCGCTCTTATGCTGCTAGCGATCGGCAGGGTCAAGATTCTCACGATCGACGAATTCGCTGAGGCTGCCGACAAGGAGGACGGCATGTCCTATGTCGTCAGGAGAGTCTCTTCCGGCTCTCCTTACGGTGAGGCTAGCGAGTACAGGACGATCAAGTGCGACACCTGCGGAGAGGAATGCTGGTCACACAAGAAGAGCTACAGAGACTGGCAGTCGATCGGCTGTCCAGTCAAGTGCGAGGAGTGCTGTGGCGGCATGAATCAGATCATCAAAGATTCGATCTCTTATGAGTAGCAGAATATACACTGTCCTGTTTCCGTCCCAGTACTACGGCACAGAATACAACGTGCGCCGTGACTGGCACGCTAACGAGCTTAAAGATCACCTCGCTGCATGGAATGATTACGGCTGGTTTGTTTACATCATGCCGATGCTTGAAGTCGATGGTCAGCTTGCTGAGATACCCAGAGGCGCGACACTAGCTGACGTTGAAGAGCTTTACGACAGCATGTTAGTAGTTGAGGATGGGAGGCCATGATGTACTACATACTCAGGTTTCCTTCTAAGTTTGACGGGACTGAACTAACCATTCGGGAGCCTATTACTGAAAGCGAGGTCGGCACTTTGTTGTCCTGGTGGCGCGAAAACGGCTGGTTCACTCGAACAAGCCCTCAAGTTCTCGTGTCAGGTGAACTGAATGAGTGGAGAGACGTTCCGCCAAATGCTCAAGTTGAAGACGTTTACAACATGATCGACGGATTCTGTCTTGATGACGGAAGACCTTAACCTCTGCAATAGGAGACTGTCATGCCAATTGATTATGAGTCCTTCGACGACGATGGACTCGACCGACTGATTGACGAGAAGCCGGTTAGCAGCCGGCGTCGGCGCAGCTTCCGCTATGGAGGCGGCGACTACTACGGTTACGACAACTACTACGAGTACGGCGGCAGCAGCCGTGGCTGGTGGAATAGTTGGGCGTGGGGCCAGAAAGATCGTGAGGTCAAGACGGCCCTCGAAGTTGATCTGTTCGGCGAGCGTCGTGGTCGCGAACTTGCTTGGGAGTGGGACCGCGACAAGGAATCCAAGTCCAAAGGCATCCAGCACGATCCCAACGTAGCCGCCGACTGTCATGCCGCTCTGTACGAGCCGATCCCCGTTCTCACGGAGAACGTCGAGAAGGAGGAGATCAAGGTTCGGCAGGATTGGTTCAAGTCGATGATGGAGACGAACGACTACAAGACCTTGCACGCTCAGACGTGCTTGGACCAGTTCGTCTCGGAGATGTCGTCCCAGTCGGTCTGCCGTGCGTACACCTTGTATTACGAGGAGTACAAGAAGAACAAGGCGGAAGGCAAGGAGCCAGGCATCGAAGGCGAGATGGGCAAGATTCGTGGTATTCGGGAAGCTCTGTCTGGAGCTGCTGCGACTGCCAAGGCCGTCACCGACGCCTGCGAGGGCTTGGGGATGGGCGGCGATGGCCCTGGCGGCGACGGTCGCATCGACAAGGAGGCGCTCAAGAAGGCGTTTGGCAAGGTCAAGAACAGCAACTTGCTGAGCAGCATCTTCGAGCGTGCCGGTCGGATGTGGCGTTTCGCTGCTGGCGCTCAGAGGATGAAGGTCACGCACGGCGTTGACGAGATCGTCGGCATTGAGATGGCGGATGAGATTCCACGAGCCGTCATGCAAGAAATGTCGATGCTCATGTCTGGCGTCGAGCCGATCCAACTGGACGCTATGCGGCGGATGGCTGAAGGTCAGATGATCTGCCGTAAGCACAAGGGCTTCGAGCGCGTCGGCAAGGGTCCGATCATCACGGTGGTTGACGAGAGCGGTAGCATGAGCGGCGAGCCGATCATCACCGCTAAGGCGATCGCTCTGACGATGGCCCGCATCGCCAAGCACCAAAAGCGCTGGGCTGGCTTCGTTGGATTCTCTGGAGGCTCTGAGGGCACCAGACTGGCCATGCCGCCGAACAAGTGGGACTCCACCAAGCTCATGTCTTGGCTTGAACACTTCTACAGCGGCGGCACCGATCTGGACGTGCCCGTGATTCAGATGCCGGATAAATACTGGCCTGAGTTCGTCAAGGCCGGTATGCCGGTCGGCAAGACCGACGTGGTGTTCATTACTGACGCCTGCTTGAGCGCTCCTCCTGCCTACGTGGCGAAGTTCACCAAGTGGAAACATGAGCAGCAAGTCAAGGCTTACGGCATCATCGTGCGAGCTGAGCCAGGCGACATGGCCAAGCTGTGCGATCAATGCTGGACGGTTGACAGCATGACCCTTGCCGAAGAGGCCGTTCAGACGGTACTCTCGATCTAGGGGTTGCCATCACCTTCGCTGTTCCGGCGAGTCTCCTCCTTTCTCGCCGGGGCCACTGACCCCCAACTGGCCTGCACATGGCTGGTTGGGGGTTTTTTTGTGTCAGTACAGTTTCTTTCCTCTGCAAGGGAGAATTTCCATGAGCGTTACTTTTGACCCGGCTAAGACTGGGCAGGCGGTGTCGTGGACAGCGCCTCAGAACGTACCACTTCCTACATTGAGGGACGGCATGGCTCTGGCCGGCTTCGACCCGAACATGGTGAAGGACATGGCTCCTCGCAACGCCTTCAGCAGGGCGGCGCGTGAGCTGAGCGAGGAGCGCGTCATCAGGAAGACTCGTGAGGACGAGACTCACGTTTACTTCCAGTTCACCAAGGAATACTTGGACAGCCGGATGGCCGAGTTCAACTACAGCAAGGAGTGCGAGCTGGGCGTCAACAAGGAGAGCGGCGACGTGCGGTGTTCGTCACGATCGCCTGACATGAGTAGCTTCGACGCCTTCAAGTTGGCGGCGGAGGCTGAGCAGATGCTGAAGAATCACCAGAGCATGAGGCTCAAGGGAGACGTGACGGCGCTGGTGCAGAAGATTTTCAAGTCCAACGAAGGTCTTCTTGTGAGAATGATCGACCGTGGCGGCATGTACTTCGTCCCCAACGCCTACAAAGACCTGTCCGACCGTGTTGAAACTCTGCTCAAGCACGTCGGCGGGACGCTGAAGCGGTACACGATCTATCTCGGCGATCCTTCGACCGAGGTTAGCGTGTCCGAGGTAATGGCCGATCACTTCCGTGAGATGATCGACGAGGTTCGAGCGAGCGTCGAAGAGCTTTGCGAGAACTCGGAGAACGAAACCTTCGTCAAGCGCACCGAGAAGGTTCAGCGTCAACGGGCGATGCTGGAGGCGAATCTGGTGCTGCTTGGAGCCAAGGTGGATGAGGTCACGAAAGCACTTGAAGACACCGAGCGTCTCATGCTGGACAAGCTCATGGGCCGAGCTTCGTTGGTATCCCGAAAGGAGCCGATGATGGCGGCTTGCTAGCGTCCTTGCAGAGGGCGTCCACTACGCAGTTCCCACTTGTTGAACGCCTGGGGGAGCGAGCGGGTGGACGTAATGCGCTCGCTGTAATAACAGCGACTGGCACCCAAGCCCAGAAGACGATCGGCAGCAACAAGATGATACAAGAGACTAGGTGGGCGACTACACACCCAGATGGCTCACTAGATTGTGTATTTAACAGCCGTGCGCTTGCAGAGCATTGGTGTTCACCAACAGGCACTGTTGTGCCGTGTATCGTGATCGTCCCTGAAGAAGGCGAACGAATCAAGAGAGTTGCTGTCGATATAGCGATCGAAGGAGATGACGGACGACCATGAATAAGCCATCTGTTGATCTCAACGATCAGTTCTACGGCAACGAAAAGGTGGTGTCTGCCTATTGGCTTGCTCAGAAGCTGGCCGCTCAGAACAACATCGCTATGACATACGCCATTTGGAGCCATGAGCGAGGCACGCTTCTCATTCATGACGTGAACGACAAGTGGTTTGCTCTTGAAGGCGCTCAATTTAAGGAGACTGACGAGCCAACATGAAGATCATCAAGATTCCGAAGAAATCTGGCGGCGTGCGGCTGGTGTATGTACCGACGCCTTCGCTGAAGAAGGACATGAAGAAGCACCTCGATCGCTTCGTTCGTGTCTCGATGATGCTCGACAAGCACAGGGTAGTCCACGGCTTCATGCCTTGCCGGTCACCTGTGACCAACGCCATGCCTCACATCGGCTTCAGGTACACGCTCCAGTTCGACTTGTTGAACTTCTTCGAGCATGTCACGGTGGCGGCTCTGGTGAAGGTGACTCACCACGGCGCTAGCTCGAAGGAGCATCGCAAGCTGTTCCACGGGATCAGCAACTGGAAGGAATACTTCCCGGACGGCTCGGCTCGCCAGGGCCTTCCATGCTCTCCGGTGTTGGCGAATATCGCGTTCTCGCCGATCGACGACTCGATCGTTAAATACTGCGACAAGCGAGCTGAATACACTAGGTACGCCGACGATCTGACTTTCAGCTTCAACGAGCTGGAGTTCAGAGACAATCTGCTGGAGAAGATTCCCAAGCTGTGCATCGAGAACGGCTTCCCGGTGAATCACAACAAGACTCACTTCCAGTCGGCTAGCCAGGGGCGAAGGATCATCACGGGCGTTGGCGTCGATCACAACGGAGTCCACCCAACTCGCAAGACTCGTCGCCGTCTGCGAGCGGCCTTGCACAAGAAGAATGATCCTCAGGCGAGAGGCTTGGCTGAGTGGTCCAAGTGCAAGCCTCCTCATTACCCGTCGTGGTCGGCCAGGAAGCTGGCTGCTGACTTTGGAACATTACCGACCGTAACGCTAGCAGACCCAGAGATGACTATGTCTAGCTAATCGCGCAAATCCGACCGCACGTCCCTCCGGGGCGTCGTTGACCATCATGCGCTCGTGCGCTTCGCCGAGTTCGTTTGGGTTGACTGGTTGGAATAACCAGGTTCTGACCTTAGGTCTTCAGCTCCCAAAGCGTAGCTGAAGACCACCGGTCCTCTCCTGGTTATGCCCGGAGGTGACGTGTGGAAGGCTGGGACCTGGTTGAGATGGTGTAACAGTAGCATACCAGCACGCAAGCTGAAGGTGCCGGTGCGATTCCGGTTATCGACCAGACCAAACCTGCTTATGACATGGTCATCACGGGCTGCATACACTTTTTGGAGACGCTATGAGCTACATATCGTTTATCTGGTTTAAGGGCTGGAAAGGTGGGAATATCATGTCCCAGCTTTCGCGTCCCGAGCCTGATGGTGAATGGGAGTTCACCATGAGATTTCGGCACTACGTGGACGACAAGCACCACGAATCCGATGACATGAAGAGCGGGCTGACAATGAAGGCCCCTGGGTCCAAATCTGAAGACGAAGTGATCGCTGAAGTGCGCGACACTGTCGATAAGGCTAGTGATGTATTTGGGCCGGTCTGGGGAGACCTGCAAGTTGATGACTTCATCGACTTGAAGTGTGAAAGCAACGATCCCAAGCTGATGATCGAGCTGATGTCTCGTGATTGGTGTCACGTCAAGATGCTGCACGGCGACGAAGCCAAAGAAATGACCGAAAAGGTCAGGTCAGGTGAAGCACGATCGTGGTTTCAACACGGAAGTAAACTTGACGAATAAGATGATCGTCGATAGACTCGGTTACTCCGCCTACCACCTCCGCCCTAGCCGAATGACAGCGGCGAAAGGATAGCGGGGCCGAGTCTCCACGGCCATGACACTCCAACGCTCTCCTGGGCGAGGTGTTTTTCTTGAAGTTTTACGAGTTCATCTACCGTATAGCCGGCAAGTGGAAGTGGGAGACGCGCTGGCTTGAATGTGACCAAGAAGCTTACGACTTGGTGCAGCACTTTGGCGGTGACGCCGACTGCATCATGGTTAAGTGTGGTCGCAGAGTTCTGGTCGATGATTAGCGTGGGGAGGCTGTTGGCAGCCCATTGAGTCCCATAAGCTCAATTTTCGCCGGTTCGATTCCGGCCCCCACGCCTGCCTGGTGATGCAGCCGCCTGAGTCGTAGCGTGAGGAGCTGCGAAGCGTCTGCATTCCTCCACCAGGCTATTTTTTGGATCGTAGTGGAGTCTCTGTGTAAACAGGACTAGGCTGGGTGAACTCCCGCCACGCCGAAAGGTCCGGTTCAATTCCGGTGCGATCCATTTGTCTCTGGCGAGCGTAAGCTCACTCATGGTGCGAGCATACCGGCGTAGGCTGTAGTGGCCTGCGTGACGGTCAGTTCATGTGAGAGTCCTGGAGGATTTCTGGTTTATTCGTCACACAGCGCACGGAAACCAGGCCGGAGACAATTATGCCGAGTGAGGCAGGCAGCCATCCTAGGTACCGGGGTTCGATTCCCCCACCCGGCCTTTCTCTGCAAGGGTTACTAATTACTAGCCAGTAACCATAGAGAGTTAATAGTCCATGTCTGAGCCGACGTTCCTTGCGTACTGGAATACGCCTGGGCCAAACGAAGGGTGGTACTCTACAGTCAGGCCGACGGGTTTCGACTTTGAGAATCACGATCACGACTGGGCCACCAGATACGATCAACTTAGATTCGGTCCCTTCGCCACATCCACAGAAGCGGAAGAGGCGATCGACACTTTCTTTGAGAGGTCTGGGGTCGATCGTGATGCGCTGATTGAGTCCACCAAGCTAGCCGCAGCTCATGCCGATGAGATGTTCGAGGCCGACCAGGAGAACTATCCTGGCGGTGAGCTAGCCAAACGTAGGTTCCAGGTCGCGGCCAAGTCCTTCCACAAGGCTTGTGCCAACGGGAATCCGCCACCCGAGATCGTTGGCGTGTCTGCTGGCAACCTGTTCGTCATGCTTTGTGCAGCGTATCCTTCTGCTGGCGCTGAGATTTTCCGCAGGATCGGTAACATGTCTCGTGAGCAGATGGGCGTGCCTGAGATGCACTACGGGGAGATACCAACCTACGAGGATTAGTTGGAATGTACGAGAGACCGCCTCTGGCTTGGGTTTATGGAAGAGCCAGCCACGACAAGCAGTACGCCAAAAAGTCCGACGAAGATATCGAGTTCTGTGATTCAGTTGATCGTCAGATTGAGTCAGCCAAGAGGTATTGGGAGTACCAGCTCAAGCCAAAGGGCGTTGAATGGGGCGGCTACGAATGCGATGACTATGCCGTCAGCGCTTACGCCAAGCCGTTCTTTCAGCGCCCAGCGGCTCTCAGGCTGCTGAACGTCATGCACGACGGCGATCACTTGATCGTCGATAAGCTTGACCGCATCTGGCGACGATCGAAGGACCACATCATCTCAGATGAGATTCTCTCGAAGCATGGAATCACGCTTCATATCGTCAACATGGGCGGCTTAACGGTCGTCCGTGGGACCGTAATGGGCGATCTGATCTTGAAGATCATGGTCGCTATGGCTGAAGCAGAAAGCGCTCAACTCAGCGCCCGTCTCAAGGCCACCAGGGAGTGGAGGATCAAGCGTGGCCTTCCAGTAGGTGGAAGGAAGACCTTCGGCAAGCGCAAGGAAGGCCGTAAGAAGGCCAGGCCAGGCAAGAAGAAGCTCAAGTCGAGGTTCTACGTCCACGACCTGTCTGTTAGGGCCGTGGCTCAAGAGATCGTCAGACTGAGAGACAAGGAAGGTAAGGCGTGGTGTGACATCTCTGACATCATCGAGAAGTCGATGTGCCTAAGAGATGGACTGTTCTACTACGAGCCTCAGTTTAAGGCGTCCAGGAAAGACGCTGGCCTTCGCTACTGGAACACTGCTCGTTGTCAGGGTTACTACGGTCGAGAGAAACAACTTCAAGCTGAAGAGGCTGGAATTCTAAAATGAACGTGTCATTGGAGACGATCGCTGCTGGAATCGCAACGGCTTTTATAGCCGGCAGCTTCTGTGGAATGCTTACTCTAGAAGCCGTTCACCTGATTACCGGCAAGGAGCGTCAATACAAGAAGCTCGTAAAAGAGTCTCTTGAGATCATGGCAGCTCACTACATGTCGCTGGCAAAGGCCACAAAAGCCATCTCGTCAGGCGATGTCTTGATTGCCGCAAAAAACAACGAGATCGCCAAGCTGAAGGCCGAGCTGAAGGACTGGCAGGAGTCGCATCGAGAGCAGTGCAAGGAGACTGCTCGGTTTTTTGATAGGTGCAAAGACTTGCAGAAGTCGATCAGCGAGCAGGAGGTCGTCAGATACGCACATGGCTCTGAGACGAACAAGACGATCAACCAGCTTACGCTCCAGCGTGATCGCGCTCAGTTCATGTACAACAACCTGTCGTCGCATGTCATGTCATATCGTGACGTAAGCGCATTCAGCTATGCGAAGCAACACCAAGACGAAGCGTCTGCCTTCAAGTTCTGCTCCGACACCAAAGAGTCGAGGGTAAGATCAATTGTCTGACTACACCCCTGACGAAGTTCTAGCCAAAGAACTCGATCGTGAGATGGCCCCGCTGAAGAGCCTGCTCTCGGCGTTCATCAAGGAACACTACGGCCCTCGCTGCGCCGTCTACCAGATGGGCTGCGAATGCTGTGAGAGGTGGCGTGCGTTTGATACGATCTTCCACAACTATTACAAGGAGTAGAATCATGACGTGAATGCAGACCTCCGTAGAAGCTCCTGCTGAAGCTGTTCCACAACCAGTTCAACAGGAGACTACCATGCACGAGAAGCAGTACCAGTACGATCAGCGGATAGCCGCAATACATTCGCTCAGGGTCAACGTCAAGTCGTTGGCGCATGAAGCGAAGCTCATCAGGTCCGAGTCTAAGCGGTGCGGCCCGATCTATCGGCAAAGGATGGACAACCATCGCCGCTACCATCTGCGAGAAGAGGCGAGATACGCTCAGCTCGCCCTAGCGTTCGCTCGACAGCGACCTTACAAGTCGGTCGAGGGTGCGCAAAGCAAGTTGGTTAATCCCGACAAGCTATGCGCCAAGATCGTCAAGCATTGGCTTTTCGCCAACTTGATGGAACGCCGGGACCGAGTGTGCGATTGGCTAGCTACCTAGTCTGGTCGGCGGTGACGCCGTGAGGACGGCAACTGACTTTCAATTCAGGATCAAAAGGGTTCGACTCCCTTCACCGCTGCTATGTGCAAAATAGTGTATGCCGACAAATGTGAAATCACAAAGATCTCTGACTTGAAGAATGCTCTTAAAGTCGAAAAACTCGCTGACATATACGGGAACTATTATAAAGGCGAATTTATAAGTGATACGAACTGTCTCTGTTTCGTTGACATTGAAAAATCAATTGAAGGAACAGAGTGGGTCGTGGTGAGCAAGAAAGGACGCGACCCAGAGTATGTTTATCACATTTCTTTCGACGATCCAAACGATGGGAGGCCCTGATGATTTCCAATGAGCAGATTTGTAGAGTGATTGAAGAAGGCAACACGATCGTCATTCGACCACACCCAAGCAATCCAAAGCGTGGCCAGCTCTTGATCTGTCGTGATATGTCAGCACTGGTCATCGGCATGGTGATCGACCACTTCGACAAGATGCCTTGCAATCAACCGAATCCAACGATCGAACATGCAGCGTCAAGGGGCGCTCCTGAAGTCGAGGACAGGTCGCCGCTAGACGCCCTTGATGTCGCCATCAGATTGAAGAACATGTACGACGGCGAGCGTAACTAATTTGCCGGTGGCTTTGCCACTGGGAGCTGCCGCACTACGGTGGGAACGTGGTGAGCTAATCACAGAGGTTTAACGTGTGAAGTTACCTTGCTGTGGCTGGACAGAATAATCTTGTCCTCATTGGTCAGGTCTTCCGAAAAGAGGGCCGAGGAGTCTTTTGCAATAGGACGCCGCGATCCATTGACGTCAAGTGACTGTCCTAAAAGGCAATAAACATCGGACTCTTTCACACAGAGCCGATCAGAGGGTTCAAATCCCCCGGCAGAGCTGTATTTAGTACCCGGAGAAGAAAATGGAAACGAAGGTTTATCACACGATCGACAAGTCGTCGTGGGGCGATGGTCCGTGGCTCCAAGAGCCGGACAAGATGCAGTGGCGAGATCAAGAGACTGGCTTGCCGTGCTTGATCGTCAGGAGCCACGGCATCACTGGATCTCTTTGTGGGTACGTAGGCGTGTTCAAGAACCACCCGTATTACGGACGTGGTTACGACGACTTCTACGAAGACGGACTCGACATCGACGTTCATGGCGGGCTGACGTTCGCTGGCATGTGCGCTCACTCTGAGGATGAGTCAGATGGCATCTGTCACGTCCCTGGGCCTGGCGAGCCTGACGACGTTTTCTGGTTTGGATTCGATTGCTCTCATGCCTTCGACTACAACCCGAAGATGAAGGCATGGGAGGGAACTATCCCGGCCTTTAGGGAGCTTAATGAGCGATACAAGGAGGTAGAAGAAGTCTATCGAAACTGGTCGTATGTCACTGAGCAGGTGACGAACTTGGCTTCTCAGCTTCACGCCATCAAACCGGACGATCGACCGTAGTTTCTGATGCTGGTGCGGCGTGGCGGGAACACGCTGATCGGAAGATGCCTGGACGACCCTGACTTAAAATCAGGCACTCGCTTCGGCGACCGAGCAAATAGACGTACATCTGTCAGGCGGATGGCGTAACCAGGTTCAAGTCCTGGCACCAGCACTGTTTGTCGTTTCACCACTGGAGATTGTCATGTACGCCGAGAGAACCCATTTGGAGTTTGTGATCCCGTCATCTCGCATGGCCAAGATGCTGGCTGAGCGCGCTGACTATCACGAACAGCGAGCTAAGGAGAAAGAAGATCATCTTCCGGCCCTGAAGGAAGCGATCACGAAGGCCGTTGAAGGAAAGGCACCGGCCCCCACCTTCTCGAACAAAACTCAATACAACTTCGACCCGACCGCTCCGATCGAGGAAATGGAGCGCGACATCAAGACGCACAAAGCCAAGGCTGGCTCGTTCCGGCTCTTGTCCGAGAGCGTCACCGGCAACGACTACCGGCTGTCGATCGCAGAGATGAAAGAGATCGAGCTGATTCGGCTCTAGAAATCCAATGTCGTTCGAGATCGCCAACCCAGGCTGGACCAGTCAGCGCTAATTGGGCCTGGACCGACAAGGCAGGCAATAATCTCGAACGACATACGCGGTCGTAGCTTAATGGGAAAGCTACAGTCTTCCAAACTGAGGATGGGAGTTCGATTCTCCCCGATCGCATTTAACCCTGGAGAACTGTCATGGACAAAGAGAAAATCGTTGAGCTTCTTAAGTACGACATGGCCGCGATCTTCTATCTTTCCGAAGAAGGCAAGAACACAATCGGCGTGTTCCCTGGCCATGTTGCCAGGGCGATCGTCGAAGCCATCGAGAATATCGGAGTCCCTGAGACAAGGCTACCTGGCCAAAGCTTCGACGACTCGATGGATACTCTTAAGTTCTTGGTCAAAGAGAACGCCGATCGTAAAGCTGGGCGTATTCCGAGAGGGTAGTCGAGCGAGAACGGCAGGCTAGGAACGTCACGTCGCGCAGGGCTAGTCCTGTACGGTCGCGGCATGGTCAGGCAGGCGCGGATAGGATCGACCCGACAACGTCAGCATTGGCTGTTCATGGCAGGTAGGGTTGGCTTGGATCGTCGCCGATCGGCTGTGCTTGGCAAGGCAGGCAACGCAGGGGGCGCATGTCACGGCCGGGTAGGCAAGGCAGGAAATGCACGTCAATGGTTGAAATCTTTTCTGCTTCCGAAGCCGAATATCACGCTAGTCCCGGCGTGAGTAACTCTCAGCTCACTACCTTCTCGGAAAGCCCGCTCCTGTATTTACATCGGCACATCTTGAAGGATTGGGATGCTCCTCCGCCGACCAAAGACATGCGGTTCGGCTCAATGCTTCATCGGGTTATGCCGCCTGGCACGCTCGAAGACGCTCGCATCTTGCGTATCCCGCCAGAGGTTCTCAGCGCTAAGGGCCACCGGCGTGGGAACACGTACTACCGTTACATCGAGCAGTACCCAGATCACACGATTCTAAGCGAGGACGAGTTCGAGGCGGTCGATTCGCTTTACGATAACGCCTTGAAGCACCCGAAGGCATGGCTTCTAACAGACGCCGAGCATGTCGAGGCAAATATCCGCTGGATTGATGCCCGTACTGGACTTTTGCTCAGGAGCAGGCTAGACAGGCTTCATATCGCAGGCGAGATTATCGTCGATTTGAAAAGCACAAACGCGACAACTGCTCGTGAGTTCGCTGATTCAGTTGCACAGCTCGGCTACTTCAGGCAAGCGGCGTTTTATCGTGAAGCTGCCTTCCAGCTTACTGGCAAGGTCATGCCGTTCGTATTCTGCGCCTTGGAGAAGTATCCTCCGTATCGGGTCAGATTCTACGATCTCGACGAAGAGTTTCTGATTCAAGGCGAGGTTGAGGTTCGCAAAGCACTTGAGGATTTGAAGCGGTGCCATGTCGATGACGTGTGGTCACCGCCTGAAGACGACGAGATTATCACACTAAGCCGGCCTGGCTGGCATAAGCACGAACAGGATTGGAAGAATGGCTGAAGTTCACGAAACGGAAGTGGTCGAAGACGGCGAGTTGATTGTCTCTGCTGGTGAGCTGATCGCTGCTCAAACTGGGGCTGAGATCGACAAGCAGATCGCGACAGCCAAGCGTTATCCACGGGTCATTTCCAAGTGCAGGAAGGAATGTCAAGACTTGTCCTGCCTGGATGAAGAGACTGCGGCTAGCTGCTTTTACGTCCTGAAGAGAGGCAGCAAGACGATTCAGGGGCCGTCAGCTAGATTCGCTGAGATCGTCGGCTATGCGTGGGGAAACCTCCGCTTTGGTGCTAGGGTCAGCGCAGTCGATGACAAGTTCATTACCGCCCAGGGGTTCTGCTTTGACCTTGAAAAGAATAACTCCGCTACGTTCGAGATTCGACGAAGGATCACTTACTCTGACGGCACTCGATACAACGACGACATGATTGTCGTTACGGGAAACGCCGCTTGCAGCATCGCCATGAGGAATGCCATCTTCAAGGTCATTCCGATGAGCATCGTCAAGCCAGTGTATGACGCGACGATCGCTACCGCACGCGGAGAAGCCAAGCCTTTAGCTCTCGTGCGAGATGAGTGTCTTGGCTACTTCTTGAAGCTTGGGGCAACTGAGTCTCAGGTGCTTCAAGCTATTGAGCGAGCGAGCATCGACGACGTCACCCGAGACGACATCGTGATCTTGCGTGGTATCGCCACTTCCATCAAAGACGGTGAGTCCACGCTCGAAGAAGCTCTCGGACCAGTTCCTGATCTTCGCAAGAAGGTCAAGCGATCGGAGCTGAACGAGACGCTTGCTAAGCCACAAACTGACAAGAGCGGCCCTGTGGTCGAGGAGCCTCGTCCGACTCCTCCTCCTAAATCGTCAACAAAGAGCGATAGCGGGGCCGCTCACGATACATCCAGCGATGTAGTCTCTCATGACGGCTACATGGTTGGGTATGGGCCTGATTCTCCGCCATTCAGTAAATGGCCCGAACTTCAGCAAGAGCTGAAAAGCTGCAAGAACATCTTGGAGCTTGAAGAGTCTGAAGGCTATTGGCGACAGCAAATGGTGACGACTGGCGACAACGATCGCCTGCGTGGCCTCGTTAAGATGGCTCTTGAACGATT
This sequence comes from uncultured Planctomycetales bacterium, assembly GCA_964570465.1. Classification (GTDB taxonomy): domain Bacteria; phylum Planctomycetota; class UBA1135; order UBA1135; family CAZMYG01; genus CAZMYG01. Next base: position 47,259 of record CAZMYG010000001.1, read on the forward strand.
CTCTGGCAAGAAGGCCAAATAACTAGCGTTATTCACGACCCTGACTGACTCCTAGAGGGAGACTGGATGGCCGGGGCCGTTTTACTGTCACTTGTTCAAATGGAGATTGGTATGGCCCGCAAACGCACAAGGCGTCAGCGACCTGTCGCTGCCACAGCACTGAAGAAGCAATCTGAGGAACGCTACGAACCCATCGGGCCTGTCGTTCCCGAGGACAATGGCGTTGGAGACATCCAGCCCAGAACGTCTCTCACGTTCTCGGAGTACAAGGCATTCGCAGACAAGTTCTGCGACTTCATGGGATGGGCCAACCCTGTCCACATTGGTCGCGGAATCCTGGCGGTGGCGGCGACGGTCATTCCAGACAACGCCCTGGAGATCATCGAGAACCACCACATCGAGAACAACCGAAACAAGAAGGATCGAAGGGTCTCGATCTACGCCAGCGACATGAAGCACGATCGTTGGCCGCAGACGCATCAGGGCTTGGCCTTCTCCTACAACTTGGACAAGGGCAAGTGGGAGATGTACGACGGCCATAATCGCTGTCAGGCGGCTCTCACGGCGGAGGTTGACTTCAAGACCTTGATCTTCTTCATGCCGCCAAGCTTCTCCGAGGAAGCGAAGCCAAAGACCGACACCGGGGCGTCTCGCAACATTCGTGACGCGGCGGCGATCATGGGCATGAACGTATCGACTCGTTGGCCTGTGATCGTTCGTGGAATCGCTTTCGGCGGAACGAACTTCAACAAGACCGTGAGCAACGACGCGATCTTCGACGCTTACGAGATCATCAAGGATTCCGTTGATTTCACGCTCAAGGCGTTTAACAAGTCGCTCGCCGGCTTGTCAACGAAGGGCGTGATGGCGGCTGTCGGCAGAGCGTACTACCACGTCGATCACGAGAAGCTCGAACAGTTCGTGAAGATCGTGTTCTCCGGGTTGGCCACCGATCCTAGCCATGTCTCTGCCGTGAAGCTGGCTCGCTGGCTCGTCAGGGACCAGCGTGGCGGCGGAATTGGCCAATACGAGACGTATTGCATGGCTGCGAGCGCCATTCAAGCGTTCGTTCGCGGCGAAGAGATTCAGCGTCTCTCCCCTGTTCGCGTTGACCCGTTCGCTCTTCCTGAAGAGATTGAATGGCGAATCGCGTCGATCTCGTAGCAGGACTGGCTACGATGGCAGGGAGTGGCTCGGCAGGCATCGCTACGATGGCGGGGCAGGGAGCGGCGATGCAGGCTCGATTAGGCTGCGATGGCCCGGCGCGGCTTTCCATCGCAGGCATCTCTACGTTGGCTTGGTAGCCTTGGTAGGCTCGGCAGGCAGGTCGCGGCCCGGATAGTCACGGCATCGCAGGGCGTGTACCGGCAGGCCCGTCGTGGGTGCGTTCGCTTGGAACGTCAACGCACGGCAGGCATGGACCGACACGGCTCGTCATGCTAGCGGGGGCATCGCAGGGCTAGGCAGGCCCGTACAGGCTGTGTCGGCAAGGCAAGGCAAGTCGAGGCAGGAATGACTAGGCGGGTCCTGGAGAGGTATGTCGTGGCGAGGCAGGCGAGGCGCGTCACGCTAAGGAACGCAAGGTCGGTCACTGCAAGGCAGGCACGTCGCGGAAGGCACGGATAGGGCGGACTTCGCGTGGCAGGCAAGGCATGGCTAGGCCAGTAGTGGCAGCGCACTACAAGGCAGGCATTAGGAGCGTTTCGGCATGGATGCCATTTTCTTCACCTTTAGATTGAAGGTAGATCATGGCTAAGTCAGTTGTGTTGGAAGGCTTTGAGGAAGAACCACAGAGCAACGGCGTCACCAAGAAGCCGCGTGGTCGTCCGCGAAAGGAGGTGACCGAAGCCTTCAAGGCGGTCGAGCAGGAGGCCGTCAAGGCCAAGGCGAAGAAGGAGGTCTTCACGGAAGAGAAGATCAAGATCGAGCCTTTGGTTCTCAAGGAGCTTCACTTGAGGATTCGAGGAAGAACGCCTTACATGCAGGCCAAGTTCAGCAAGAAGGCCCGCACGATCCTCGAAGAGCGTCACAAGGCCGGCTCGACTTCGCGGACGAAGAAGAACCGGACGGCCCGCGATTTCGACGACGACGGCGAAGGCGCTCGCTACAAGATGCCTGACAACAGCAGCGGCATCCCTTGTTCAGCCTTCCGAAACGCGATGATCTCAGCGTGTCGGTTGGTTGGCTTCAAAATGACTCTCGCAAAACTCTCGATCTTCGTTCGCGCCGATGGGCTGGACGTGGAAGACGGAACGCCGCTTGTGAAGCTGAACGGCGACTACGAGATCACGGTGAAGCCGGTTCGTAACGCCACCGGCGTCGTCGATCTTCGTGCGCGTCCACAGTGGAAAGAGTGGAGCGCGCTTGTTCGTGTGACGTATGACTCGAAGCAGTTCGATGCTCAGGACGTCTACAACTTGATGCACCGCGTTGGTCTTCAAGTAGGAGTCGGTGAAGGCCGACACGACTCCAAATCCTCGGCGGGCATCGGCCTTGGCGAATTCGACGTGGAGCTTGCATAGCATGGCTAAGGATGACAAAAACGATCTGGTCCTTGCTTGCCTTACGGCGATCAGGGACAACGATCCAGCTCGTCAGGTGCAGGCGGAGGCGGTTGTAGAAGCTGCCAGCGACGTCAGGCATCCGATGCACTCGATGTTTGAGTGGGACGACACGATCGCCGCTCATAAATACAGGATCGACCAAGCTCGTCACATCATCGCTCGGTGCCGAGTCCTCAATCCTGAGGATTCTGGCCCGAAGGTGATTCCCGCTTTCGTGAGCTTGGATGAGGATCGTAAGTTCGAGCGTGGCGGGTATCGTGACACGCTCGAAGTGAAGGCCGATCCTGTCCTTCGTGAGCAGCTTCTGAAGACCGCCTTGAAGGAGCTGGAGAGCTACAAGAGGCGGCACGCCATGCTGATTGAGATCGTCGGTCCTATTGATCGCCTCATCAAGCGAGTCAAGAAGGAAAACGGGATCAAGACGTAGCAGGAGCGTCGTGGAGAGCAAAGTCGGTGCATGGCAGGGCATCGCAGGCGTGGTTGGATTGGCCAGGAAGGACGTCATCGCCAGGCGGCACAAGGCAGGCGGGGTATGGGTGGCACGTCAAGGCCCGCAAGGTCACGGCAGGGCTGGGCAGGCCGGTTGCGTCGTGTCTTGGATCGTCCCGGAAGGGTGAGGCAGGTAAGGCACGTCGCGTCAAGGCCCGAAAGGCCAGTCTTCGCAATGCAGGCAAGGACCGTCACGTCATGGCCCGGACCTGCGGGCAGTGGCAAGGCAGGCAAGTCGGGTCGGGGCTTGTCGCGGCATGGTACGCCACGTTCGGCACGGCAGGCGAGGCGCGGCAAGGGCAGGCATGTACGGGCAGGGCAGGCGTGGCACGGCAAGGTAGACATGTAGGGGCAAGGCATGGCAGGCAGGTCATGACTGGGTAGGATTGCAATCGAGCGGCTCGTCAACTATACGGTCGGCCCTGAGATAGCATCAACGGGCCGATCGTTTTTAATACAAAGTGAGTTATGCGCAAGCTATTAACAATAAGTTTGCCGCCTGATCTGCACGCTCGGATCAAGGCTAAAAAAGGAACTAATGTTTCACTCGTCTGTCAGAAGGCGATCGAGAAGCATCTTGAGTATCTGGAAGGTATTGATACTGGGAGGCTTCCGTCTGTACGTACACTCGTTACGCAGATTCATAACGCTGTATGCGTCAAGCGTGCTGACAAAGCTGACAAAGCTGACAAACCAGTAGAAGAGTCCAAGCCTCCTAAGAAGAAGAAAGCTAGCAAGAATGGCAAGTCAACAAATGGAAAGGCTTGACGACGGAACCAGGCCATGCTGCCTTTGCGGGAGGCCGCTTGAAAGCGCTCATGACTCTGGAGATTGGGAGTTCATGCAGCCGTGGGAAGGAGGCGAGATCACAATGATTTTCGCCTACGGTTCTCGGGAGTTTGACGAGGCTCCTGGCATGACCAAGTTTCGCGGCTTGATCTGCGATGGCTGCGCGAAGACGATCGTAGATAAAGGGTGGCTTGATAAGACACGATACGGATTTCACGGGGAGCCTTGGGAATGACGCCAGAGGAACACGCCGAATGGCTGATGAGAAATCCAGATCGTGCTTACGAGCTAATCCAGCGCGGCCGAGAGAAGATTAAAATGCTGCGACAGATTCGCGACCAGCAAGCCGCCGAAATCTCGCGGCTGCGGGAGGAAGCTAAGGCTGTCAACGATCACAACGATTACCTGCTTGCGATTAGCGACAAGACACTCGCCGAGAACGCCCGACTCGCAAAACTCAACGCCGACCTGTCGGCCGGCGACGTGAAGGAGGTTTGCGAGTTGCGGGAAGAGTTGGAGCGGAAGGAGGAAGAAATCACGCGGCTGACCGCCAATCGAAACAGCGACATGCGGAAGGTTATCAAATGCGGTGAACTTAACACCCGCCTTCGCACCGCCATCGTCGAGGCTAGGCGGCAGGTAGAAGTTTGCCAGAACGTGCGGCACGATTACGGCGGCACTGAGGAAATGTATCTTGCCCTCGTCAAGCTCGCCGCCACACTGGACGCCGCTTTGGGAGAGGAGCGAGCGTCGGGAGGTTGAAATCCCTTGTCTGATGAGATAGAGGTTTCGCTATGCCAAAGAATCTCAACAAGGTTCATTTCAACGATCGGATAGGACTTGCAATCAGCCACCACAGAAGGCGAGTTGGAATCTCCGTAAAGTCCCTGGCTGATTGCTTGGGCGTGTCGAGACAGACGGTTCACGCATGGGAAAGGGGTGAACACGCTCCAGAGACTCACCGCCTACCAGACATAGCTAAGGCGCTGAAGATGTCGTTTGCGGAGCTGGTTCGTGGCTTTGACCATTGACAAGGAAGTCAACAGGTGTAAGGTATGGGATTACATTTAGGCCACAGCCCAATCGAGGAAGATCATCCCATGATGCCTTGGTTCATGGTCAGAAGCAATCTCTACGACGACCCAGACGTGATCGCCCTTTCGGCCAAGACGGGACTGGACGAATATTCAGTTGTTGGAAGGCTCGTAAAGTTCTGGTCATGGCTGGACAAGCATACAGAGGATGGTCGAATTCCGTTTTGTGACAGTGTCACAAGTTTGTCACGCCTCGATTCGATGTTTGAAGCGCAGGGCTTCGCTCAGGCAATGATCGACATTGGGTGGCTTGATGTCTCTGACGGGTGGGTCACTATCCCCCATTTTGATAGGTGGAATGGGGCGACCGCTAAAAAGCGAGCAAAAGACGCAATTCGGCAGAGAGAGCATCGCTCATTGCCGAAGGAAAAGCGTGACAGTGTCACAAAAACGTCACAAAAAAAGTGTGACAAAAGTGTGACCCTAGAGAAAGAGAAAGAGAAAGAGAAAGAGAAATACAAAGAAGAAGAAACCCCCTATATTCCCCCTTTCGAGCTTTCGGCAGACGATCAGCAGAAGTCGAAGAAGCAGAGGGAGAAGCGACCCACCCATGAGCATGGGTCTGTTCAAATCCCAGAGGGACTCATGACGCCTGGGTTCCAGAGCGCTTGGGGCCGTTGGATCGAGTACCGATCGGCGATCAACCACCCTTACAAGGTACGCCACTCTGAAGAGGGGCAGCTCTTGTGGTGTCTCAAGAAAGGCCCTGATCGCGCGACCGCCTGCATCGAGGAGTCGATTCGCCAGGGATGGCAGGGAGTGTTCGACCCAGACGATAAGCGCGCTACGAACGCGCCAAAACCTTTCAAGCACGCCGCCCGGAGCTTCGACTGAAATGACTTACGCCGAGTTTTGGGAATGGTGGAACGATTACTCGATCGCTTTTCCCTACGTCGATTCAAAACTCGGTTCGATCGAAGAAAAGGGAAACGAAGGCGGCAAGCAAACCCTTCGCGGTTGGTCGAAAGCGCTCGCTGACGTGGCGCTCGCCGATGCGAAGCGCGTAACCGAAATGATGGTGCGCGGAGACATCGAGCCGGTCGATCAATTCAAGCTCGGCGAAACGGCAGCGATCGTCCGTCGTCACGCGAAAGAGCTGGCCTATCGAAAGAATTCCCCGGCAGAGGGGGAAAAGTCGTGGAAGCTTCCTGCGCAAGCAGGAGGCGTTATTAGCCACCTTCGCCTCAAGCCGGCCCTTGAGACCTATCTGAGGATGAAAGCTCACGGAGCGAGCGCCCAGGAGGTCACAGAGGCATTGCAGAGGATGATCCCTCCCGATCCACCGGATAGACAGAGACGGTACCGCTGCCTACTGTGCAAAGATTCAGGCTTGGCTTGGGTCTGGTCCGTCAAGTCGATGATCGCCGTCGTTCAAAAAACGATCGACGATCGGGCTAACCGTAGCTGGTGTTCGATCCCTTGCGAGTGCCCTCTCGGAGAGCCGTTTCTGGCACCTTACAAAGACGGCCGAAGACCCTACTGGTCAAGACGATTCAATCCATCTCTCGACTGCCCATGCGAAGACGTGGACAGTATCGCCGCGATCAACGATCTGGAAGAGTTCGTGAAGCACCGCTTAGAAGGGCCAGCACGCTATGTCGAGTTCGACGAATGGAACCGATTGTCCCAGGATAGCCCTGACTGAGCAGAAGCTCCTGTCGATGAAGCGCAAGGCTGAATCAGAAATTCAAAGATGGGATGAGTGGCGACAGCGTTATCTTGATTGGCCTGTTTCAAAATACATAAACAGGGACAAGGAAGCCTTCATCGAAGACTGTGACGCTGGAATCTACGCTCACAAAACAGCGATTGAACTAATCGACTACTTCTTAGCTGAGTACACAGATGGAAGACCATGAATTTAATATCGTCGAAAGCAGCAACAAGCAGGAAGTTCTCGATCTTGCTAACGAGCTTTGTGAAGAAGTCTTAGACGAGACGTTGTGGGAATACCCAATTGTCGGAGCGAACAGGATTGTCCCGATTGCTGACTGTGAGCGCATCAGGAGGGCCATGATAAGCATGGCGGCAATGCTTAAGCACTATGCAAAACGAGACGCAGGAGTAAACAGTGAGCGGCCCTAAGGAACTTTGGATCACGATCTCTCTCGACATCGTCAACTGCCGCATCACTCTGATCTCATGTGGAGAAACGAGAAAGGAGTGCGACGATCGCTTCAAGTCTATCAACGTAGAAGAACTTGAAGGCGAAGACAAAATCAAAGTAGAAGAGGCGATCGACAGTCCTTACATCAAGACGTTCAAGACGATGTCATTCGATGAAGGATGCGATCCGCGACAGGACGCAATTGACTTCAGAGACAACGTCGGTGAATGGTTAGTGTCGTGCGGTGTCGCAAGAAGTGACGCCATTGAGATCATCAAAGGAATTGGAACTGGAATCAGAAAGATAGTTGAAGAAAAGGAGGACTGAAATGGACGGCCATAGACTGGGGAAGCTGATTGATCCTGACGGATACGCTGAGCGTGATGCGACACACATCGCGATCGCTCCATTAGTTGCAGGAGAGAGGCTGCCGCGCGGATGCTACATCAAGCTGGCATGGGGAACCAACGACTTAGCGATTGCCGCGCCCAATAAGAAAGAGGCGATCGGAATCGCAGACCCGTTCTTGGATGACGAAGACCCCGTGGCAAGATGGGGAGAGATTCCGCGAGGCGCTCGCTTCTGGGCGTTCCTGTGGCCAGGCTCGATCATCGGGCTACGGCATCACTGGGAGCATCCTGCATTTATGGAGCCATCAGTCAAGGCTAACGAGCATGAGGCATGGCTCAGGCAGTTTGCTGAACGCTGGCGGTTCAACTACGACCAACTCATTGAGAACGCAACTAACCCGTCAAGCGACTGGCGATACGTTACGGCGAACGGCGTTGATTGCCACAGCGCAAGCGACCTGGGTGAAGATCACGACCTGTTCTGGAAGCATATCGAGGGCCTGACTGGCATGAAGAAGGACGAGCTTGACATTGAGAACATGGGCTGGTCTTGCTCTTGCTAGGAGAATCTAATGTGGCCATTCAAACGTTCGTCTGAACAGCTAGAAGATGCGATCAGAGAAGTGGATCGTCTAGTAGAGTCGCACGATCAGTACGTCGAGCGAGTTTTTCCAAATCACTTATATCGAGTAGAGGAGCCATGCATGTCGATCGACTTCGACATCGACGAGATTCAGTCCGACGAGATCAAAGCCATGAACGCTATCGAGGCGTGCTTCAACGAGCTTGACAAGCACGAGGTTCTAAGAATCCTTCGCTGGGTCGTTGATAAGTACGTGGCCGACGAAGACGTTCAGCCGCTCTCGTCGTCGTTGGTCGCAAGAAACATTCACAAGCGATCGACAACGACAACTGTTCCGATGACGGAGACTAGGCCGTAATGTCTCATTGGAACTACCGAGTTATCGAATACGATGAAAAGTTCATCGGAGTGACCTGTGGAATCCACGAGGTCTACTACGAAGACGACGGCTCAATTTACACCTGGAGCGCTCGTGCTTGTGGAATACAAGGCGATAGCCTAGAGGAGCTGTCGATGGAAGCTGATAGGATGATGCAGGCAATTACTCTCCCTGTTCTGAAGCTCAGCGAACTCGAAGACATGGAAGTCAAGCATGAACAACAAGATGAAAGAATGGACGGCGCAGGAAGATAACTTCATCGCGCACAAGTTCAGGCGTCTTGATGACTTCGACATAGCCGAAGCCCTCGGCAGGTACGAACATGAAGTCCGCTTCCGGCGTCTCGCTCTTGGATACGATCGCAATAAGTTCTGCCGTGGCCCTTGTGCAGACAGGATGCCCGACGATCCAACTCCAGAAGAGATCGTAGCGAAATGCGCTCAAATTAAGTCGAAGTGGACAAACGAAGAGCGACAGCGCCGAAGCAACGAAGGGCCGAGGCAAGAGTACGAAGTCATGCGATATCAGTCAAAGTGTCACCAAGGCACGCCGAGAATATTCACAAGAGAAGACACATGACAACCGAAGAGGGGAAGGCTCTGTCTCCTGGAGATGTAGTGCAGATCATGCCCGAATACGATCCTGGAGACGGATCACGCGCTGGCTGGGTTGGAGCCTTCCTGTTGGTACACGAAGTCAAGTCCTGGGGAATCCAAGGCAGCGTTCATCATGTCGTAAGTCATGAAAAAAGCGGAACTGCTTTCGTCAGGATCAACTTTGAACACATCGAGTTCATAGGTGAGGCTCACGCTGTCCCGGCCGACCTGAAAACTTCAGTGGACAGCAAACGACGAATTGGAGAACTGTCAGATGGCGACTACGACGAAGAAGCCGAAACCCAAGGGTAAGCCGATCAACTGGTGTAAGCGCGCCGCTGAGTTGTCGAAGAAAGTTGATAACGACAAGGACTTGGCGAACGACAAGTCTACGATCCTCAATCACGTCAAGCGCATCGGCGAGACACTCCAGTCTTGGGACAAGGAGGGTCGCGAAGAACTCGTCAAGTGGCTGGAAGAAGAGTTCGACATCAAGGTCTCGTCTTTCGACTACGACTCTTCTCCAGAGGAGAACGACGACGACGACGACGACGACGATTGCTAGCAAATAAAGATCGCAAACCTGTCCTTGCGGTCTTATTTAACTCTCAGGACAGAAGAATTGGAGACAATCACAATGGCGACTACGAATAAGGCCGCTCCTAAGCAGCCGAAGCCGAAGAAGATCAACTTGTGCGAGCGTGCGAGACAACTGGAGCAGGACCTCGAAGGAGATTCTTTCTCGATGGAGCAGTTCATTCTCGACAACATTCTCGACCCAATCAAGCAATTAGGGTCGTCGCTCCAAGAGAGCGAACTCGACGTTGATGATCGTCGTGAGAAGGTCATCCAGTGGATCGAGAAGAACTTCAACGTCACGATCAATTCGTTCCGTTAGTTGACAGCCTGGGTGTAACATGCTCGTCTTAGTGACTGGCGGCAGGAAGTACCGCGATAAAGACAAGGTCTTCAAGGTCCTCGATCGCGTACACGCCTGCCGCCAGATCACTACGATCATCCACGGTGACGCCAAAGGTGCCGATCGTTTTGCTGGCGAATGGGCAGAATCTAAAGGCGTGATCGTGCGCAAGTTTCCAGCGGACTGGAGAACGCATGGACGTTACGCTGGCGCAGTGCGCAATCAAGAGATGGTCAATATCAAGCCCCACCTGGTAGTAGCCTTTCCTGGTGGCAGCGGAACAGCTAACTGCATTAGCAAAGCCAAGAAGAAAGGCTTGAAGATTCTCATTATCAAAGGCGCAGAAGAATCAAATACTGGAGTGAACAACGATGTCTAAGCAAGACCGTTCTGGTTGGGTGATGAAGAAGGTGGCAGGAGACGGCGGTGAAGAAGTGACCGTCTACGGTCCTCTTAGCGGCTTCGGAAAGTTCTCCAAGTTCATGAGGGGCATGAAGCTCGACGTGATGAAGAAGGTCTTCAAGCACAAGCTGTTTGAGGGCATGTTCAAAGAGATCGAGGAGAAGCTTAAGGGTGACGACGGCCCGGAGAGTTGCCCATGCGAGCGGTGCGTTGCGAACTTGGTTCCAATAACTTTCGGCGACGTCGTTCAAGTGGCCCACGCCTCTGGTGAATTCCGTGGACTCATCGGAACGGCTATTGGCTACGAAGAAGGCGGCGAAGTGAGAGTCGTCTTCGTGTCAAAATCAATCAGCGCCGAAGAAGTGCCAGAAGAGATGCGCGGCTTCTACAGCTCGTCATCTAACGACGCGGCCCAGGCTATCTGCATCGCCGGCATTCCGGTCGAATGTCTTGTGCGAATTGGCAGGGCGGGAATCGTTCACAGGTCTTATCACCAACTCGTCGATGCCGTGGGCGGCAAGATTTTCGACGATCGTGGTAGTGCATCTGACCCTTGGGGAGCGCCAGACGACAAGCTGCGCGATCCGACCTGCGTATCGGAAAGCGAAGGTGATTCATGTGCGTGATCGCCAGAGTTGATGGCGTCTGGTGCGAGAACGTCCGTGAGTTCAAAGAGGCGATGGGCTGCATCGTGCCTTGCGACCTTTACGAGTTTCCTCCTGAAGACGAAGACTGCCTTTGTGGCGTTGACATCGAGAAGACGATAGAGCTGGTTGGAGCTGTAGGCCATCGAGACGACGCTACCGACTGGCATATCAAAACCAAGGAGAATCGACGTGCAGTCGATCATGAACAAGAACTACCTCCCGCCTCATGACGAAGCTGAGAAGCCGACCAAGGAACAGCACGGCTTAGTAGTCGAGCTTACTGGCCAAAGGAAGTGCGGATGTCCAAAGAACGATCCTTCAGGTGTCGTATTCATCTGGACGTGGTACTTCTTAATGTCTTACGTACTGCATTGGTTCTGGTTGAAATACTCGACAAAACCTTGGCTGGAAAAGCACGGCAATGGAGGAAGAGAGGACGCAGTTCTCTTTATTGACTGGCTTCTTGCACCGATCTCTTTGCCTATCCACATAGTCTTTTGGTTGTTGTTCAAGCTTGGTGACCTAATATCTTCTGCCGGCAAGTTAATGTTCTAGCACGAAGGGATTCGTGATGTACATCGCCTTTCATGTTCCCTCGTCTCCGGTGGCTCAGCCTCGCCAGCGTCATGCTGTCAGGACGTTCGGAGACAAAGCTGTGGCGGTCAACTACACGCCAACCAAGAGTCCAGTCAATGAGTTCAAGGCGCTCATTAAGCTGGCCTTCAGGGAAGCGTACAAAGGACCGCCTCTGTCTGGGGCCGTGAACATGAAGGTCACGTTGGTCTTCCCCAGGCCGCAAAATAAAGTCTGGAAGACGCGGGAGATGCCTCGATACCCGCATACCAAGAAGCCGGATATCGACAACTGCCTCAAGTCGATTCTGGATGCGATCCGTGACATCGCGATGGCGGATGATGGCCAGGTCTACAGCATCGAAGCTCACAAGTATATCGCCTCCGGCGACGAGCAGCCAAGCGTGTACATTGAACTCTGGAATGATGATGATGAACGACCATGACGAAGCCTGCTTCTTGGTGCTTTGTTCCTGAAGAAACAAACGACAGCCAAGTCGTTATTCGTGACGCCAATCCTCCGGCAGACGATCAGACAACGCTCGCTGAAGACATTCGATCGGCGATCGGAGTCCTTGTCAATTTTGGAGAGCTTGACGACCCAAACAGGAAGCTCTTCTTCTACGATCACCTTGGAAACAAGGTCCAGGTCGTTGTAGTAGATGTTGATGGCATGAAGGGTATTCTATACACGAGGGTCTCACATGGGTGACGGATACGAAGCTAGTTTCCGTGGTAAATGCAAGCAACTTGAAGGAAAGGTCGCAGGGCTACAAAAAAACATCGTCAACCAAGGCATGCAGCTACAACAAGCCGAGCATGACGTAGAGATGTTCATGCAAGCGGCAAAGGTAGCTGAAGAGAAGGCTGCGAAGATGACCGGATCAGCAGACGACTGCCATTCCCGTAGCGCGATGGCCTACTTCAATCTGGGGCTGGCTGCTGGCGGTATCTCGAAGATCAAGGACATGCTGTATACTCACGATCTGCCAGAGGTCGAAGCGTACTGCAAAGAGCTGATAACCCAGATACTGTCGTTCATGTATGAACCCAAGCGAATACCAGAAGCTGGCGGCGCGGACGGAAGCGGAGACAAGCCAGGTCCCTCTGCGGATGCTGGCTAACGCTCCGATGCTTCACGGAACGATCGGCGTCATGACTGAGGCTGGAGAGCTTCTAGACTGCGTTAAGAAGCATCTCTATTACGGCAAGCCTCTAGACGACACGAACGCCAAGGAAGAGATCGGCGATATCTTGTGGTACTTGGCGCAAATCTGTAACGCCAAGTCGTGGAGCATGGAAGAAATCATGCAGGCCAATATCGACAAGCTCAGGGCTAGATACCCAGAAAAATTCACCGAAGACAACGCCATCAACCGCGACCTAGACGCTGAGCGCCAAGCCCTAGAAGCTTGACTTTGAACCCCTGTCCACTTAGGATGGCGCAAGGTCCACGGATGTGCCCATCTTGCGTAAAGGGGCTGCGCATGAGGCGCTTGCTTTCGGTTCTGCTTGTCTTGATCTGCGCTCACGCTAGCGCTCAAGATGTTCCAATCGCCAAACAGCGAGCGACCGTCAACACGGTTCGCATGAGCTGTCCCGCTGGCGACGGCTCTCGCAATGTAGGCAGCGCAGCTTACCTTGGCGAGAAGCTGGTTCTCGGCTGCTACCACGTTGTTCGTGGCGGCGACCACTCAAACGTCACGATCGAGTTCCCGAACTACACCAACCCGTCTGGCCCGCCGATCGAGACGATCATGGGCAAGGTGGTGGCTGTAGATACAGCTTGGGATCAGTCGCTTGTCGAGCTTGCTAGCTTGCCAGCTCACGGCCAGGCTGGGATAAAGCTAGCCTCCGTCAACCCTAAACCTGGCGACGTGATTACCTTCGCCGGATACAGCCAAGGCGGATCACTGAAGTTCCAGGTCGGACAGTTCGGCACCTACTTCAGCAACAGGAGCGGCGGCGAAGGACGCTGGTTCGAGGCTTCTATTGGCGTCAACGAAGGCTACTCAGGAGGACCAGCTATCAGCTCTGATGGCACTCTCTACGGCAACCTCCATTCAGCCACACCAACAACCACGCTCGCTGTCACAACCTACCAGACAGTCGAGTTTCTCGGCCCATTCAGGAGACGAATCCAATCTTGGGGCCAATATCAAGACTGCCCGAACGGCCTATGCCCCAACTATGGCGGCAACCAAGGCGGCGTCAGTCCTCTTCCTCAACGCCCGATCGGCGAAGACCCTGCCCCAGTCATCCCTCAACCGCCCACAACTACGCCACCAGTCACGCCACCTGCGACCGAGCCTACGCGCCCGCCCGCGCAAAACGACGATTGCAAGGAGCGTACAGATAAGTTACAAAAAGACTTAGATCGGCTTATGGAGAAGCTGGACAAGCTGGCGGAAGGGATTAACAAGCCGCCCTCTGGACCTCCTGCTCCTGAGCAGAAGTCTTGTGAGTGTAAGCCCACGAAGGGCTGCGAATGCAAGAACGATCCACAGCCGACCGGCTCTCGGCGCGTCGTAGTGATCGGCGACCCAAAAGGTGGCTACTACAGCACGCTCAAAAGCATGGTCGATACGACCGGAACATTTTACGACGGGATAGGACTTTACCCGCCGCCGCCAGACAAGGATGCAGGCACGTTGCCAGCATTGTACCTCTTCTCAAATGGGGTGCCCGTCCTGACGTACCGTGGCACGTCGGACGTTTACATGATGCTGTCACGGATCAGGGATGGTGAGTTTCAATGAATGAAGCGACCGTAGGGAATGCGATGCTGGCGCTCATTACCGGCTTCGCGAAGTGGTCGAGTGAGATGAACCAAGGCGTGTTCACTCACTTGTCCCAGGGATTGGGTGTCATCAACTCGAACCTTATTCACCAGCACGGTGGAGTTGGAGACGATCCTGGTTTGATCGCCGCTCTCCAGACCGCGTCTGGTTCGCCCAAGCAAGGTCACGTTGGCGGTCCCTAATTAGCGATTAGCCAATGACCTTAGAACAAGCACAGGCAGCTCTTGGCCTGATTAAGCAAGCGTCTGAGGAAGGGTCGGAACGGCTCAAGGTCAATATGACCAATTACCTCGACGCCAGCGATCGGGTGCTTGCCCAGGCTGCGCAACTGCGAGCGCTTCAAGAACCAGACGGTGCTGAGGCGCTCGCAGCGCAGCTTCTGGAGGCCGCGAAGGGAGCGGACCCTACATGAAGGCTCAAGTAATCAGCGCTGTACTTGACCACCTCAAAGTCAATACAGCGCGGCTTCGAGAGCGTACCAAGACGCTCCAATGGTGGAGGGACTACGCCAAGTCTTCCGCCAACAAGAACGGTCTATCAATGCCCGACCAAGAGCTTGACTACGGCGACACAAGAGAAGCTCTTCTAGGAGTTCTTATCAGTGAGCTTGCAAACCAGGCGTCTAGCCAGAGCGCTACTGTGGTCCAAAGTGGCGGCAAATCTACCGGAGGGACAGAAGGAAGCGTTCCTCCAAGCACTCGGCCAGCAGAACCAAGCCAAGTCGGACAACAAGGCGGTGGCTCTGGGCAAGGCTCTACAGGACAAAGTACATCAATTACGATCGGCGCTAACGGAAGCGTCCCCCCAACAAATCCAGCAACTCCCAGACGCTGCGAAGATCGCCCTGCTCGACCTTTTTGGCGCACCGCGATCCCCTATATCCTCAGTGGGATCGGCTTCGTCGGAGGGGGCGGAACTCTTGGCTACGCAGTCTCCCAATACTTCCAATCAGACGACGTAAGGGAAGGGGAGCTTCTTCCTTACATTCAAGAGAACGGCTGGCACCTGCCTCCCAAAGCTCCCACGAAAGAGAAGGATGAAGATGGCTGAGTACGAGCTAATGATGGACCAGCAGAAGGTTGCTAAGGCGATCGTCGATCTTGCTAGAGAGCAGGCTCCAGGTCTATTCACGGCAGAGAACTCACGCTTCAAGATTGTCGTCAGCAAGGCTGGAGCTTTCACAGTCAAATCAGACAACAGCGGAGCTGGATTCGCTGTCACAGTCGAAGTTGAAAATAAGCCAAACCTAAGTGAGCAAGTGATGCTCATGTCTATCGAGCAATCCAAGGCGATCTACGAGAACCGCATGGAAGACTCGAAGAGGTTGGCGGATCAGATGATTGAGATCGTTAAGCAAGGGGTTAACTCCCTGACGTAAGGATCGCTATGGACGGCATCTATCGGATCAAGACGGCGTTTCTATCTGGTGGTCCACTTGTTAGCTGCTGGAACGTCAACGGAGGCTGGAACCTCAACCAGCAGGTCCAGTGGATCAAGGAAGGCGTTCCGTATGCGCCAACGATCTTCTGCCCCACGATCGCTCAGAGAGCTAACAAAGACAGAACCTGGGACGAGTGGTATCCAAAGTACGCTGACGCCCTCAAGTTCATTAACGATAACGAACTACCAGTCACGCTCCGGTGGCACAATTGGGGAGCCGATCACTACCTTGTCGAGCCGCGAAAGCCTTTTGATGAGTCAGCTCTTGTCTTTAGGGTTGACGCTGACGGCAACTTGAACGACGGAAAGCTCCTCTGCCCACTGGCACCAATCCTGCCCTGGAGACTAGAAGGCGAAGCGATCGCTACTTCCTACTGGATCGCTCGACTGGCTGAAGTCTTGCCGAATGTGCCACGGCTATACTGGCTGGAAAACAACGAGTCTGCTCTTGCTGAGCTAGGCTTCTATACCGAGCCTCTTACGACTAAAGATCAGTGGGGTCACAGGCACAGAGCGTGGAAATCCAACCTTCAGCTACTCTCTGTGCGCATGGCTGAATGGGCCATGACTCATGACGCCAACGACTGCGAAGCTGCTATCAAAGATGGCTTCGTGAAGCAGCGACAGGCCATGACAAACGCCATGAAAGCAAATGCCCCGGCTGTATGGTCAGGGAAGATTTACACGGGCGGATACGGTGGCCTCGGGACGATCGGCGAAGCTGGCTTAAACAACCAGAAGTACAGCTATAAGCGGCCTCAAGAGAACTGGGCGTCTTACCCTTACGCTCCAGAAGCTTACCAGTTCGACGAAGCTAGCGAGCGATGCTATGACGACGGCTCTGGAAGCCCTTGGAACTGGCACGACTGGGTCCGTGGGCCGCACGTCTTACAACAAAACCTTGGGCTTCTAAACCGTCGCCTTGAAGCGAACAATCCTCTCTGGCACAACGATCAGAGCTTCTGGATCAGTCCCACCCGCTGCATTAAAGCTCACCCTGACCACGGTGGATACGTCCTTCCGAAACGCGTCAAAGGCTTCGCCAGGGCGTGTCTGTGGGCTGATCGTCCAAGACACTCGGCGAAAGTCTTTCGCTGGTTTGCTGACTCTCAGGAAGAACTGACAAACAAGTGGTTCGCCAATGAATCAGCGCCTCCTGAACTGCAAGCATACACCTACGCTGACTACTTTCAGCCTGTGATTGACGCGGTCAAAGAGGTTTGGGATAACCACCTGCTGGCGGAATTCTGGCGATATGGCGAGCCGATCTTAAATACCGACCCAGCTCTTTGTGATTGGGAGCTGCCACCAGACGTATTCGACGATCGTAGCAGGACGCTCTACACAGACGCTGATCCGCCTCGATACACCAAGGATTCGAGGGGCAAAACGATCGACACATGGCGAGCGTCTGATGGAAAGGTCGAGCTAAAGGTATTCGCCCAGGGCTGGCGCATGGGTTCGATGTACCTTATCTATGCCTGGTCTCCTCGACAGACGCGCACGAAAGTCACGGTAAATGTACCTGGATACGGAGGCGTCCTCTTCGACACTGTCGATCAAGATGGTGATTTCCGAATCGTCGGAGCCATCGACTGAATGTTTAAGCTTGCATCCATACTGGTTGTGCTTCTACAGCCTTTCACGCCAGTCAGTGAAGATAGATTTGACTTGATTGAAGTCAATCACTTCTATGACGAGAGTGGAAAGCCAGTCTTCGATCAAGCTATCTTCTGGGAGTGGATAGGCGATCGTTACGTCGTTCAAGCCTGGAGGATGATTAAGCGCAAGTCGCAAGTCGCTGTCAGAGAGGATGGCGGCTGGAGCATGACCTGGGGCGAGAACGGAATCAGGAAGGTCAAGGCTAGGGACTTCAGAGAAACATGGACACAGTACGATCCTGAGTTAGCCGATCGTGACGTGTGGCCTAAGGAAATGAGGAGCGAGCTGAGTGAGTAACCATCCTGACATGTGGCTGTTCATTGGATGCCTTATGGGAGTCGGTGGCACATCGCTAGGATTTGGATTTACAGTCTATTTCTTCACAAACAAAATCGAAGGGCTTGAACAGCAACTGAGATTCGTCAGAGAAGACAAAGAAAACGCGCTAAAAAGCAGGGATCATTACGAATCACTTTACGAAGCGTCGAAGAGTCAACTAGCTGACATTGCCAAGAGGGCCACGGAATGAGTAAAAAGGTTGAGACCATCCTATGGCTTTCCCTGCTACCGATCGGGTTTGGCTTCATGTACTGGAAAGCATGGACAGCCTCCAAACGCTATAATGAGCTGACCGGATCGGATACAACGGTATGGGACATGATGTTCCTTGACGTGAGGCTGTATGCAGAACCCAAGGATGAGCCTGCTTCTGACGATCGCCTTTCTGTGCCTGCTCCCGGCGAGCCTGTTAGCGGACGAGTTGTCGGAATGTCGTCGCTTAGCTCCAAAGTACGGAGCGAAGACAGAAGTTCTATTGCCAGACAACTCCCGCTGCGATCTTGTGACAGAGGAGTATGCGATCGAGGTAGACTGGGCTTCGGTAAAGTGGAAAGAGGCCCCTGCCCAAGCGGTCCTGTACTCAATCTGGACCGGCAAGAAGCCTGCTGTCCTCCTGCTTGTGAAGGACTACGAGAAGGAGAAAGTCGATCTACTGAGATGCCGCCTGGTTTGTGAGCGTCTTGGAATCAAGATGTACGTCGAGAAAGCGGAAGGGAGTCCGTAGGTGTGCAAGTTCCACTGGTCGAGATGGCTCGTCACGTCGGAGCCAGTAAAGACGATCGACAATACGCTGGAGTGCGAGGCCGTCGCTGTGATGCGACGAGGAACAGAGTTAGTTCACAGAATACGAGTTACCGGGTATGACATTGAAACGGCTGTACCAAAGCTGCTTCGATTGATCGAGCAGATGGAGAGCTACCCACCGCCACTGAGAAGGACTTCATGGCGATGAGCGCCGAAGACCCAGGATTGGCAAAACGACTCATAGAGTTAGGAATCAACAAGCTATGTGGCGGCGACATTGCCCTCGGTCGCCTGTTGCAAGTTGAAGAAGAACGGAAAGGACTGGAGCGTTACGTCAAAGCGTTAAAGCTAACCTACGCTCCATTCCAAAAGGTTGTGTTTACAAGAGATGTCTTGGAAAGCATGGACGACTATGCGATCCAAGTATCCGACGTTTCATCTCCTGGCGAGCGGGCAGCTTGCCTGGAGGTGACCAAAACTTAGGGGGCAGAAATGTTTCTATTTGCGGAGGGAGTCGCAGAGGAAGCAGGTTGGCTTGTTGGATCATCCGGCTGGGGCGGGGCTGGCCTTCTAGGGCTTGTCTTGGCTTGGCTGCTGTTCAAACATTTGCCTGCTAAAGACACTCAGCTCACAAACATGATCGACAAGCACACGCTTGCGATGCAGAACCAAACCAACGATTTCAACAAGGTTTTAGCCGAGAAGCGGTCAGAGTTTACGATCATCTTGAACGAACAGCGTCATGACTTCAGAGAGTCTTTGAAGGAAGTGACGCAACATTGTGAGCGCGAGACAAGTCATCTAGCTGATTCGATGAAGGGCGACCTTCATACCCTGTCTACGATCGTAAAAGAGCTGGCCGAAGCGGTTAGCAGCTTAAGGGATCAGGGTTGAGAATCCCATCGCATATGGCCGAATTCCTAATCAAAGCGCAAAACGCAACGCATCCCGACGCGACGAAAGACGCGCGCGGATGCTACAAGCGCGGCGACGTCGTGACCGTGATGCCCGATGGACACGCCTGGGGCAATGATGAGCGGTTGCCGAAGTTCGTCGTCGTGAAAGTGCCGGGCGTCGATTACGTTCGCGCCCGCAAGTATATCGAGGAAGGGGCGAGCGTTCGCCGACGATTCCGCGTTCGCGTTGACGACGTTCCGCTCACGATTCGCAACCAGCTTCGCGACAACGGCGAAGCGACCGTGACCTGGAATCAGCTTCGCGGATTCGTGCGAAACAAAGAAACCAACCTGGACGAAAGTTCGGCAGCAACACCGTAAGGAACAAGCCATGCGATTGATGATTCATTTGGGCGACGATGGGCCGACCGACCTCGACTTGAAGGACGGGGACATCTTCGCGGTTAAGGACGATGCTTGGATTCCCGGCACGCTCGAAGCTAAGAAATGGCTCATTCTCGAAACGGAGAACTACGGCCAAGATTGGAGCGAACTGGTTAAACCGGAATATGAGGTTGGCTCTCCCGACCCTGTTCAGCGACACGCCCGAGCGTACTACGTTCCCTATTGGCTGAAAGCCTCTGGCCCCGACGAGCTTACTCAGTGGCGAGACGAGACGCTCACCAAGGCGATCATCACTGGCCGCTTCAACCTATTCGACATCACGCGGAAGTAGGCGGCTGTGCCAACTGTACGAACCGTTACCGTGAAAAGCAGCGGCGGCGACTATTCCAGTCTGTCCGCCGCCGAAGCCGGCGAGCAAGGCGATCTTGTTACGCTCGACCGGCAACTCGACATCGAATGTTATTCGATGACTGATACTACGGTTGCGTTGTTCAATGG
This sequence comes from uncultured Planctomycetales bacterium, assembly GCA_964570465.1. Classification (GTDB taxonomy): domain Bacteria; phylum Planctomycetota; class UBA1135; order UBA1135; family CAZMYG01; genus CAZMYG01. The sequence continues at coordinate 67,535 of CAZMYG010000001.1, forward strand.
ATGGACTACGGACGCAACTCGATACATCCGTATCTTTACGCCAACTGCCGAGCGGCATTCTGGCGTCTGGACCACCGGCAAATACAATCTCGACACGACTTCCAGCAATTCACTCGAATTTCGAGAGGACTACTGGCGAATTGAAGGGCTTCAAGTTCGTAGCTCAAATGCGTCTAATATCGCGGTTCGGACGCAAGCGACTGCCGCTGCTGGGTCAGTCGATATGCAGATTGAGTCTTGCATTGTTCGCGGTTCTGTAGTCATAGGAAGCGGCGCTGCAACCATCCGAAACACTATTTGTTATGAATCTGTCGGAGCGGGAATTTCCGGCACGTCCATTACGGCGGATAACTGTACCTCTATAGCCGCCACACACGCCTATTCGCGATCTGGCGGAACGTGGACGCTTCGCAACTGCTACGCGCACGGCGGCACGGATGGCTACACCGGCACGATCACTCGTACGACGTGCGCCCATTCATCCGCCACCGTCTTCTCTGGCTCGACCGCCTCAGTCGCCCACTCGACCGCCAACTTCACGAACGTCACAGGCGGCTCAGAAGATTATCACCTGGTCGCCGGCGCTAGCTCGCTCATCGACACGGGCACCGATCTATCCGGCACGTTCACGAACGACATCGACGGGGCGGGGACGCGAACCGGGGCGTTCGATATTGGGGCCGACGAGTATGTCGCGCCGGCTGGCGGCGGTCAGCCGACTTGGAAGCGGTATGGCGGTGTTCCGTTTAGCCGGGGACAGTCTTTTGCAGCGAGGGTTTGGTAAATGGCATCGACAGACGCAAGGCCGATCCCGCGCAAGAACACAGCGTTCCGCGTTTACTTCCCGATTTTCGACGCGGACGGGGATCTCGTCACGGGCGCGACCGGCCTCGATAGCGAAGTCTCGATCGACGGCGCGGCGTTCTCGGACTGCACCAACGAAGCGACCGAGATCGGTTCGACCGGCCTCTACTATCTCGACCTGACGTCGAGCGAAATGAACGGCGACGCCGTTGTCGTGCAGGTCAAGACGAGCAGCAGCGGGGCGAAGACGACACCGCTCATTTTCTATCCCGAGGAAGTCGGCGACGTTCGGGTAAACGTCGAGCAATTCGGCGGCAGCAACGGCACGTTCAGCGGCGGGCGGCCGGAAGTCAATACGACGCATTGGGGCGGCACCGCCGTCGCCTCAGCGGTCGTCAATGCAAATGCAATCCAAATCAGCGGCGACAGCACGGCGGCGGATAACTGCGAATCGTTCTTCGACGGCACGGGCTACGCGGGGACGAATAATGTGATTCCCACGGTGACGACGCTCACCAATCTTCCTGCGATTACCGCCAACTGGCTCACGGCTGCGGGAACGGCGGCGGACTTTGGGACGGAGGTTGGAGCGGCTGTTGCCTCTGCTCTCGGCACGGGCAGTGGTTTTACGGCAATTCCTTGGAACGCCTCGTGGGATGCGGAAGTGCAGAGTGAGGTCGAAGATGCGATTGTCGTTCATCGCCTCGACGAGCTACTGAACGCCGATAGCGACATCGACGGACTGGCCCCGCCAACCGTGGGAAGCGTGTTCCACGAGTTGATGAGCAAGACGGCCGGCTCGTTTACGTTCGACCAGACGACAGACTCGTGTGAGGCGTTGCGGGACCGAGGCGATGCGGCTTGGGTCACGGCGACGGGCTTCTCAACGCATTCGGCGGCGGATGTATGGTCGGTGGCGACTCGATCACTCACTGTTCTCGACGAAGATTCGACGACGCTCGACCTGGATGCGACGATCGTGTCAGCGATGACTACAACGCTCACCACGGCTCTCTCTGAGGGCTACAGGGCGACCAACTCGACTGGTAGCGTCAGGGACATCCTGTACGAGATGCTGGCGTTCTTGACGCAGTTCTCGATCTCTTCTACCACTTACACATCGAAGAAGATCGACGGCACGACGACCGCTAAAGTCTATACCATAAACGACGCTACAAGCCCCACGGCGATTACGGAGACTACGTAATGGCTATCGGCCCAGTAGTCACCCGTGGTTACGGATCGTTTGGATCGGTGAATCTTGTCGTCACACGTGGCTACTCAGCTTCGGCTGCTCCAGTTGTCGAAACTCCCTTGCAAGAGCCTTATCGGCCACGAGCTGTGGCCCAATCAGAAACGAGACTGAGGATCGTCTCAACGACAGACGACAGGCTACGCAAGCCTGACCAGGCTGTCTAGAATCTACGCCCAGAGCGGCCGGCGAGCAACTTTGCCCCGTTGGCTAATTGCGGACAATCGCAGGCCGCTCTGGGTTTCTTTACTTAGGAGTGCCCATGAAGAAGTTCATTTGTGTCGTGGCGTTGCTATGCGCTGGTTGTGGATCGACGCAGACGACAGCTATTGCCCCATCGACTCCGGCCGATAGATCGCTGGAGAATTACAAGGTCGAGCTGCTGTTTACGATCGACAGCATTGGCACCGACACAGAAGTCTTTTCTTTCGAGAGCGATGGTCACAAGTTCTTCGTCGTGACCAAGATGGGTTACGCTCCAAGCATCACGAGCGTACCGATCCAGGAACCGACGATCAAGATTGGGCCAGAGCTATGAGCGAAGAGAAGTGCGAGACCTGTAAGTTTTGGCTGAAAGATGAAAGCGGTCGATTTCCGCCGATAACAACGCCAAGCGGTAGCAAGTACATCCTTGGATATTGCAGACGACACCCTCCTCTCCAGGGAGGATATGGAGAGTCGCCATATTTTCCACATTCGTCTGCCAATGGCTGGTGTGGAGAGTACCAACCGGCTGAGGACGGGAGGCCGTGATGGAAGGCTATGACAAAAGCATAGATGCTGTCCGAGAAGCTTTCAGGCTCATAATCATGTCGTATGGCAAGAACCCGCTGCCGACGACAGGAGAGACGATCAGGACAGATCGAAGCTGCGGAGCGTGCGAGCATTACGCTCCCACAGGATGGGTCGGGCGTTGTCGTCTTTCCAATTGGTCTGTGACGGCAGTTGAATCATGCGACCGTTTTTCTCCAATTGAGCGTGAGGACCCAGATGATGGAAGGCCGTAAGGTTAAATGCTGCGACAACTGCGCTCATTGGTCGCCACTTACTAACGCACGAGTACATGGGTTCTGTCGGATGTACAACAAGGCTATTCCGACCTTGAGTCACATGCCAAAAGAAATGACGTACAGGTTATATCAGTGTGACTTCCACGACTTTCCAGCAGCTTACGAGATCGCCGATCCAGATGACGGACGACCATGAACGAAGAAGTCGTAACTTGCGAGACGTGTCGCTTTGTTAAACACTCAAAGCATTCACTGTCTCTTCCACACTCGATCATGTCGTGTACTCACACGAAGGTTCCAGATTGGACGCCTCTCATTGCGAGGTCGTGCCAACACTGGGAGTCACAAGAACAAGAAGACCCAGATGACGGGAGACCATGACAGACGCCATACATCCAGAAGATGAGTGTTGCGCGAACTGCGTGAACTGGTCTTTTTACAAGCACCCAGAATACTCCAAAAGAAAAGTATTCATCGGCACTTGCGCGAATGGGAAGTCTTCGCCACAAGCTCCTAGCTGGGGCGTTGACTTCACCTATGCCGGTTATCACTGCGACGAGTTCTCTAACGACCACCTTGATCCCGACGACGGGCGGCCTTAGCCGACTCTCTGCTGAACTGTCTGTATAGCTCCATGATCGCACGCTCGCGATCTGATAGCTTGCTATCGTCCTTAGAGAACAAGTGTTCAAAGCGATGGACGTTCGGGTTACCGCGAAGGTATTCCTCCAGCAGCTTACGGTGAGCCAGGTTCTTCGCCTTCTCCTTGTCCATGTCGGTGAGACGAACGCCAGTTCCAAGGTTGAGCATCGCCTTGATCGTAGCGTTGGGCCTAGTGTCTGAGGCCGTTCTGGCGCTACTGAGCGCCCTTGCTGCTGGCGAGTTCGCCAGAGCGTGTTCCATCAAGATCGGCGTCTGGACCGGCGTATCTTGGCCCATGACGTTGCCAATAATACGGCCCACGTTTGGATCGAGGTCTTCAAGGTCACGACCAGAGAACGCCTGCTTACCGAAGGCGATTTCCAACGGAGCTTTGATGAGCGGGTTAGCCCTTCCTACCAAGCTTTGAAGCGTACCCTTCGCACCGTGATAAGCAGAGCTTCCCGGTTGGAATAAACCCAGCGAGTCTTCGTGCATCAAGCCAAGGCCAGTCAGGTATCTGGTGTTCCCCTCTGGACCTGACAGTCCCGGTATACCTTCCGGTATCGGCAGCGCCAGCGTTCGCGCAATGTGTTCCGGCACGATCTCGCCTTCTTCGCTCCGAGATTGCGCTCGATTGCCTCCGCGTACAACCTGCGCCATTCGTCCAGAAGGATTTCTGAATAGCTCTTTGGCGGTGAATTCTGCGGCATGGCGAGTGAACCTGTAGAAAGGGAACGCCCTGGTCATGATCTGACGCTCAGTAGTCGTGAGCGCCCGATTACTATAATCGACGTGAGCGGCCATCATCTTCTGCTTGGCCACGGCAGGAGAGTCGCCTTTCTTCAGCAACTCCATGTAGCCAGACAAGCGGTTCAGGGCGTCAACATAAACGCCGGTAGTGTTGCCAGCGCGAACAATCGGCATCGTGTGTTCGGTGGCTTCTCCAACGCCACGGATTCCGTAAGTCGATGGCTTCTTAAGCTTTAGGTTGTTCCACCAGTCCTTAGCTCCTTGGCGGCTAGTAAGCTCCTTGCCGGCCTCTTTGAGGCTTAGAGGCTTGACGCCAGGCATGGCTTCAGCGATCGCCTTAACGCCACGCTGCGTCGATGGAGAGCCGATCTGAGCGCCCTGGGCAACACGCTCGCCGAACAGCTCCATCGAAGACAAGTGAACTCGCAGCATCTCATTAGCGTTCTTCGCTGAATGAGACAGCTTACGCTCGTCAAGCATCTGTCGGATGACAGGAAGCTCCAGGAGACGGTCGGCCTGAATCTCCTGTCCTTTCAGGAACCTGTGGACATCGGCTACTCGCTTGGCGCTGAACGCTCCAATGAAGTAGTTCTGGGTCTGCCCGCTGATGAAGTCGCGAACGTATCTGGCAGGCCACGTCAACACGCTCGTCTTGAACAAGTTCGTGTAGGTGTCGAGCGCCTTGATGAGCTTGTTAGCTTCCTTGGGGGCCTTGTAGAACTTTGCGACCCTAGTGAACTGGCTAGCCATCTCACGCGGGATGCGGACCTTACCGATCGAGTTGCGCCATTTCTGAAGATCGGCTTCTCCTTCCTCGATCGTCTTAGCACCGCTAGCCACCTGGTCAGCGATGTCTTTGCGCGGATCAGGAACGCCGAGCAGCTCGCCTAGCCTGGCTACCGCCGAGTCGTCGTGAACGCCCTTGTTCTTCTTGAACGATCGCTTCAGATTGAGAGCGACCAGAACCTGGTTGACACTGGCCCCTTTCTCGTCAGCGCCGAGAGGCTTGGTCATGAACGGCTTCATCTGCTCAGAGAGGTTCTCGACAAGAACGTTAGCACGAGCGTACCTCTCAGCGTGACGGACGGTATAGTCTCGACCTGACTCGTATGGATGCTTGAAAAGACCCTTCTGCTGAATCTCAGGCTTCAATCCGTGGAGCCACTTAGACAACTTCTTAACTCGTTGAGTAGCCAGCTTGTGAGCTTCAGGGTCGGTTCCGGCCATGTCCAGGCCAGGAAAGAACTGCCGATACTTGCGATTCCTGCGAATCGTCTCGAAGATTTCTTTTGGCGTGTCTAACGCCGATCCGCCTTCAGCGATCTTCTGACCAACGAAGAGCGGGTTTCTAGCAAGCTCGTATTCGATCGTCTCCGTGCCTTTGTCGATGCCCTTCAGGAAGTCGAGACGTGCTGGGTCCTCTTTATTCAGAAGCGGAGTCCCTTCAAGCTCCATGTCAGCGCTTCGCTGGTCAATGTCAGCAGCACGAGGCCACTGGCGCGGCATCATGTTGTCTTGAAGTTCTCTCGGAGCAGAGCCAAGTAGCTTGCCACGGTTATGTACGGCCTGCTTGGCAGAGACAAGCTTCCTGTTCGTCTCTCCCATCGGGCCAGAGAACGGCTCGTAGCCTTCTAACTGACGGAACGCCGATCGGGTTGTCGCCGGATCGTTCAGCAAGCCTTCCGTGCGCAGCTTGTTGATCGCCTCGTTAAATGGCTCCAAAGCTTGCTGACGAGCAGTGGCCGTCTCCTCTGTGAGACGATTGCCCATCCGCTGCGCCCACTCAGGCTCCATCCCCATGCTCTTAGAATCGAAGAGCTGAGCGATACCACGGCTAGCCTTGTTGAAGCGAGCGAAATTGCCAGCCGTATCGAGAGCCTTAGCCGCACGGGCCACCGCTGGACTCATGCCTTCCAGCAAGTTCCCGCGAAGATGCTCCGGGCGACCACGGACAAGCCGCTTAAAAACCTCGTCAACTTCTTGCGATACGTCTGTTAACTTACCTTGCTTGGTAAGCGTATCGTAGATCGCCTTCATCCAGCTCTGAATCTTGCCCCAGACTTTAGCCAGAGCGCCTTCAGGGGCGTGCCCTTTGAGCCAGAACTTCTCAAAGCCGGTAGCTAGCTTCTCATGATCGGCTACGCTCCACTTAGCCCATTCAGTAGCGTCAGCATGACCAAGGAATTTATTGAATGTGGCACGATCACTGTCCGTCAAGAACTTGCTGGCCATGTGCAAGAACTCGTGAAACAATGTGCTAGCATCGGCAGACTTGAACATGCTCAAGACTATCGACTCGTCCGGCATGAAGGTCGTAGCGCCTTTGGGAGCAGACGATCCGCCTTGCCACATGTACTGGCGATTAGAGAAAGCCTTTTTGATCTCGTCGGTAAAGTCGATCTTTTTGGCTCTATCTATCGCAGACTTCGCCTTGCCGGAAAGCTGCTCCGCTGCCTTTTGAAGCAGCTCTTCGTCAGATACGCCGTTTTCTTTTGGGAAGTTGACGCTGTTTATAAACTTGCCATCATCGTCGAAATGCCACAGCTTCCAATGCTTAAAATCCTCTATAGCTTCAAGCCTTCCTCCTTGTGATGGAATGTCAGCTGTCAAATGCGATCGACCATATGGCTTTGGTCTGTTATGAAACTTAGGTCTCCATTCAATATTATTGAAGACCCTCTCTCTTTCGATTGACTCCAGCTTCCCGCCGTATTTCCTGACCTCCTTCTCCATCACCTTGGGTAAGATTTCGTCATACAGCTTAGTGAGCGTCTTTGCCCTTCCGCTACTCTGGACCGTTGGAACGTCAGCGCCAGCAGGAAGCAATACTCCTTCATAGCCGTTTTCTACGAGGTGCTTCAGCAGTCCACGAGAAGATGTCTGCATCCACTGATCGCCGCTCGCAAAAGCGTGCGCCCTTAGCTTATTGCGCGCATCAATCCGTCTCATAGCTGAGGCCATTCCTTGATGGAATGATCTCATATGTCCTACGGCGCGATCGTAGCCAAGGAGCATATTTTCTAACTCAGCAAACGATCCCTCGCTAATCGCGTCATACACATCTGGACCAAGCTTTGCATAAGCTGCATCAACTTCAGATTCAAGCTCCTTCTTAATTTTAGTTATCTTACCAAGCACTTCCTTCGATTTTTCGTACAGCCCGCTGATGGTTTCATCTGGAATTGGAATGTCGCCGTTTTCATTCGGCTTACCTGAAGCGGCCTTCTGTTGTAGCTCAGATAGCTCCTTAAATAAACCAGAGACCTCACTGTCAGTCACATCACCGGAATGAACGCTCCAAGCTGCGACGTCATCGAGATTGTCTAGGGCCTCTTGCGCATCGCCATAAACGATCTTCATTCTGGCGTTCTCGGCTAACGTGCCTTGCGCCTCATGAAGCCCGAAGTATTTCTTGCCTCCTATATGCACGTCTTCGCCGCGCATGTGTGCGAAAACACCTTCGCCTTGCTTGTCCCAGTGCGGCTCTCGATAGTCGGTGTTGTTCTTGTCTTTGAATAAAATCTCTTTGTAAGAGCCTGGGTCGCTTCCTTCGTACTTTGTCCTTGTTTTGATTCCACGCTCTTGTTCAAACCTTGGACCCCATCTTGTCTTGAGGGAGTCGTCTTTGTTGCCGCGCGTCAGAACAACTGTATCAACGCGATCGTCAATATCTTCAACATCGAACCAGCTTAGGATGTCTTCACGAGACATCGTTTTCTCGTTATCTGCGTACAGGCCAGATATATTTGACTGGCGAATCTCCTCATCCTTGACGCCAGCGCCTTTCAGGATGTTGACGAGCTGGTCTTCGGTAACTTTCTGCTTCACCTTCTGATTGACGACCTCGACAGCCTTAGACTTCCAATGCTGATTCTGCCAAAGAGTTTGCGGCCTCTTCAAGCTCTCGACAGCTTTGTCATCGAAGTGAAGGACAGTTGCGCGGGCAGCTCCAGTGTTGGCACCATGCTTTTCATCAAATTCGCGCATCATGCGCTCGGCTTCAAATCGAGCCATTTCATCATCTGGAGACAACCACTCGTGTCTCATTCCATGAGCGCGTCCTCCTTCAAGAACCCATAGCTGGCTTCCATTTTGAGAGCCGGCGTTTGTAAGCTCCCAATGTCCGAGGGCGTCCGTCCTGAAGCCTGCCGCACCATATTCGTGTTCGTCACCATCAAAGAACTTCCAATCTATTTTTTCGTTTTTTGAAGTCCTTTCTGACATCGGCTTCAAATCGCCGATCGTCTCCATCTTGCCGCCGTGCTTCTTGATCTCCTCCTTCAGCAGCTTCGGAAGATGTTTGTCGTAGAACTCGGCTAGCCCTTCGTTGCCAGCCTTGGCGAACGGCTGAGTATCGCCAGTCGGAATCATCAACCCGGCGTAGCCTTCGTCGGCTAGCTTGGCCATCAAATGACGCACGGTCAGCTTCTTCCAGGCGTCTCCTTTGAATGGGGCGTCGGGGATTGCTCCCTGTGAAGGCAGTTCCCTTATATAAGCAGAGAACTCGTCAAGCTCCTTGGCAAGATCAGGATGAAGCAGTCCTTCCTGTCTAAGACGTATCGCATATCGCTCTAACCTGCCAGCAACAATAGCATGACTGTCGCCTATAAAGTCCTCAATGTCTGAAGGAATGCTCGAGTCGTCTTGGTCTAGATTCCACTTCTGTACAAGTTCACTCCATCGCAAGCGAGCATCATCTATCTTTTGTTGATGCTGCTTATTGTTGTATCCGTATTTTCTTGCTTGCTGATGAAGGTCGCTCTGAATCTCATCAGCTAAGAAATACTTCTTGCCATTCAAAACGTAGTCTGAGCCACGAGCGTGGGCAAAGACATGCTCCTCGCCCCAGTGAGGCGTCTTATAAGACTTTCCTCCAGGAAGCGGTTTAGTCTGGAATACGAACTCACGGTAAGTCTTCGGATCGCCTAATCCGCTGACAGTTTGCTCGGCGTCGTAGTCACCCCATCGTGGCCTGTATTCTTCAACACCCTTAACCCTTGCAAGACCGCGAATGGCGTCATCTCCAGATGGAGTAGAACCCCATTTCTTCGCGTATTCATCAACAGCTTCTTTTGTGAGGCGGTCAACGATCGCATTGGACCGTTCCTTCACCTGAATCAGACGATCGGGATCAAGCCTGAAGGCCAAGTGCTGCTTTAGCTCGTCCGCGTCAATCTTGTCTCGGCCGTCAAACAGATCGTCTAGATCAGCCGTCTCGATCTCGTCTTTCTTGATCTGGTTGTTGGCGATCATGCCGTCGAGGTCTTTGCGGCTAATCGGCCCTTTAACCTTTTGCTCGACGAGCTGGGCTAGCTTAGAAGTCCACTTAGGCGACTGGTACATCGTGCTACCACCGCCTGGCAGCGCATCGCTCGCCTTGATCTGCTTGCTGCGGATGAAGTTGCCGAGCGTCTTGCCGTGGTAGCCTTCAGCGTAGGCTCGTAGCATCGACAGATTGGTGTCCAGCATCTCGTCAGTGATCGACGCTGGCGAGGACGATCGCAGCTCTTTGCGGAACGTATCCTCTGCCTTCTGGTCGATATGGCTCTGGTAGCCTTCGAGAGGAGCGCCAATCACCTTGCCGGCTGCGTCTAATACACCGGCTGTCTTCAGCGCTTGCTTGCCTTTTCCGATCGCCGCGAAAGGCTCCATGAACGGGAGCTTCAGACTGGCCAAGCTCTCATGGATCGGATCGTCGAGGATAGAGAACGGGTCGTGCCCTGTTGACTTAGCTCCCTGGGAAAAGCGATCGAACTCCGTGCGAGCAGGATTCAGCTCGTCGGCCTGAGTGAGTAATCCAGCCGACTCCAAGCCCTTGCCGCCCTTCTTGGGCTTCAAGACGCTCGCCACGAATTTATCGTAAGTACCTCCTGGAAGCTCCT
>CAZMYG010000002.1:0-63639 GCA_964570465.1 uncultured Planctomycetales bacterium
GGTTTTTCGCATTTTCCACGCCAGTTTGCCGCTCGATCTTGGCTGCTGCCGCGATAAGCAGGCCCTAAAACGAGTTTGATTTCTAAAGCTGCGATGCGCTTATCTTTTTCCTGTTCGAGTGCGTGAAGAATCCAGTCGCTGTAATCCGCAGCATCTGATCCTCCCATACTGATGAGAATCTTTTTGGCTAGAGTAGGAATTTCTTTCGCCATCTTTTTCGCGAGCGAGAAAGATTCTTCTAATAAGGCAAACTCTTCGCCTAATAAAAAAACCCTCGCGCAATTTTCCGGATAGCCAAGCTGTTTGGCTCCGAAGCTTGTATTGAGTAGTAAATCGACGTTGAAGCTTTCTTTCGCTTCATCGTCAATCGCCGCAACAAGTCCGCCGAGTTTTTTGATTTCTTGATGAAAGCGAAGTCCTTTCCAATAGCGATCGACGAGAACGATGCTGGGAGTTGTTTCCTTCTCTAGAACTTTTTTTGCCAAAATCCCTGGATTAGGAGCGTTTGGAAGAATTCGTACCGGAAAAGAGTGCTTAGAAATTTCATCGCGGATTTCTTCGCTTGCGCGATCGAGGAAAAATTCCACGTTTTCTCCACCTAGAGAACGATAGGCCTTTGCCAAATTGAGACATCGTTTAACGTGGCCTAACCCTATTTCGCGATTCCCTGCGCAGTGAATCTTAAGCGGGGGAGGAAGCGTTGTTTTTTTGCGCCGAATTTTGACTTTCTCCATGTGATAGAAAGCGAATTCCCCTTCCATTTGTATTTTGGTTGTTTGATAGCCAGCTTTTTGAAACACCTTGTAAGAAATGAGATTCTCTACTCGAACTCTGGCTAGAATTTTTGAAGCGTGAAGTTTTTTCCAGGCGTATTGAGTACCTAATTCGAGTGACTCCAAACCGAAACCCTTTCCTCGAAGACTCGATTCCAAGCCAATACTGATTTCCCAGCTCTTTTCTCCAATGGGATCAAAGCGCATTTGCCCGAGGGCTTTTCCCTCGTCTTCAAGGATCAGAAGCCGCGACTTTCCTTCTTTCAGTTTTTTTTCAAACCACTTTTTGTGTGTTTCCCACGGCACAGAGTCGGGATTCGAGGAGTACTTTCTTGAAACGGGGTCGTTTACCCATTTGAAAAGTTGTTGGGCGTCTTCGCGTTTTGCACTTCGCAATTCGATCGACAATTTAGCCCTCGTTTTTGCTCCCGAAAAAAGCTCGCGTAGAAAGCGCGGACTCTAAATATTTCGAAGGGGTATGGAAACGATCTCCAGCGCGGATTTGTGAAAGTAAATTTTCGCCGTTTTCGGACAGCACTTGTTCAACAAGCAAAGAGTGCGAGCCTTCTGTGGCGATGACGACCCATTTTTTGTCATGACGCATAACAAGTCCCGACATGAATTCGTGATTCGGAGTTTCTCCTGCGTGAAGATGAACTCCCTTGAGATGCACCAATTTTCCTCGATAAAAACTCATCGCGCCGGGATAGGGGGCATCAAAGGCGTTAATAAATCTACATAGAGATGCTGCGGGCAATCTCCAATCGATATATCCGTGCAGAGTGGTTTTTAGGCGCGGGTTGTAACGGCCGAGATATTCAGGCTGTCGCAGGAGGGGAAACTTTTCTCCGCTGCGAATTTTTTGAATGAAGTTTTCATAAAAGGGGAGCAGCTGAGTTTTCTGATATTCCAAATACTCGATCGGTATGTTCAAAGAAGAAGGAAATAGGAAATTTTCGTAGTCGAGTATAGGACCGCTATCGATTCCTTCGTCGACGAGATGTACGAGATTCATTCCAATGCGATCACCACGCATGATTTTCCAAGAAATATCCGCGCCACCAGCATCAAGTGGGAGTCGAGTGCCGTGGAAGTTGAGCAAATGTCCACCAAGGACGTTCTCGATGATTCGGTTTTTGAAAATCCAGCGGGCTCCAAAGCTCAGAAAAAGAGTTGTATCGAGATCAAAATGTTTTTCGATAAACGATTCAAAGTCGCGATCGAGTTTTTCAAAGAGCCAGAACTTTTCCTTTTTGGGCAGCTCTGCTTTTTGCGCAGGTGAACTAATCAGACTCGTGCGAATCCCTTTGGAGCGATTGAATTTTGCAAATTGCGAAAAGAGTGGGGAAGCGCCCAGCAGGACGATTTGCTTTAGCTTTTGGATTTGGAATTCCTTCATCGTGCTATCGAGCCTTCTCGTACTACCACTCTTCGTAAAAAATCTGCGGTGAGGTTGAATCCATCCCAATTCACTTCAAAGGCTAGAGCTTCTCCAATCGGCACCACGCGATCGACGCCACGCGCTCCTAATTCTCTCGCTAAACGATGCAGCTCTTCCGAAGAAAATCCAAAATGAGTTACGGTTTGATCCTGTGGCCCAGCGAAATCTGCGATCTGCTGAGTGTCATCAACGCGTACGTGACGAATCAATCCGCCGCCGCAAGTTTCTTTGTTAAGCAATTCGCGGTTTTTGTGTTCCGCGCTAATAAACGCCCCGTCATGCAGTCGTACTTGTGCGTTCGCTTCGGCCGCGAGCTTGAAGGAAAAGGAAAGTCGTTTCATGGCGGCTGAGGCATCGCTGTGATGGTGACGCTTTTGTACTTCACTCTCGAGTGCTTCTTCGAATTCCTTTACTACGGACTTCCAGTCGGAGGAATCTCCAACCCAAAAAATGATATGCGGTGAAGAGCAAGCCATTTGCCCAAACCAAAAAGCATCGTTGAAGAAATTAGCGACTAGCTTGTTTTTCTGCGTTTTGTTCGCGTTGAGCCAAGCCTTAGCAGAAATTGCCGCGTAAGAGAATTTGCTCGCAAATACTCTCTCGCTCGCATGAGGATTCATCGGAATGGATCGCAGAGCTTTGGCTGTTTCATCTCCACCCCAAACAATGCGATGATCGCACCAGCTAGAAAATTGTTCTGAAATTTCTCGATCGTGTTCGTAGCTTACAAAGAGATTGGAGTTTTTGAGCGCGGCGTCGCTTTCCATTTGTTGGCGAATCTCGGCTAGGAGCAAGTCGACGATTTTTGATGGCTTTGTCGAGAGTCGGATCAAATTGGCATTTCCACAGAGATAAGAGAGCGCCCAGGAATAAACAAAAAGCGTATCCACATTCGCCGGAGTGATATGAAACACACGCCCAACTGGGACGAATTCTAATTCATTGTCTTGCGCCCGTGCGGCTTCGAATCGTTTTTTCACTTCCTCAACATTGGATTTCCTTAGCCAATAGCCCAGAGCAACGCAAGAAGGCTCTTTTTTGAGCTCTGGGTGTTTGAGAATTCTCCGAGAGAGTTCAGTGACAGATTCGATTCGTGCATTTGTAAAAGGCGTTTCCAACGCATCAGTTTTTGATTCCAGAAATTGAGACAAAGCGTGAACATCGCAATCCGGAGCGAGTATCTGTACTTTTTCTAAACTCGTTTTCATGCGTGCTCGCTTGCCGTTGTGGCGTAAACATCACTGCATCCGCGCAATTGCGATTGCGGTACACGACCAAGAATCTCGAAATACTTTCCTTTCATCTCTAACGAAGCATTGTCCTCGCCGCGAATCACTCCTAAGTCTTCGGTCAAAATCGAATGTCCCGGATAGCTAAGAGGAATCATGCTGAGAACTTGAACGAGGCCGACTTCTCCGTGGGGGAGTGGACGCAAGCTGACCGGATCACGAACGATCACGTCGGAAAAAATTGGTGTGTGTAGATAGTGCAAAGGGTTTTCAAAAAAGATGCTGCCCACCTGTTCCACCATTCCATAGAAATTGATTACCGAGGAAATTCCAGTCACGGCGCTTACGCGTTCTCTAAAGTCTTTCGCCGACACGGCTAGCTCCGTGAGTTTTTTCCAGCCGCCGCTATGCACAAGTATTCCGTCATGAATCGAGAAGCGAAGTTTCTGTCGTTCCGCTTCAAGAACGAAATGCTTCCAGGCCATGAAAGTAAAACCAAAGAAGAGAACGCCTTTGCTGGCAAATCGCTGGATGTAGTTGTTAAGTCCATCCACATCGAGACTCATATCCTCTCGGAGTGCAAAAAATGGTTCGCGACCAAATTGAGACATTCCAAGAATTCCCGTCGCTCTAGCGGAGAACGCATGTCGATTTTCAATCGTGCCGCGATGGTCAAGTATGACCATGGGACGTCGCTGCTTGCCAAGAAAGTGTTGGGCAATTTTGACGAGCACCTTGCTTTGCATTTGAGCCGTGTCTTTATCTAAAAATACCTGGCTTAGGGACTCTCCACTCGTTCCACTCGAACGCAGAGTTTTGAACACTTCTGCTTCCGAGATGCTTTTGAGCTCCATTGATTTGAAAAGTGAAACCGGAACAAAAGGTACATCTTCGAGAGATTCAAATTGGCAGGATCGTTCTCCTTCGAAAGCATGATCGAGAAGATTTCGATAAGCGGTGCAGTGTTGATAATGATGCGTACTCAAATAACGAAGTGATTCGAGCATACGAGCACGTTTTTGCTCTGCTCTGCAGGCAAAAGGCGGCTCGTCAATCCACTTCGTAATTGGGTTCGAGTTCATTGAGTTTGTAGTTTTCGATAATCCTTTTTCCCCGAGGCATTCATAGGTAGCTCGTCGATTTGAGAAATTAAAAATGCCTTTTGTGGAAGTAATAACCAGCGCGAGAGTGTTTCTTGAATGCGAGCGATGGGCAGCGATTCAGTTGAAGCGAGAAAAATAGCAATCACATCTCCGCCATCTACGGCGGCCGCGCGTAACGTAAACTCAGATTCCAATTTATTTTCGATGTCTTCTAGTTGCACTCGCATGCCGAAGAGTTTGGCGAAGCGCTTGAGTCTTCCTTGTATATAGAAGAACCCTTTCGCATCGCAGTGACCGAGATCTCCCGTGGCGAGTCGTCCCTGACATTCATCCCCGAGCGAAAGAGAATGAAGGTTTTCCGCGTAGCCCATCATCACATTGGGTCCGTGATAAATGAGTTCTTGTCGGTCGGGTAGCCCAGGAACATCAGTGAGTTCTAGTCTGCCATTAGGAATCGGCACACCAATCGAACCGATTTTTTCTTCGAGCAGTTCCGGTGGAACGTAAGAAATTCGCGCGGTGGCTTCAGTTTGCCCATACATCACGTAAAAGGAAGCGCCCGCAGCTTTGGTTTTTTGAGCGAAGCGGAGTTTGATTTCTTTGCGTAAAGCTCCACCTGCCTGAGTCATCAATCCCAAACTGGGATGATTTTTTGGATCGAATCGCAACTTGTCGAGAGTTTCATACATAAAGGGAACTCCCGCAAAAGAACTGCAATCGCTGCGGTCGAAATCATTCCAAAACTCCGGTCGAAAAAAAGAATGAGTGCTCAACACGACAGTCGCTCCGGCAAATAAATGAGAGTGAATGAGTGAGAGCCCGTAGGAATAACTCATTGGTAGGCTTTGAATCGAACGTTGGCCTGGTGCGATTTGGAGATAACTAATAATTGACTTCGCGTTTTCGTGCAGATTTTTCCAAGAAAGACGAACTAGCCTGGGATTTCCTGTTGAACCTGAAGTCTGCAAAAGCAGGCACAGATCAGGATGAATCAAACTCTGTTCGGGATTTCGATTCGCGCTAACTAGCGAGTAAACAAGCCCGGGAATCTCTTCTCTATCTAAGTAATAGGAGGGTGTGCTTTGCTCTTTGGGCATCAATAGGTAGGGCCGCCCGTAACTTTGAATCAAATTCTGCGGCAGTTCGTCATCACGCGATTCCAAAAGACAAACCGGCAGCTTTGCGTAGAGGCAAGCAAGATAAACAACAATCGAATCTGTGG
Organism: uncultured Planctomycetales bacterium; assembly: GCA_964570465.1. Lineage (GTDB taxonomy): Bacteria > Planctomycetota > UBA1135 > UBA1135 > CAZMYG01 > CAZMYG01. The sequence goes on from CAZMYG010000002.1 coordinate 5,769, forward strand.
AGTAATTCGTAAATAAAAAAACCAACGAACGATCCGGCAATTTTTTGAGATAGTCCGCCGTGCGTTCCACTGCCGCGCAAAGATCGCCATAACTCGTCGTCTTCGACTGAGCCATGTCGACAATTGCAGCAGAAGAGGCAGAGTGCCCCCGAAGGATTTGTATCAATTCCTCATTCATGTGCCGGCATCTTCTATCGAGTCTTCGCGCGAATTAACTGAAGTGGACTCAAGTACCAACTAGCACTCAGCCGAAAAAGGCGGGGCACAGGAAGTGAAGATGAATCGCTACTTTAGAGGAAAGCGCATCCTCGTCTTAGGAGGAACAGGTTCCATCGGCTCTCGCATTGTCGAGCGGCTCTTGTCACAAGAGCCTGCCGTCATTCGAGTCTTCAGCCGTGATGAAGCCAAGCAGCATCGCATGATGCAACAGTTTGGCGATCGCCACAATCTTCGCTATCTCATTGGGGACATTCGAGAGAAGGATCGTGTTTATCGTGCCATGGAAGGCATCGATATTGTTTTCCACTGCGCTGCGATGAAACACGTGCATTCTTGTGAATACAATCCTTTCGAAGCCGTCCGCACCAATGTCATTGGAACTCAAAACGCTTTAGAGGCGGCATTAGATCAAGACGTTGAGCGATTCATTTTCACCTCTACCGATAAAGCGGTGAATCCCTCCAATGTCATGGGAGCTTCGAAGTTGGTTGCCGAACGATTAGTCACTGCAGCAAACAATGTGCGCGGCGCGCGACGCGTGGTTTTCTCCAGCGTTCGATTTGGCAATGTCCTTTTCTCTTCCGGTTCTGTCATCCCTGCTTTCCGTCAGCAAATTGCTGCCGGTGGGTCGGTGCGTTTGACAGATCGCAAGATGACTCGATTTTTCATGGGGCAGAGACGCGCAGTAGATCTTGTTTTGCTTGCAGCGAATCTGACTCGTGGCGGAGAAGTTTTCGTTCCAAAGATGCAGGCGCTTCGCATTCTCGACCTCGCGGAGCTATTGATTGAAGAATCTGGACGCAAGGATGTAGCGATTGAAGAAACAGGCGTTCAGCCAGGCGAAAAACTGCATGAAGATTTAATCACGATCGAAGAACAGACCCGAACGATCGAGTTGGAACACTTATTTGTAGTCATGCCTGCGATTCGAGAATTTGTGCCGGATGGCTGGCATGAATATCCCGCACGCAGTTTCGATTCAGGAATTTTCAGTTATTCCAGCGTGGATCAAGCGCTGCTCACAAAAGAAGAGATCAAGAAACTTTTGTTGGAGGAAGAGCCCATGCAAGTGGAGTCCATCATATGAAGGCTCTTGTCACAGGCGGAGCGGGGTTCATCGGGCGTTGGGTTGTGCGCGAACTCTTGGAACGTGGCGTCGAAGTCACAGTTCTCGACGATCTCTCTAGTGGCCGGAGAGAAAACATTGAAGAATTCCGAAATCATTCAAAATTCCTTAATTTTCATCAGGGCGATATCAAAGACGTTGAGCTTTCCAGAAAGCTTTTAGCTGGACATGAAATTTGTTTTCACCTGGCGGCATCAATCAATGTTCAGGATTCAATCGACGATCCAAAAACCACTTTCGAAAACGATATCTGCGGGACTTTTCATTTACTCGAAGCAGCTCGTCAGCATCGAACGAGATTTGTTTTTGTCAGTACTTGTATGGTTTATGAGAAAGCGGCTTCTGGGGCAATTCATGAAAAGAGTCCCACTTTTCCCGCTTCTCCCTATGCCGCAGCTAAATTAGCCGGCGAGCAATTAACTCTTTCTTACGCTCAGGCCTACGGTTTGCCTTTTACCGTTCTCCGTCCTTTTAACACTTACGGGCCTTTTCAAAAATCCAATGGTGAAGGCGGAGTCGTGGCCGTTTTTACTCAACGAGCTTTGCAGGGAGATCGATTGCGAATTTACGGCGATGGAACTCAAACGCGCGATCTTCTCTATGTAGAAGATTGTGCACGCTTCATTGTGGAAGCTGGATTCTCGCAAAAAACGGCGGGCGAAGTCATCAATGCCTCAACTGGGAAAGATATCGCAATTAAAGATCTTGCATTGAAGATCGCAGGGAAACGCGAGTACATCGAACACGTTGCCCACATTCATCCCCAAAGTGAAATTGCGCGATTAGTTGGGGATTTTGGAAAGGCGAAAAAATTGCTCGGTTGGGAGCCGCGTATCTCCCTTGAAGAAGGAATAGCGAGGACGCGGCATTGGATGTCGGAGCACCAAGCTCCCGTAGAAACAAATTCTTAGAAGGCGCGCAGATGAAGGAAGAGAAAACAACAACAAACAGTTCTCGACGCGCTCTGATCACAGGGATTACAGGACAAGACGGATCTTATCTCGCGGAGCTTTTGCTTGAGAAAAACTACGAAGTATTTGGTTTAGTTCGCAGAACGAGCACGGAAGGAACAAAGAGAATTGAACAATTGCTCGATCGCGTGACTTTGCTCCCCGGGGATCTCTTGGACCAAAGCTCTTTACGGCAGGCTCTAGAAATTTCTCAAGCCGACGAAGTTTACAATCTCGCAGCACAGAGCTTTGTTCCAACATCCTGGAATCAGCCTGTTTTGACTGGAGAATTCACGGCACTTGGAGTCACTCGTTTGCTCGAGGCAATTCGCGAAGTAAATTCTAAAACCCGCTTCTATCAAGCCTCTAGTTCAGAGATGTTTGGAAAAGTGCAGGAAACTCCACAAAGCGAACGCACTCCCTTTTATCCAAGGAGCCCTTATGGGGTGGCGAAGATTTATGGGCATTGGATTACGGTGAACTATCGCGAATCGTATGGGCTATTTGCCTGTTCTGGAATTCTCTTCAATCACGAATCCCCGCGCCGAGGCTTGGAATTCGTCACCAGAAAAATCACAGACAGCGTTGCCAAAATCAAACTTGGGTTGCAGAAGAAACTGTTACTAGGAAATCTGGATGCACGCCGTGATTGGGGTTTTGCCGGAGATTATGTTCAGGCGATGTGGCTGATGCTGCAGCAGCAGACTCCAGCGGACTATGTCATTGCGACTGGAGAGTCCCACAGTGTGCGCGAATTCGTCGAAGAGGCCTTCCGCTGTGCTGGGTTGAACTGGGCAAATCATGTGGAAATCGATCCGCGATTACTTCGCCCTGCGGAAGTGGAACACTTAATCGGCGATGCGAGTTTTGCTCAACGCTCTCTGAAATGGAAACCCACTGTCTCTTTTCCGAATCTTGTTCGGATGATGGTTGAAGCAGATCTGGAAAGACTCAGCTCGAATTCAAATCTAACTATTGCTGCACGCAGTGGGAGCTAAACATGAAGGCCAACTCTTTGATCGCTCCAGAGTTGGTGTGGGTGGGCCCCGTTGCAGGCCGCAATGGCTACGCATCCGCAGCGCGTAATCTTCTCCTTGGATTGCACTCGCTCCGTTTCCCAGTCAGTTTGCGAGAATGGACTGTGGAGAATGGCACGCAGGAAATGTCTGGGGATCACGACACTCTAGAGTGGTATCTCGAGATGAGTCGACGTCCCATTACAGAAGGGAGCGTTTGTGTCTTTAATCATTCACCAACCCGTTATCACCAGGTTGACATCCTTGATGAGATGAGAGCTGTTAATCCTGGCATGGGGCGATACATCGTCTACACGATGTTTGAGACGGATCGAATTCCTTTGGCCTGGGTGGAAACGCTAGGTCGATTCGATGAAATCTGGGTGCCATCTCAATTCAATCATCGTACATTTTCAAACTCTGGTCTTGATTCCAAGAAGATTCGAACAATTCCACTAAGTATCGATACCAGGAAATACGATCCTCGTGGCCAGCATCCGCTATGGACTTCAGATCCCGATCAATTTCGTTTTTTGTCCGTTTTTGAATGGACTCCACGTAAAGGCTGGGATGTTTTGGTTCGAGCTTATTGCGAAGAGTTTGCTCCTGATGAACCTGTCTCGCTGACCTTGCGAACGTATCGAGGCATTGGCAGCAACCTGGCGCGGAAAACTTCAATCAAGGAAGAACTTGTCGCTTTCATTGAAACTCGACTTGGAAAAACACTCAGTGCGATCCCAACTCTCGAAATCGACGAATCAAATCTCTCGAATCAGGCCATGCCCAGGCTCTATCAAGGCTACGATGCCTTTGTTCTGACAAGTCGCGGAGAAGGGTGGGGAATGCCTTATATGGAAGCCATGGCGATGGAGCTTCCTACTGCTGCACCGAATTGGGGCGGGCATCTCGACTTCATGAATTCTCAAAACTCTTATTTGATTGATATTGAGAGCGTGACGCCAATTGCTCGCGAGCAGGTCGTCGAAAATCCTCTATATGCAGGGCACTTTTGGGCTGAGCCTTCTGTAGCCTCAACGCGACGAGTGCTGCGAGAAATGTTTGAATCCCGCGAACAGGGCAGAGAAAAAGGAAAGATCGCAAGACTAGAAATTACAAAAAAATACGATGTAGAAGTCGTTTCAAAGAATGTTTCAAATAGAGTTTTGGAGCTTGGCGGCGGTCGTTGCTCTTGGGCAGAGAAGTTGCCGCAATCGATTGAAATAAACCAAACTGCCAAGATGGAAGTCACTTCGACAATTCGTGTGGCTCTGCGTTCTGGGCGGGCTCAACACGGCGATTGGCATCGCAGTGAAGATCGATTCCTGGCTCAATTTTCGCCAGAGAATGGATTTCAACTGGTTGATGAGCGAGACAAAGCACAGATTTTGATTTCGATGGATAGTTCTCCCTCCTTGGAGCCTCCCCAAGCGGGTTGCAAATGGATTTGGTTTGTTCCGCTTCCTTTTGCGGGGATTCCAGAAGAATGGATGTCGGCTTTGACTCATCGAGTCGACGAAATTTGGGTGCCTAGTGAGAAATGGCGAGACATCTATCGCAGCGCGGGAATCTCAGATCATCGAATTCATGTCATTCCTTTTGGAGTGGACTCGGAGCTGTTTTCCCCAGAAGCGAAGGCTTTAGCTTTGCCCTTGGATCAAAAATTTAGATTCCTCTCGATTCTCAAACCCACCGAGTTCGACGGTTTTGACAATCTTTGTCATATGTACTTTCACTGTTTTACGGCACGCGATGATGTGGCACTCGTCGTCAGGTTGCTCGCGACGGAGAACTCTCAAGAGATGGAGCAAATGAAAGCCATTGTCGAGAGGTATCGAAAGTACTCGGCCTTTCCGCCAGTTCTATTTATTGAAGAAGATTTTGGAGATCAAGAATTGCCAGGGCTTTACAACGCTTGTCAGGCTTTCTTGGCGCCGTATCGATTTACCTTTCACGAAAAAGAAGCCATTGAAGCCATGTCTTGTGGTCTTCCAGTGATTACTTCATTGGGATGTGGGCTTGACGATTTACTGGCAGAAGGAATTTCATTCTCCTATCCAAGTTCTACGGTGCGAATTCATCCGAAAACGGAAAGACCAGATTCAGTCGACCAAAAAAACGCTCGGGTTGTTTACTCATTCACAGATGTTTCCCGGAGATTGTTGCGCAGATTGGCGAGCGAGAGATTGCTAGTGAAAAAAACCGGAGAACGTGCACGAGAATACGTCCTTGCTCATCGATCCTGGAAACGATGCTTAGATAGCGTCATGCATCGGATACATGTTCTTTTAGAAGGAAAAACGGAAGCCCCCATTGCGAAAATTACTGCGTTGCTTCCCAAAGGGCAAACGCTCCCTCAATCTTCACACGCTTTGCAGCGTCACAATTTAGAAATCGCAGTCAGCGATACTCGATTTTTGAAAACGCTTCATCTGGAGCTTCACAAAGATTTTCCTGGCCCAATCTTGTTGAGCAGCGGTTCATTTCAATCCCCTCCTGAATTTCTCAATCGCTTGATTGAAGACTTGCAAACTCATCCAGAAGTTCAGGCAGTCGTGCACCATGGACAATCTGGTTTGCTTGCCTTGTTAAGAAACTCTCGGATCCCTTGGGAAATTCCCGTACACGAGTCGTTTTCTAGTGGAGCTAGTTTGTTGGAATGGTTCCGATTGGAACGCGTACGAAAAACAATATTAGATCGAGAGTTTCAAGACCTTAGATTCGATGCGGATGCGAATTGGGAAAAAGAAAGTCAGGCAATCCGTGCTTTGGAAATGTCGCAGAAAGAGCGAGAAGTGAATGCGCTCGACGCCGCGGGCGCCTATTTGCTTTCTAGCTTGGAATCCAAGCCTAATTATGCGGCCTCCTTAGAGGCACTTATCCAGTTGTATCTTCAATTAGAAAATCAAACAGGCGCTTTACGAAGTGCGAAGAATTTGTACGAACTGTGCCGGGGTTGGTGGAAGAGCTATTACTGGCTAGGAAAAACTCTTATTGCGTGCGGAAAAACGGCTGAAGGCGGAGCGTGGATTTACAACGCACATCAAATCAATTCTTACAACCCTCAATTATTGTTTGAGCTGTCTAAGCTTTATGAAAACCTGGGGGATTCAGAGAAAGCAGAGCAAAGCTACCGCCTTGCATGTAATACCTTGGAGTGTACAGCGCCATGAACTGGGTTTGGCAATCACGTCTATTTGGCAGAAGCGGCTACGAGATGTTTTCTCGAGCCCTGATGAAAGAACTCTATCGAAGGAACCGCGAGGTGAGCTATCTACATTTGATTGCTGAAAGGGATAACCGAAACGAATTTACTCCGGAGCCTTGGTATCAAACTGCTTTGCAGCGGCCGATTCCTCTAGGTTCGACGCACGTTCTTTTCCATACTCCCGCGGGACATTCTGGAAGTAACTTTGCCCGCGAAGCTCGTTCGATGAATCTAGGTCATAGCAGATATGTCTGCTATACGATGTTTGAAACGGATCGTATCCCGGCGACTTGGGTGCGAGCGTTGGACTCGGTAAATGAAGTTTGGGTGCCTACTCAATTCAATGTGGAAACATTTTCATTGTCCGGCATTCCTAGAGAGAAAATACGAGTCATGCCGTTGGGGATTGATGCGAGCCTGCTTGAAGTGGAAAAAGGTGCAGAAAGTCGCTCTCGCAATCAACCGTTTCGATTCCTTTCGACCTTCGAATGGACTTGGCGCAAAGGTTGGGATGTGCTTTTGCGCGCTTACTTTGAAGAATTTCAAAGTCATGAGAATGTAGAGCTTGGCTTACTGGCTTACAGAGGTGGTGGAGCAAACGTTCACGACAAGCGCAGTATTCGCGAGAGGATCGAAACTTTTCTTCGAGAAGAATTAAAAGTAGATCCGACACGAGTCCCGCGACTCACATTGTTTGAGGACAGAGTCCCCGATCAAGATTATGCAGCGTTTTGCAAAAGCTTCGATGCGTTTGTATTGCCAACTCGCGGAGAAGGTTGGGGATTGCCATTACACGAATCCATGGCGATGGGGATCCCAGTTGCTGCGACGAATTGGGGTGGGCAGCTTGAATTTCTCAAGCAGGGGCTTTTTTTCCCAATTGAAATCGAAGGTTTACAATTAGCAGGTCTCGATCAACTCCGGGACAATGTTTTGTTTGCAGGGCAGCGTTGGGCGGAACCTTCGGTTGCTTCGACCAGAGCCGCAATGCGGCAGATCTTCGAAAATCCAGAGCAAGCGAAACGAATTGGAAAAGAAGGGCAAGCATACGTTCTAGAAAATTTTTCGATTGAAAAAGCCGCAGACCGAATTCTCAAGCGGATTGAAGAAATCACGCCTTCTTCCTGTGTGTGGACCCTTCCTAACGTCGATCAAGTGAAGCCTGAGAAGTCTATGAAATTTCTATGGGCTGGGGACGATGCCAAAGAGGATGGTTTAAGCCTGCTATTGCCCTGCTTCATTGCCGTGTTTGGGAAAGAAGACCCTGCAATTTTGAAAATTGCTCCTTTTGATGGACGTGAAAAAGCAGAAATCCAAAGCTGGACGAGTGCGTACCAGAAACTGGCTCCAGGTCTTTCGATTGAAGATTCTGAGCCCTTAAAAAACATCGAGGATTTTCGAGCGGCTTTGCGCGATGTAGACGTGTTTGTATTTCCTGCTTACGCGAGGGACAGGCGCGGACTTTGCCGTGAGGCTGCGCGTTTAGGCAAGGCGGTCATCGCGACAGAGGAACTCTTACCTGTAGAACTACGGCAAGAAGGCCGGGCTTTTCCCCTTGCTTCATGGATGGCGCGTAGAAAAGGGAAAACCGAGCCAGAGTTAATTTTTAAACCTTTTCCCAATGTATTAGGAGCGGTTTTACGCTGGGCGCTGTCTCATCCAGGCTCTGTTAGAACGGTGGGCAAAACAGCGAGCGATGTTGATTTTGAGGACGTGAGTAGTGTCAAAACCATCAGCCTGTATTCCCAGAGCCAATACACATCGTTGAATTCCAGGATTCTTCTTCGGGGACTTCCGTCCTTCAATCACATAGAGGATTTCTCAACGGCGTTGAACCGAGCATGTTTTCATCATCCTCAAGAAGAAATCATGGGGGTTGTCATTGGACGCGTTCCTGCAATGACCTTGGAAGCGAGTGTTGCAGAGCTGGAAAGGAATCCCAGTGCGACTGCAAATTTTTATTGTCTGGATTCTCAGAATGCCGTTCTTTGGCTGAGGAAGCTTCAGTCATTGCAATATACTTCTTTTGACGCGAGTTTTTCTGGGGTCGAGTGTTTGAGAGAGTTTGTTCGCAGCATGAGTTCACAAGCTGCGACGGTCTTAGGCGATGGCGCCTCTCCCTGCGAAAATCCGTCAGATCCTATTTCCTTGCTTAGTTCGGCCGAGTCTTTAGTTCGCAATGGATTGCGTGACCAGGCCATAGAAAAGCTTTATGCGGTACTTAAAGCAAAACCCGACTATCCCGCTGCAATCGCGCTGCTTGTTGAGTTGCTGTTAAGCACTGGTAATTCCTTCGATGTGCAGGAGATTGAGAGACTGTTGAAATCCTATTTGTTTATAAGGCCGTCGGATTCGCTTTGTCGTCACCTTTGGGGTGTGTATCTCTTTACACAATCGCGTTTCAAGGAAGCGAGCGAACATCTCAGTTTTGCCACGCGAGTGGACAAAGAGAGTTCTCAGATCTGGAATGACTTGGGCGTGGTTCAGGTTTGCGAGGGGCAAGTGAAAGAAGCGTTGGAATCGCTTCAGAAAGCCTGCTCGCTGGACGAAAAGAATCTCGGCGCTTTGAAAAATCGCATCGATCTTTTGAGTTCCCTAGGAAGACACCAAGAAGCTTCTGGATACTTGCGTCAAGCGGTGCTTGCAAATCCTCAAGAGAACGATCTGAAAGAGAGACTTGTTCGTTTGGAATTTGCCGGAGCCACTCGTCCATGAAATCTGACAACACCAAAACTCGATACTCGATGCTTTGGAGCGCTCCGTTATTCGATCCCAGCGGATATGCGGAAGATGCCCGCAATCTAATTCTCGCGGCAGATTCGGTTCGAATTCCTGTCCGTGCAAATGAAGTTCGCTGGAGTCAAAGACCTTGTGTATTAGAGCCTACTGCGGCAGCGCGTTTGCGTGAACTTCTGGGCGCTAGGATTTCTGAATCCATTGTCAATGTCTGCCATATTTTCCCCTCCTATTTTGTGCGCGCCGAAGGTGCAGTCCGAAATGTCGGTCGCACCATGTTCGAAACGGATCGACTCCCTGAAGTCTGGGCTGCGAAGTGCAATGAAATGGACGAGATTTGGGTACCGTCCAGTTTTAACGTAGAAACTTTCGCGCGCTCCGGGGTGGATTTAGATCGCTTGCGTGTACTCCCGATGGCTTTGGATGCGAAGTTGTATGCAAAACAAACTGCAGCTTTACCGTTTCGAGATGGATTGGGTTTTGTATTTCTCTCTTCCTTCGATTGGCAGCTGCGTAAGGGGTGGGATTTGCTTCTCACGGCATACTGTAGAGAATTCAAGAAGGATAAGGATGTCGCATTAGTATTTAAGGTCTATTCCTCGCGCGGGAGATCTCTCGAAGAACTTCAGAAAATGGCGAGTGATTTTGTGCGAGATCAGATCGGGATGAATCCCCAAGAGGCTCCACGCATTCTCTTCCTCGACGATTCTATTCCCTCTGCAGATATGCCTAGCCTGTATCGAAGTGCAGATTGTTTTGTGTTGCCGACTCGCGGAGAAGGTTGGTGCCGTCCTTTCATGGAATCAATGGCTTGTGGAGTGCCAGTGATCGGAACGAGATTTGGCGGGCATTTGGATTATATGCATGAGGGGAATTCCTTATTGCTCGATTGCGCGATTGTGCCGGTTTCTGAAGAGGCAGTGAAAGAGGCTCCCGTATTCCACAAACATCGTTGGGCAGAGCCGATTGTGGAACATTTGCGAGAGTTGATGCGACAAGCGTTTACAGATCGAAAGCAAATGAAGCAAATGGGAGAGCGCGCGCGACAAGAAATACTTTCGAGCTATAGCCAAGAAGCCATTGGAAATCGAATTGCTAGCCTAATCTTTGGTGAAGAGCCTGTGAGAAGAATGCAGGTTCAGGAATTGGCGCCGTCTTCTCAATCTGCAAGCATCCAAAAGGACGCAGAGCCTGCCTCTCAAGCCATACGTGTGCAATGGGAAGGTTCTTGGTTTGTGAATCACTCTCTTTCAAAAATAAATCGCGAGATCGTTTCTCGTCTGATGGAGAAACCTCAATTGGAGTTTTCTTTAATTCCTTTTGAGCGAGATGAATTCGAGCCTGGAGGAGATGGAGGTCCCCACGCTGGTTTGCGCTCGAAAATTTCTAAGGGACTCTCTGGCCCCGCTGACTTCGTCGTTCGTCACCGCTGGCCGCCAAAGCTTGAAGCGCCAGAATCTGGGCGATGGATTTGGATACAGCCCTGGGAATATGGAAGCTTACCTGTGACCTGGGCTAAAACAGTGCGCGAGAACGTCGACGAAGTGTGGGCCCCATCTCAATATGTGCGCCGTCTTTATATCGAAGCAGGGCTGAATCCAGATCGAGTTGTTGTGATTCCTAATGGAGTCGATACCAAAGTATTTCATCCTCAAGCGGCACCCATGACTCTTCCTACAACCCGACGGTTTCGATTTCTTTTTGTGGGCGGAACGATGTGGCGCAAAGGGATTGATGTTCTGTTGACTGCATACAGCGCTGCGTTTTCGAATCGTGATGATGTCTGTCTCGTGATCAAGGACATGGGGAGAGATACTTTTTATCGAAACATGAATTCGTTAGAGATGATTCAAAGGATCCAGGATTCTCCTGGAGCCCCGGAAATTGTCTACATTGATCGCACTTTGAGTGAGCAGGAGTTGGCGGGTCTTTACACTTCCTGCCAATTACTCGTACATCCCTATCGCGGAGAAGGGTTTGGAATGCCCGTTGCTGAAGCCATGTCCTGTGGGTTACCTGTGCTCGTGACTCAGGGCGGAGCCTGCGATGATTTCTGCGATGAAGAAAATTCCTATCAAATTCCCGCGCGCCGACGTGTTCTTTCGGATGTTGGGATGGAAACAGTCGGAACGCCTTGGGTGCTCGAACCCGATGCGACGATTTTGGCTCGCAGGATGAGAGAAATCGTGGCGGATTCTGAAGGGCGGAAACAAAAAGGTGAGCGAGGTCGCGAGCGAGTGGAAAGAAATTTAAGTTGGGAAAGAGTGGCGGCGCTTGTGGAGTCTCGATTTTCGGAGTTGATCTCCCGTCCAGTTTTCCGTGAGCAAGAGTGGGCGATGCCAGAGGCAAATACTTCTCGAAGCGACCAGGGGATGATTCAAAAATTGCAAGAAGCCATTGATCTTTTAGAGCTCTATTTGTCTCAACACCCCGAAGACGAAACCATTCGCGCAAAACTCCAAGAGTTGCGCAGCAAGACTGGTTCAGGTCCCTAGAGATTGTTATGTTTCAGTTAGAAGGAGTGGAGGCCGTTGCTCAAGAGCTTGATTCCCATTCCGGTTGGGATCCGCGATTTGGCGTTTGGAAACCGAAGCTTCGAAGAGTTTCTAATGAACTGGTTCAGGAAAGTCCCCCATCTTTTGCTGAACTCGATCAATTTTTGGGCCGCTCCATTCCGCCAATCAAAGTTCTTTGGAGAGGTTCTTCTTCGATTGGCGATAGTTTGGGAAATTGCTCTACCGAATCGTTAAAAGCGCTGACTCAGCTCGGAGTCGATTTTCAATTTTCCTCTTTGAATGAAGTGAATGGGCAGACTTCAGGAAAGTTTGATTTAGAAATTCAAATCCCTGGAGCGAAAGAAGCGCAGGAGGATCGTTGCGTTCGATACCTTTTTCACGAATTTGGGCATTTCTACAATTTCCCAATTCGTGAAAAAGATCTGCTTTGGGCGCCTTCAATGTGGATTCACAAAAAATTGAAAGCGGGCTTTCCGAAAAATCGTATTTTGCTTGCTCCTCATGGAGTCGATTTACAGTGCTTTCATCCCAAAGTAGATCTTCATCCTGAACTTACAGACGGGAAATTTCGGTTTTTATATTTAGGAACGACGACTTCGCGCAAAGGCATCGACCTTCTTTTGCAAGCATTTGAAGCAGAGAGTCGTTTTATGCCTCAAGCAGAGCTCTTGCTCAAAGTTTCCCCAACAAGCTCCGGCTTCATCTGGAAAAAAATCTATGAGCAAGGCAATCAAGTTCGAGTCTGGGATCAAACGATGACGCCTCCAGAGCTTGCGCGAGTGATTCGTTCTTGCCAAGTTTTGGTGTCTCCATCGCGCGCGGAAGCTTTTTGTTTGCCAGTTCTAGAAGCCATGGCTTGCGGAATTCCTGCGATTGTTACTCGTGGCAGTGCCATGGAAGAGTTTTCAAATTCCGAGTCTCGTTTTTCAATTGAAGCTGAGGAAGTGCGAATTCCTATTCCTGGAAAAGAGATATCTTTTCTGGAGCCAAATCTGGACGCACTGCGTACTTTGTTGCGCAAGAGCTATGAAAGTCGCGAGCTTTTGCAATCGATGGGTAAGAGTGCTAAAAAATCAGCGGGGCGTTTTTCTTGGGGGGACGTTTCGCGCATGCTACTAGTAAAAGCCTGGGATATTTTTCAGGGATAATATGAAAATAGGGGAAGCTACGAATCCTGTTGAAGTGATGACGATCGCAGGTCGGCGTGCTTTTGAAGAAGAGGATATTCCAAAAATTAGTGGATTCACTCTTCTAGGACTTGGAATTGGTGATGTTCTTTGCATGCTACCAATGGTCGAACAGGCGGTTTCTCTTTTGGGAAAGCGGCTAGTCGTTTTTACACAAAGGCCAGAAGTTTTCCGCTATCACCCTAGTGTTGATGCCGTATTTTCAACTACTCAGGCAATTCAGGATCATCTCAATTCTGGAAATTTGCTATTCCTTTGTCCGGTTTGTGGACTTGGGGATCGTTTCGAAGCCCATCTCATCGAACAGTCTGCTCGAGGCATCGTCGATCTTCCTACTGTTGCAAAACGAATTCGATTTTATTCGGATCTGTCTGCTTTGAATGTAGTGCAAGACAAACTGGCCGCTTTAAAAACAGATAGGCCGAGAGTTATTGTGCATCCCTCACAGAGTGTTCCTGTTCGCAGCTGGCCACGAGAAAGTTGGGTGGAATTGGTGCGCGAACTTCTTCGTAGCTACGAGGTGATTGCCATTGGGCAAGAAACGGCCGGACTTTCCTCTCAAGGAGAAAACGTTTCAAAATTTCCCTTATCCTTAGGGATAGAGGATCCACATTTCCATGATTGGACGGGGAAACTTTCTTTGCATGAGTCCTATGAATTGATTCGCTTGAGCGATTTAGTCATTACTGTGGACAGTGGAACGTTGCATCTTGCCAACTGTACTCAAACTCCCATCGTTTCTATTTTTACCCATGTTGCGCCAGAGTTTCGAATGCGATTTGGCCCAGATGGAAAGATTGGCTATCAAACAATTCCTGTATTTTCTTCCTGCGAATATCAGTTCTGTGCGTCGCGATTTGGTTGTTATGACGACCGCTGTCGACTGGAAGGCAAAGAGGGTTACATGAAGTGTTTACCCAGCACTCGAGCCGTTCTCGACGCAGCGCAGCAATTTTTAAAGGCAAACAGTAACGGTTAAAGATTCGCCGGGTTTACAGAAGTGATACGGATTCCGTAGCTGTCTCCAATCGTCACCACATCTCCTTTTGCAACAGACTTCCCGTTGAGAATGATGTCCACAGGATCGGTAGATTGACGATCCAGGGTAATCACGGAACCAGGACCTAATTTCACGATCGTTTCTATAGGCAATTTGGTGTCGCCCAACATGACAGAAACGCGGACTTTGACATCAAAGAGATGTTCCAATCCCAAACCGAAGGGTGAGGTAGAGTTTTCAGCACCCTGCAAAGTATTGAGCGTTGGTGCTTCAAGGGCAACTCCGGTCGCCCCGACAGGTGGAGTTGTGGCATCCGCTGGTTGTGGACTTGCTGCTAGAGTTTCTTCTTTTTTCTCTTCGCTCATTTGAGTTTTCCTCGTTCTTCAGTTTGTGCTTTTTGAATGATGGGGGATTCGAGTTCTACACTCCAACGTCCGTCTTGTACTCCGACCCAACCTTGGCAGCGCGGAATTCCTGCAATCGCAATTTCTGCGCGTTCTCCGACTTTGAGGTTGAGAGGGACGACGTCGCCTGGTTCTAGGGACATCAAATCTGAGAAGACGATATCTCCGTGTCCTAGAAAAGCGGAGATCTCTACAGGAGTTGATTGGAGAGCGTTTTGAATGATGGGAGCAACGCTCTCGCTTTTTGCTTGTGTAGTTTTTGTTTGCGCGGCGGCTTTGTTTGAATTCGTCGATAGATTGGCAAAAGGAATCACGCAGTGCATCGTGCCTGCGAGTAGATCTCCGCCGATTCCCAATTGAAGCCAAAGCACCGCATTTCGATCTTCGATGGTTTGTACTTGGAAGGGAGCGCTAGCAAAAGATGCCAAGCTTGGATTGAACTTCAGTGAAGCCGAGAGCGATTTCGCCAAAGCTCCCAGTGCTTGATTTGCAAATCTGTCCATCACGGGTTTTTCTAACGTGCGTAACCCACGAGCTTCGAATTTTGCTTTTCCGCTACCACCAAAAAGTCGGTCGATTACCGCCAAACTCACGCTGGGATCAATGGCCAAAAAACCTGGCTCTGGCAAAGGATCCATTTTGAATCGATAAACACAGCAAATTTCTGGCAGGCATTTCATGAAGGAATCGAAATTTGCTTGCTCGATACCAGTGATTTCTACAGAAACATTGAATCGCAGTAATTCTCCGGCAGCCGTTGAAATTGCCTGTACTGCACCCGAGAAAGTTTTTTTCCACTGATTGAGTTCTTCGGTAGAGCAAACAAGAGGGCGACGGAAGTCACGGGTTTCTACCGATAGAGCAGCTTTCAACCCGCCTTCCGTTTGGAGAGCTTGTGTCAGAGTCTCAATTTCTTCCTGTGTTAAAACAGGGCTCATCTCCTTACCTCTGTATCTTTGTGCCTTCTAAAACTACTGAACGATAAATTGTTCCAGGAATACTCCCGTTACTTTTCCTTTGCCGCCTGCGAACAACTCTTGGTTGATAATTTCGCGTACTTCTCGGAGCAATAAATTCGTATGTGCATCACCGTCTAAGTCGTCGACGGTTTTGCTTTTCAGCAATCGAATCAATCTGTGTTTTATTGGACCCTTCATACCCTCTTCTGATTGCAGTTTTGCTGCCAATCCAGAAGCATCCTCACTTTCAAAAGCAAAACCAAATTGAACGAGTAAGAATCGTTTTAATCCGGCTTGATTCGGGTTGATTTTGATTTCGTCGAGTTTGATGTAAGCGGTTCCAGGTCCTTTGGGTTCCGCGGCGGCGCCTTCTTTTCCAGCTTCTCCGTGCTCGCCACCACCTTCTCCGCCTTCTTCACCGTGTCCGCCTTCTTCTTTCTTCTCTTCTTCTTTTTTCTCTTCTTTGCCGTGCTCTGGGTCGATGGGATTTCCATGCTCATCCACAGTTGGAGTTCCCGTGGGATTTTTCATTTGTTCTTGCAAGGCTTGATGGGCCGCGTCTCCTGTTTGAATCGCTGCTACGGTGAGGAAATAGGCCATTGCAATCACTGCGGCCGCACCTCCACCAAGTCCAATATGCAAAACCGAAATCTTCGATTTTGCTTTAGGGGCTCCAGCAGCGCCTTCCGCACCTTCCTTTTTGTCGCCCTCTTTTTTGGCGGCATCTGGAGCCGGTGCAGCTTCTTCTTTTTTCTCTTCGTCAGCCATGTCTTTGCCTGCTATTGCAATTTCCTGAGTTCAAGCCAGCTTTAGTATCGGCAAATTCGCTAGTCTGCCCGTAGGCCTAGGGGGCTCGTTTTCGTTTGAGGCTCAAACTCATGAGTTCGGTTGCAAACTCTGGTTTGAGAGCCGCGAGAATGGCACCAGCCTTTTCTGTGTTTTCCTTGGAAATTTCTTCGAGAATCAAGTTCGCCGTTTCTGCGCCTTGGGCCTGCATGAGCTCAGCAACTTTTGAGGCGGGTTCTATCGTGTTATACCACGCTGCGATCGTGACGACGCTTTCTTGCTGCCTCGAGGCTAAATCGGCTTGTCCTTGCAAGAGAGCTTTGGATTCTTCATCCAGTTTTTTGCGCGTTTCTTCAATCTTGGCTGCAAGAGTTGTCAAATCCTCCCAGCGTCGTTCTAAGTCTTTCTCGCGTTTTACTAGATCTTCTTCCTTTTCACGCAGCTCTGTAAGTTTCACTTCTCTTTTACGACCTTCGTCGATTTCGACAGAGAGTTCGTTGAGGTTCTCCGCTGTGAATGGGGAAGGAAGAGAGAAATGTGCTAATGGAGGTAGCTCTTCTTCTGGTTCCTTTTTCTTTTCGTCTTTTGCGTCTTCTTTGACGGGTACAGTGATCACGATAGGCACTGGTTCACCAAAGAATCTCCCGAGAATTGGCATCCTCGTCAACGTTTCGCTGTTGAGCTTCCCTTTTGCTGCCAAAAACAAAAAGACGGACAAGAGAAGAAGGCCGAGACCTCCAGCCACCAATCCAACAATTAAATAAATTTTCTTCATGTGTTATCTCCAAGAAGCAGGTTGAATGTTCTTTTCCTGCATTCCCAACAAACGATTGTTTTCCCGAAGTTTCACTTCCAATGTGGCCATTTCGACTCGCAGTCTGCAAATTTGCAGTGTGAGATCTTCGATTTGTTCACTGGTAGCAGCCGTCCCGCTGCCAGAGAAAATTTTTCCAATCAAGGGTAGTCGCGTGAGAGTGGCTTCGTTCAAATGTCCTTGCATGGCAAGAAACGAGAACGTGGAAAGAAAAAACAAAGCAATGCCACTCGCTAGCACTGCACAGAACACTCCGATGCGTTTCATGACTCCTCCATTTGTCTTTGTGCGCGTATAGAAGCAATTTCATCAAAGCGTTTCGCTTCTTGTGTACGCCAATCCTTCAAATGAGCTTCTTTTCGAATCGCTCGAATTTTTTCGATGGCCTTACGCCGTGTCGAAGCCACCAGGAATTCCTGACGAGCTTTTTCCATCTCGACTCGACGAGTTTCGATGTCTTTGATCCGCCTAGAAATACTCCCCTTCAGATCGTCTAAAAATGATTCTGTCTGTAGGCATTCTAGAAGTGGTAGGGGAGAACGTTTTCGAAGTGAAGCGAGATCAGTGCAGGCGCTTGCATGTTGTCGTTCGCAAAGTGCTTTGGCATTTTCTGCTTCGAGTAATCTCATCTGGCTTTGTGCAAAGGCGAGTTTCTGCAAGCGTTCCTCCATCCGTCGGACGGATAACACTCTTTCTAGAGGGAATCGAAATCGCTTTGCCATCGCTATCCTTCAGTCAGTTTCAAAAGCTGAGCCGTTGTTTCTTGAAACGGAACATTTTTCTCAGGTTCTTGTTTGAGGAAGCCTTCAATGTTGGCAATTCGAGTGAGGGCTTTGTCGAGCTTGGCGTTCGTGCCGCTGCGATAAGCTCCAATCTGTACGAGATCGCGGTTCTCTTCATAGGTTGCTAATAAATCGCGGAATTTTCCTGCCGCCTGATGATGGATGGGGGTTGATACGGTTTTCATCAAACGGGAGAGGCTGGCCAAGGTGTCGATTGCGGGAAAGTGATTTCGATTGGCTAAGTTTCTCGAAAGGATGATATGTCCGTCGAGCAAGCCGCGCAGAGTGTCGCCAACGGGATCGTCCATGTCGTCTGCGTCGATCAAGACAGTGTAAATGCCTGTGATACTGCCACGTTTTGTTCTCCCCAAACGTTCGACAAGTTTTGGAGCGGTGGCAAAGAAAGAAGGTGGGTAGCCTTTAAGCGTCGGAGGCTCTCCCAGAGCCAAGCCAATTTCTCGGCAGGCGGCAGCGAAACGAGTGACCGAGTCCATAACGAAGAGCACATTCTTGCCTTGATCTCGGAAATACTCAGCAATCGCCGTTGCAACAAATCCTCCTTTGTATCTTTCAATTGGAGGACGATCTGAAGTCGCAGCGACGACTACGGCTTTTTGCAAACCGCTAGGCCCCAAAGCTTCTTGAATGAAGGCTTGAACTTCTCGACCACGCTCGCCAATCAATGCGATCACGGCGACATCGGCGGAAGATCCCTTTGCAACCTGAGAAAGCAGAGAACTCTTTCCAACACCACTACCGGAAAAAATTCCAATTCTTTGCCCTCTTCCCAAAGTCAAAAGTCCGTCGATTGCGCGAACTCCGGTTTCGAGAACTTCTTTGATTGGCACTCGTTCGAGCGGGTTTGGCGCTTCGCGATGCACGGGGACTTCGCTAGTGCCAGGAATCATGCCCAGTCCATCCATGGGTCGGCCGAAACCATCGAGAATTCTTCCAAGCAATCGATCGCCGACAGAAATCGTGAAAGATTTTCCAAGGCTGCTCACTGGTGCCCCGACTCCAAGGCCATTCATTTCTCCGAATGGCATGAGCAGCGCCACTTCGCCGCGAAAACCAACGACTTCGGCAATTAAAGGCTCTCCTCCTTGCGCACGTTCGATTCGACACAGAGACCCTAAAGTGGCTGGAATACCAGAAGCTTCAACCAAAATGCCTACGAGTTTGGTGACATGTCCGCGAAAGGACGCGGTCGTGATTTGTTGCAGTCGATCGCGATATTTGTTGAGTTCCACTTTCATGCTTTACCGGTCAATGCTGCGGAAACTTCTTCTAAGAGTGAGTCGACTTCGCGTGTAAGTACTCCAAAGTTGGTTTTGATGGAGCACGATGCTCGAGCTACATTTGGGTCCGCTACGAATTGAATGGAATCCGTAGATTTTCCTCCCTCAGCTTTTTGCAATGTCGCGAGATCTTCAGGGTTGAGGTGAATTTCGAGTTTCTCTTCCGAAGGTTGAATTTTCCCTAACACCTCGGTCACGATGGCTTGGATGTCGTAATGCCCGGCATCAATTTCTTTGTGCAAAATCGATTTGCAAATTGCCAAGGCAAGATCGACCACTTGCGGTTCGATTGCTTTGATTTCCGCATCTCGAGCATCTTTAAGTTTTTTTGCAGCGGCTTGAAATGCGGACTCTAGGCTTTGTGTTTTAGCCTTGTTTTGTTGATCAGCAGTAGCGCTTCCTTCTTGATAGCCTGCGATCCAATCCACGCTTTTTCCTACGAACGGACCTTTATTTTTGGTGTTTTGACCGCCTGTTTGAATCAAACGCAGTCTCGCGCCTTTTAGAGGTTTTGAAAATTTGATCTGAAAGGAATTCTCACTTGGGCTTGGCATTCGCCTGTCCCTTTCTTGGAATTTGAACTTCTCCCGAATCGATCATGGCTCGAACCGAGACCATGATTTCCTTTTGCGCTTGCGTGACTTCTTCCACGGTTACGGCTTCAATCAATTCACGTTCTTCAGCCAACATCTGTTGCACACGTTTTGCCATGTTGGCAATGAAGTTCGCTTCGACAGCCGGATCCGCCGCTTTGAGTGCGCGAGCCAATACGCCGATATCGAAACCAGTAAGCAATTTCTGCATGGCCTTCTTGTCGAGAATGGCAAGATCTTCGAATGTGAACATCAATTCGCGGATTTGTTTGGCCAGTTCTGCATCTTGTTCGTCGAGATTGGCCAAGATTGATTTTTCGACTTCCACATCGACAGTTTTCAAAATGTCGACGACGGCGCGGAGCTTTTTCTGGGGATCTACAACTTCTTCTTCCGCAGCTGCTTCTCCGCCTTCTGCTGCGGCTGGTTTAAAGGAATTTGCTTTTGCTTCCAGTGCCGTGACAAGCTCACGAATCAATTCTTCTTTTGGATTGTCCAGCACTGCCATGCGGCGAACGACATCGTTTCTGACGGCATCTTCCATTCCGCCAAGAACGAGAGCGGTCGAATCCGAACTCATGCGAGAGCAGACCAAGGCAATCACTTGTGGATGCTCTCCTTCGAGAGTTTTTCTCAGTAAATCGATTTTGAGTTTCTCGAGTTGAATGAATGGGCGGCTTTTCTTCGAAGTGGATTCAATTTTCGCACGCATTTGCTTCGCGCGATCAGGAGGCAAGGCTTTTCCCAACAATTCTTCGAGCACTTGAGCCATGGGAGGAGGCGGGGGAGCTTCTGGTCCCGTATCCTCGAGCATGGCTTTGACAAATTCTTTGTGCAGTTCTCCAAAAGCTTCCTCAGTCATCTCAGCAGGATCTAAAGTCGTCATTGCCGCTCCGACTTCTGCCATCTCGTTTTCGCTCATCTGGGAGAGAATCTCGGAAGAGAGATCTGGATCTAACGAGTAGAGCAACGCTGCTACTTTTTGAGGGCCTTTCCAAAGAACTGGGCTCATGTCTTTCCTTTATTTTTTCGCGGTCATCCAGGATTTAGCGACTCGGCCTGCACCCGCTTGATCTGTAGCGGCGAGAAGCTCGGTTGAACGCCGAGATTGAATCCGCGCAAGAACTTCAGGCGGTACCGTGACTCCTTCTGGTCCACCAGGAACTCCACCAGCGGCCGCTTTCCCTTTGCCGCCTTTCTTGATCAATCCTTTTAGGAAGAAAAGACCAATGATTGCGACGAGTCCTTGTACGGAATATTTAATGATTTCTACTAAGTTCCAATTATCGAGCATGCCGCCTTCTTCTACAGGTGCAGCCTCAGCTTTGGGCATCTCTACAACGGCAGCGACAATGACTTCATCGCCGCGTTGCTGACTCCAACCTACAGCGCGTTTGACTTGTTCTTCGATTGCAGCCTTCTGTGCTTCGAGGGCCTTGTCGATCATCAAGCTGACCGAAAGTTTCTCGACATCAAAACCCGTGGCCATATTTCGCGTGATGGTTTTTCCGGGCTCGGAGTACTCCTTATAGGATTCCTTCGAACTGTCTGAAGTGGAACTGGTTCCACCCGTCGTTGCGTTGCCTGCATTTGCAGTTCGCTCAGCAATTCCCGTAGCGCCTCCACTTCCTGTTGGAGTGCCGCTTTGGGTATCACGATCGATCTTTTTCTCGCTCTTTAAAGGAGCCTTTTTGTCGTATTCAACTTTTTCGATGATGGGCGGAGGATTTTTGACCGCAACGCTGACACCAACGATGGTTTTCCCTGATCCGTAGGCTTTATCGAGCATGTCTTGCGCATAGACACGACGATGTTCTTCTTCCATTTTCTGGTAAGTGAGTTTATTGGAAGCGAGTTGAGAACTGTTGGCTTCCATGGTTTTTTCTTGAGGCGTATGCAACGGTCTGCCGTTGTGATCCATGACGAAGACGTTTTCCGGTTTCAATCCAGGGAAGGCTCCGGCAACGAAATAGGTCACGGAAGAAATGGCATCTGGTGTCGCGATTTTTCCAGGACGCAAAGTCAAATAGACTGAAGCTTTCGCAGGTTTCTCGTCTTTGATGAATAGAGATTTTTCATCGGGAGAAATCATGACTTTGGAGTCCTCGACCCAGCTCATTTTGTTCAAGGTTTTGGAGATTTCTCCCTGAATCGCTCGAGTGAGATTCATTTTGAGCAAGGAATCGGTGAGGCCTAGATTGCTTTTATCGAGCAATTCGAAACCTTCGACTCCTCCTTTAACGAGGCTTCGCTCAATGATGGCCGCTCTCACTTCTGCTGCGCGATCGCGCGGGACTAAAACGGTCGAGCCATTTCCCGGGGCCTGATAGGGAATATTGTTCGATCCCAAGTAATTGATCACTTTCGCTGAGTCTTCTGGTGCTAAACCACCAAAGAGAAACTCGTATTGCGGGCGATTCGCGTAATAAACGATCCCAGCTAATGCCGAAGCGCCGATCACAATCGCGAGCAAAATCGAAGCTTTTTGATTGGGACCGAGCTTTTTCCAAAACGCCGAGAATTGATCGAATATTTCTTTCATGTTTACACCGACATCCGCATGACTTCTTGATAGGCATCAATGAGTTTGTTGCGGATTTCCATCGCCATGCGTAAAGACAGATCCGCTTTTTGAACAGCTAACATCACAGAGTGAATGTCTTGCGCTTCTCCCGTCAGCAATCCTTGCACCGCGCTATCGGCTTGACGATTTGCCGTTTCCACTTGGCTAAGCATCTGACCGAGCATGGAACCAAAGTTTTCGCCTACGGCAGGCGTTACTTTCGTTGCTCCGGGAATCGCTCCATTGATTCCCGGAATCGAAAAACCCATTTTTTGAATTTCGTCATTCATGTTTTACTCCTAGCGACCCAGCTGAATGGCTTTATTTGCCATTTCTTTGAAGCTCCTCGCGGCAGCGAGATTCGCTTCGTAAGCTCGAAGCGCCGTCATTAAATCGACCATTTCAAAAGTCATGTTGACGTTTGGCATCAGAACATTTCCTTGTGCATCTGCTTCGGGATGACCTGGCCTGTGCACCATCGAACCTGGTGTTGGATCTTCGAAGATTCCTGCCACGCGTACTCCAGATGCAGAACGAACGGACGGATCTGCGTTGCGGATCATGTCTTCGAGCATGGGCGCAAACGAAACGGTTTTGCGTCGGTACGGCCCGCCTTGAGGCGTGCGAGTGACTTCCGAGTTGGCAATGTTGGCGGCGATGACATTCATGCGAACGCGCTCTGCAGTCATCCCGCTTGAGCTGATTTCCAAACCTCGAAACAATCCATGTGATTTCAAACTCATGGTTATTTACTCCCGATTACGAATTTCAGTTGTCCTAGCTTCAGCGAAAGAATTTCCGCGTAAGCGTTGTAGAGAATTTCATTGCGGTTGAGCCTGCCGATTTCTCTTTCGATGGTGATATTGTTTCCATCTGGAGTCGTTGGCCCTGAGGGATCCGAATAAATTTGAGGACGAATCGCTTTGAGTGCTTCTTCGAGTTTTTTAGGCGAGCTTTCAGAGCCAATTTTCTCGTTGAGCAATTCTTCAAACTTCACATCGGAACGAATGAATCCCGGTGTGTTGAGATTCGCCAAATTAGCGGAAAGCACGCGGTGTCGAACAACCGAAGCGTCCATTCCGCGCGAAAGAGGGTAGAGATCTTGAAAGAGATCTTTCATGTCACACTCCTTTTGGCAGAGAGTTCTGCCGGTACAGTTTCAATTTGTTCGAAAGTGTTCTGGCGGTAACACCGAGTATCTTTGCCGCTTCCGTTTTGTTATCTCCAACGGAAGCGAGTGTGTTGAAAATCACGTCGCGTTCGATTTCTGCCAGAGAACGACCCGTAATCTGTTCAAAGAGTTTTTCTTCGCCTGCAGCTTTCCATTCTCCAGATAGAGGACGAGCGATCAGTTCTCCCTCGAGCTCCTCTAGGCCGATCACAGTACCGTGATCGCGTACAGCGAGTCTTTGCATCAAGTTCTCCAACTCGCGTACATTTCCTGGCCATGCATAGGCTTGCAGTCTTTGCATCGCTTCCGGCGCAACGGAATTGACTTTCGATCCGTATTGCGTGGCGAAACGCTGGAGGAAACGAGCGACGAACAAGGGGATGTCCTCCGCGCGTTCTCGCAACGGTGGGATGTGAATCGGAACAACATGCAAGCGGAAGAAGAGATCTTCCCGGAATCGTCCCTTTTGCACTTCGGTTCGCAGATTACGGTTCGTTGTCGCGATGACGCGCACGTCCACTTGAATGGTTTTCGTGCCTCCGACTCTTTCGAATTCTTCTTCTTCGAGTACACGCAGCAATTTGGCTTGCAAAGGCATGGAGATTTCACCGATTTCGTCGAGGAGTAAAGTTCCCCCGTCGGCGAGTTCGAATCTGCCTTCTTTCTTCTGTACAGCCCCGGTGAAAGAGCCTTTTTCGTGTCCGAACATTTCCGATTCGAGCAAGTTCTCGGAAAGTGCGGCGCAATTTACTCGGATGAAAGGTTGTTTTGCGCGTGGGCTGCGTTCGTGAATTCTTTGCGCGATGCGTTCTTTTCCGCAGCCGCTTTCTCCAGTTAAAAGAACCGTGGCTTTCGTGCGCGCTACTTTTTCGACTTCAGACAAAATGGCTCGCGCGGGTCCGCTCTCGCCGATGAATTCGCAATCCCCTTTATTTTGCGCTCGTAGATAATCGTTTTCTTGACGCAGACGGCGATCTTTTGCGGCGCGTGAGAGCACGAGTTCGAGTGCATCAGGAGCGATCGGTTTCAACAAGAAGTCCGAGGCGCCCTCTTTCATGGCAGCGACGGCGGATTCAATCGTGCCGTGCGCCGTCAAGAGAATGAACGGAATCTGCGTATCGAGTCGGCGCAAATCTTTAAGCAAAGCGAGTCCGTCTCTCTTGGGCATTTTGAGATCGGAAAGGACGAGATCTGGTGAAGAATCTTCAAATCGCCGTAGCCCTTCTTCTCCGTCACGAGCTTCGAAAACTTCATAACGCATCGAACGCAAGGCTTCGGCGAGGAAGTCTCTACTCAACGGGTCATCATCAACGAGGAGAATTTTCTCAATTCCCATGTTCTGCCTCGCTTTCTGATGTGGCGGTTGGCAACTCGATATCGAAACGTGTGCCGGAAGAACTATCCACTAATTGAATCGACCCTCCATGCAACTCGACAAGATTTCTCACAATGGCGAGCCCAAGACCTGTGCCTTTGGTTTTGGTCGTGAAGAAAGGATCGAAAATTTTTCCACGGTATTCTGCTGCGATTCCAGGCCCACTATCGCAAACGGAAATCACCACCTTTTCTCCGTGTAATTTTGCGGAAATCGAAATGCTTCCTCCGTGCGTCATCGCGTCCGCTGCGTTTGCAATCAGATTGCGAAGCACTTGACCGAGTTTGACGGAATCTCCAGAAATTCGAATGCTTGCTGGAACAGAGCTGTAATCGATTCGCAGAGAGTTTTTCTGTTCGGGATTGAGATGTTGCTGAACGGATTCGGCTGCATGCTCAATACAAGCTTTGAGTGCGATGGGGCGCGCTACAAAATTTCCAGGAGAAGCAAAGGCGAGCAGGTCTGCCAGAATGGAATCCACTTCTGCTACGCCACGGACAATTTTCAAAGAATAGTTAACAAATTTTGCATCGCCGTTTTCGAGCCCTTTCGCGAGCAAATTGGCGAATCCTTGAATCCCGTTGAGAGGATTGCGAATTTCGTGGGCAATGACGGCCGACATTTGTCCCAAAGCCGCCAGCTTGTCGAGTCGGCGGATACGCTCATTGGCTTGGGCGAGCTCAAGATCGATTCGCTCTGCGCGCTCTCGCAGTTTTTCGTAGGAGCCGCGCAGTTCTTCTGTTGCCTTGACAAAAGTACCAAACGCCGAAGTCAGCGCTTCGATATCTTCAACAGAAGCAGTTGCTTGAGCTTTTTGGCTCATTTCCCAATTTCTCCAGCCTGAAGTTTTTGAACGTAAAACTCGTAATCCTTAACGGTTCCGAATTTCATTCGCTGTTCGAGAAGCTCACGAACTTTTCCAGCGTGAATTCCTGCTGAGCTCTGGGGAGAATCCGATGCGAGTTTCCGGTAAGAGCTCAAGGCGCTTTCCCATTTACCTTGCATTTCGAGGCAGTAAGCCGAGTAGAACTTGCTCCAAGAATCTTCTTGCGAGTCGTAGAGAGCACCCGCTTCTTCCCATTTCCCCAGCTTCATCAGAACCGGTCCCAGTTTTTTGATATTGGGTTTTACGTGGGGGTTTTTTGCCAAAGGATCTTTTTCCACGGGCTCTTCTTGTTCGACGACCACAACAATGGGCTCGGGATCGAGCTCTACTTGCAGCTCTTCACACTCTTCTTGAAGAGAGAGAATTTCTTGGCGCAAATCTTGAAGTGATACGGTGACATCAAAGGATTGCTTAGGAACCAGAGTAAGCGTGGGAATTCGCTCTCCGCTCTTTGCTTTTGTTTGGGCATTCAAGAGTTCTCGGATACGGAGGTCTTGTTGAAGCAAAGATTTTTCTAAATTGATGAGTTCTTCTAAATCCACCAAGTCTTGATTTTTTTCTTCATCAAGGCCTTGGAATGCGCAAAAGATCATGGATAGGAAAAAAACGTTCATGACGATCTCCTAAGAATTCCTTGATAGGCTTCTGCGGCTTGTTCTGTTTTCCCTTGTTGCAGGTAGGCATCACCTAGTAATTGGAAGGCTTGGTCGACCCATTTGGGGTCATTTGCAGTTGGTAGCCATTCCAATAGCCATTTGATGCATTGATCTGAAGCTTTGTTTTCGAGCAAGTAACGTGCGGCTTCTAGTTTGGCTTCGCCTCCATAACGGCGACTCCCAAAATGTTCGCGCAACATGGCAATGGCTTCTTCTTTTTTTCCAAGCTGCTGTAAGCTTGCGGCCCTTGAAATAGCTTCGGCGCCTGGATCATCGAGTTCCAAGAATTCTTCTAGATGGGTAGACCTTCGAACTTGATCTGCAAGTTGATTCCAGGCTTTAGAGTCGATGGATTCTTCGCCCCGGGTTTTTTCCAAGAGAAAAATCGCCGCAAGATAGTCCCCGTTGTGATAAGCCGCTTCCGCGGCACGGAAATTTGCTCGAGGGGCCTCTTCTCGATTAGAAAACTCTCCAGCAAAGCGGAATAGAGTAGCCGCGGCTTTTTTGTATTCCTTGAGATCAAAAAGGCAATTGCCGTACACCCACAAAAATTCCTGTCGCGACGCAGCCTTTTTCTTGGCTTCTTCTTCGTAGGGCAGGACGAGCTCCAGCGCTTCTTTCGCCGAGCCTTGGCGGCGCATGCATTCTGCTAAGTAAAGTTTTGCCATCAGCAGGAAAGGTGAGTTGGGATATTGCTCCACCATGAACCCAAAGTATTTTCCCGCTCGATCGACAGAGCCTAGTTGGAGCAAGCTGCGGCCAAAGAGATAGTAGCCTTCATCAAGCTGGTTAAAGCTGACGAAATCGTTGACTAGGTTAGAGAGATAACCGTAAGCAACTTCGTAATTTCCCGCTTTGATTTGATTGCGTCCTAGCCTGAGCAGGGCTTCTGGGACATCATCGGAGTTACGGAAATTTTTGATGATGGCTTGATATCTCTGATTTGCTTCTTCGATTCGTCCTTCTTGTTCATCGATAGAAGCGATGAGCAAAAACAGTTTGGTGGTATCCGGGAAATGGGGGAATTTTCGGCTTGCTTCGTAGCTTGCCTGGATTCCTGCAGTGAAAACCCACTTTTTCCCTTCTTCAGAGTCGGTCGTTGGGATTGCTGCAAGCGTGACAACGTTTCCGGTTCTCGTATAACGCAATTCTGCAGATCCAAAGGTTGGTTTGAGAATTTCATCAAGTTTTCGCCGCGTGAAAGAGAGATCAATAGTCGTATTTGCAAAGCCTGGTTCCAAACCTTCAAACTTCAATCCACTTTTCTTGGAAAACTCTTCTAAAAAATCTCCCAGACGGATGTAGCGGGCCTCGACGGAATATAGAGTTCCAGAGTTTGAGGATTCTACTTCAATTTGTATTGGAGTTGTTTCTTGTGAAGCCTGAGAGCTTTCATGTTTCTCTTCCTGTGCTGGTGCTGATTCGTGTGCTGGGGCTTGTTCGTGTTCTTGTTTGTGTCCATGGTCTTGAACTACAAGTACAGCAACGAAAACGGATGTAGTGAAAGAGAGTATGGTCATAGCCCCTCCTCCGCTGGCTTCAGTGTTTCTCGCAGATAGCATTCGGCTATTCGAAACTGAGCTTGTGCAGCCAGTGATTGTTCCTCGGCAGGGAGAATGTCCGCACCGCAAAGGAAGGAGTAGTACAAGCTGCGCGCCTTTCGGAAATTACCTTTTTCGAATAGAGCGTTCGCTTCTTCAAAAGAGCGGTGCTGGCCTTTTTTCGCGTGCACGCTGGAATCAAAAGCGCGATTGGCGATTTCATAAATCTCTGCCGCTTTTTCATACTTACCAAGTCTTCGATAGCTATCGGCCATCCCCAAGAGAATGTCGATGTGGCGCTCAGGATTTGGTACATCGCGAGGCAGAGGAGGCAAAACCGCATCAGGATGAGTAACGGTCGCATTAAATTTTTCGACGATACGCGAAGGTTTCACACTCACAATTCCAAGAAGAATGGCGTTCATCAACATCGCACCAAACAAACCGATGGAAAGAATGGTGGACTTTTCCATCTGTCCGAGTTTCGCCAATAGTCCAGGAGCTTTTGGCTTTTTCGCTTTTTCTTCTTCCGGTGGTTTTTTCTCTTCTTCAGCCATGTTTATGCCCACAACACTTGTTTCAGTAAATTTTGTTCGCTATTCGCTCGGCTTGAGGAAAGAGAGATGCGAAAGGAGACAGTACTGCCCTTACCTTTTTCCGAATGAATACGTAAGTCATCGACGGGACGGTGCATTTTGCGAAGTCCGCAATTTGGAACTGGCTCTGCGCTGAGAATCCGCGAGAGAGTGCTCGACGCAGAAAAGCCTTTTCCGCGATCTTGAATTCGAACCCAGAGCGAATTGTCTGCGCGGCTCATTTCGATCCAGGCTTTCCCCTGTTGATTCGGATAGGCATGTTGCATGGCGTTGAGCAAGGCTTCTTTGCTTGCAAGAAATAAAGCCGCGTAGGCTCGCTTGGGAAGATTTTCTCGCGCCGCAATTTTTCGCAGCTGCGCTAAGAAATCGTTGATCCGATCGAGATTGAGTTCTATCTGAGTGGAGAACGGAATTTCACTTGGTAGTTCATTTCCAGCTTCGCAATTGTTTGAAGCGGCTTTTTCGATGGCATTGAGTAGCAACTCCAATTTGAAAGGCTTGCAGAGATAGTCCAAAGCACCCAGGCGCAGCGCGCGCAGAGTTGATTCCGCTGACGCGTAGCCGGTCATCACGACGAGTTTCAGATCGGGACGAATTTCTTTGAGTTGTTCAAACAGAGCAATTCCGTCGTCCACAGCAAATCCGTCCAAGCGCAGATCGGTGACAAGAATTTCAATCGACTTGTTTCTAATTAGCTCAAGAGCTTCTTCTCGATTCGAAGCGCTGAAGGCTTGGTGGCCTTTGAGTTCCAAGGAGCGAACGATGGCGGAACGAATTCCCTTCTCATCTTCTGTCACGAGAACTCTTCGTGAAATTCCAGTGGCAGGGAAATTTGCGTTCTGTTTCGCAGTAGTG
Source organism: uncultured Planctomycetales bacterium (assembly GCA_964570465.1). Classification (GTDB taxonomy): domain Bacteria; phylum Planctomycetota; class UBA1135; order UBA1135; family CAZMYG01; genus CAZMYG01. The sequence goes on from CAZMYG010000002.1 coordinate 35,003, forward strand.
AAAGGGTTTTCGGACTCACTGAGAGTTGAGAGTGCACGATTCGCGCTCATCGCAATTCTCTCGGTCTCCGCAAGGGCACTCGTGAGAATTTCTGCTCGTGGGTCGAGAGCATCTGTCTGCTCTTGTACGAGCTCGATTTGCGCTCGAAGTGAAGCGATTTGATTGCGAAGGGTGTCTAGCTCTAGGTTCATGCTTCCACCCCGTAAAGTTTCATTTTGTTATAGAGAGTTGTGCGATTAATCCCGAGCAGCGTTGCAGAGCGTGATATATTGCCGCGTGTTTCTCCTAGAACTTGTTGAATCAAGGCTTTTTCTACTCCGCGCAAAGAGCGCTCAGTTGCTGGCACTCGCAATTCCGAATTGGAATCTTGGAAACTCGTGTTCGAGTGCAGCGACAAGTCACCTTCTTCGATCCAACTTCCTCTTGCGACGATGGCAGCTCTTTCGATGGCATTTCGAAGTTCACGAACATTTCCAGGCCAGCTATGTCGTGAAAGCGCTTCCATGGCCTGTGAAGAAAATCCTCGCAGTTCTTTGTTGAGATCCTTGTTGTAGTGTTCGAGGAAATAATGCGAGAGCAGAGGCAGGTCTTCGCGGCGATCCCTCAAAGGTGGAAGCTCGATCGACATGACATGCAATCTGAAGAATAAGTCTTGGCGAAATCGGCCTTGTTGAACTTCGGTTTGCAAGTCTCGGTTGGTTGATGCAATGACTCGGACATTGACCGGTAAATCTCGTTCTCCACCGACTCGTCGGACATTGCGCTCTTGTAAGACTCGCAATAGTTTTGCTTGTAGGCCGCTCGCCAACTCGCTGATTTCGTCGAGAAAAATCGTTCCTCCGTCTGCTGCGACGAACAATCCTTGTTTGCCGTTGGGGGAGGCACCTGTAAAGGCACCTTTTTCATAGCCAAAGAGTTCCGCTTCTAGCAAGGACTCGGTGAGAGCGGCACAGTTGATGGCAATAAAAGGTTTCATCCTTCTTTCCGAGTGATCATGGATGGCCCGCGCGACGAGTTCCTTGCCAGTTCCCGATTCGCCCTGGAGCAATACCGTCGTATTCGGCGTTACGGCGACGGAAGTAATTTGTCGTAAAACGTTTCGGATCGCCGGACTGCGCCCAACGATCGGAGAGAATTTCAATTGTTGGATTTCTTCCCTCAAACGCCCCATTTCCTGCTGCATCTGTCGCAAAGAGAGGGCGTTTTGAAGTCGGGGGAGGAGAGAATCTCGACGTAAAGGCTTTTCGATAAAGTCGTAAGCACCATCTCGGATGGCTTCAACGGCAATCGAAACACTGCCATAGCCGGTCATCAACAAGACGGGTAGAGAGGAATCGGCCTGAACTAGGCTCCTTAATAAGGAAAGGCCCTCCGCCCCTGGCATACGTACATCAATCAGAGCCAAATCCGGCTTTTCTTGTTTCGCTATATATAAGGTAGAGTCCGCATCCCTTGCCCAGAGCACTTCGTAGCCTTCAGCACTCAGCATTTTTTTCAAGGCATCTGCAAAGGCGAGATCATCATCAGCCAAAAGGACAACGGGGGTGTGATGGGCGTAGGCCTTGCTTGAGGACTCCTTCGGCTCCAATAACGTTCCTTCCATATATATGCCTGCTATTCCTTCTGTTGCTTGTCGAGAAAACCGACATTGCCTCCATTTGCGTTGCTTTTCTCTACGGTTTTCTCTCTTGGCGGGGAAATCTCCCGCAAAGTGCTGTCTTATCGGATTTTTTTGGAATGGCCCTTAAGTCGGAATTAAAAATTCCGAAGATTGGACGGCGGGTTTTTGATTCGGGGAAGGCACTTCAGATTGCTGCAAAAAAATAAAACACATTTCTTAAGTGATTGTTCAGGCTGCCGAGAATCTACCAGTGTGTGATGTGCGCTAGGACACGTAGGCTGCCACGCAGGCTACCTGGCGCGGGAAAAAGGTAGTCTAGTTCGATCATTGTTCGTTAAGGAGTAAAAAAATGGGTCTTCGGATAAATACCAACATTGCGGCAATCGACGCGCAACGCAACCTGTCCGCCGTGACGGGGCGATTGTCGAAGAACTTTGCCCACTTGTCTTCTGGTTTGAGATTGACTGGTGCGGCAGACGGTGCTGCTGAACTCGCTCAGGCAGAACGCTTGGGTGCTGACGTACGCGCCTACAACCAAGCACTTCGTAACTCGAACGACGCAGTTTCGCTCGCGCAAACTGCGGACGGTGCGGCTGGCGAAGTCGGTGACATTTTGAAACGCTTGAAGGAAATCGTTCTGCAAGCGAAGAACGGTACGGTACAGAACGCGGATAAAGATACGTTGAACACAGAGTTCAGCGACTTGATCAACGAAATCGACCGAATCGCTTCGACCACCAAGTTCAATAACATTGCCTTGTTGGACGGAACGAATTCGTTGATTACCTTCCAAGTCGGTATCTCGAGTTCTTCGAACGATACGATCAGCGTGTCCTTGTCCGATCTCGATAAAACTGCTCTATCTTTGACAAGCTTGAACACTTCTTCACTCGTCACTGGTGGACAGTTGGATACTGCACTCTCTCGAGTAGATAGTGCAATCGATACGGTCAACAATGCTCGCGGTCGTGCGGGTGCTGCTTTGAGCCGATTGAATTCGACACAAAGCATCTTGGCGATCACCGCCCAGAACCTCGATGCCGCTCGTTCGCGAATTCGAGACGTGGACGTCGCCTTCGAAACGTCCGACTTGACCCGTAACTCAATCATCCAGCAATCGGCTATTGCGATCTTGGCTCAGGCCAATATCCGACCGAATGCGGCTCTCTCGCTGCTGCAAGGTTAATCCAGTAACGAGAAGTTCCGATAATAGCTCAGGGAGGCGGTGGCAACCGCCTCCCTGATTCGCCTTGTAGGCGGGGTTTCATATCCGCCTGGCATAGGAAGAAGGTAGGTGAAAGGAAAGAGGCCAAACATGGAAGCAGCAAATCCAGTGTTTGGAGGAGGGGCAAGCCCGGTTCGAAAGGACCAGGCCGTGAACGGAGCGAAGGCTCAAGTTTCACAAAAGGAAGATCGAAAAGAAGTTCCACAAGACGGAGCTTCGAGCGAGTCTTTAGTGCAAGGTCCGCTGAGCGGAGAAGGCGATAACTATTCGCTAACTTACTCGGTGGATCGAGATACGAAAGAAGTCATTACGAAAATCGTCGACGCGAAAAGCGGCGAGGTATTGCGAGAAGTTCCAGCAAAGGAATTGAGGAACGCGAAGAAAGCGTTGGAGGATTATCAGAAGTTGTTGTTCGATCAAGGCGCATAACAGAGAGGAGTAGATATGGCGATCAATTCTTTGGGATTGGGTTCCAGCTCTGGAATTAGTATTGCTGGTATCTCCAGTGGGTTGAACACAACAGCGATCATTGATGCGTTACTTGGCGTCGAAACTAGAGCCATCAAACAGCCACTTCTGGATCGCAAATCGACACTTCAGTCTAAGCTCAGTGCCCTTTCTTCTTTTGAAACCAGGCTCAACACACTCAAGAGCAAGGCGGCTGAGTTAGATCGCCTTTCTGAAATTCTCGCTTACAGCGCGACTCCCTCTAATGAGAATGCTTTGACGGCGACCGCCGACGGCACGGCTGTCGAAGGTACCCATACGATCACGATTACATCGACCGCCAAGGCGGAGTCGGATGCGCAGCAAACAGGGTATGAAGATCCAGATACAACAACGGTGGGAACTGGAACGTTGACGATTAACTATGCGGGCACGGTTTACAACATCACGATCAATTCCGGCAATAACACCCTCAATGGAGTAGCTAACGCGATCAACAGTACAGCGACTTTGAATGAGTCTTTAGGGGCAACCGTAGTGAATACAGCCGCCAGTGGACAAACCCCCGTTTATAAATTGATCTTGACCTCGAAGGAAACAGGGAAGGTCGATGGTTACACCAATGTGATCAATGTCACAGCAGTTCCTAGCGGAGGAACTGGACCAGCCTTGTCTTTTACGAATTTAGTTCCAGCTACAAACGCCGTGTTGACCGTCGATGGAATTTCTGGAATCGAGCGAACGAGCAATACGATCTCCGGCAGTGTTGACGATGAGAGTGTGATCATTCCTGGCGTGACTTTGAATCTGCTTTCGAGTGCGAGCGAATTTACGCTCACGGTAGGCAAAGACACGGAATCAGTGAAGGAGAAGATTCAGGAATTCGTCGACGCCTATAACGATCTTGCGCGATTTATCAAAACGCAGCAAAAGAAGACCGAAGGGCAAAATGTCAATCCGCTTTTCAATGATATTTCTCTCTCCGTTGCGTCTTCGAGACTTCCTGCGCTTCTTGCCAGTGTTCAGAACACTTCTCTCGACACGGATAGCCTCGCGCATAATTTGGCGCAAATTGGAATTACCGTTCAAACAGACAAAACACTCAAGATCGATAGTGATGCTCTGGATGATGCCTTGGATAGCGATTTCGAAGATGTTGGGCGTCTTTTTTCCGAGAGCGAAACGGGCGGCACCGATGGAGTAGCGAAACAAATCTACGATTTCATTCAGGATTTCATTAGCGGAACAACGGTGGATGGAGTGAGTTCCAAGGGTCTCATTAGCTCGGTTCGCGAGCAGACGGACAGTCGAATTTCTACGATCAACGATCAATTAGTTCGGGCGGATACGCGGCTGTCAAAATACCAAGACCGCTTGACGAAACAGTTTTCAATCTTGGAACAGACTTTAGGGCGTTTGCAAACACAGGGAAGTTTCTTAGGACAATCCCAATTCCAAACCTAAACGGATAAAAATATGCCGAGGCCAAATCTTGCGACAAGGGAGTATCTTAAAAATCTGGTTTTTAATGCGCCTAGACTCAAACTCGTGCAAATGCTCTACGATGAAGCGGTTTCAAGTTTGAATCGTGCGGAGAAACATTTGGATAGTGGCGACATGATTCGTTTCCGCGCATCGCTTGTAAAGGCACAAGAAATCGTCGGGGAGCTTTTTGCGAGCTTGAATTATGAGCAGGGCGGAGAAATCGCAGATAATCTTGCTGCTCTCTATCAATTCAGTATCACTCAATTAATCGACGCAAATTTAAACAAGGCCAAGGCCTCGATTCAGACCGTTCAGCGGATTCTCTCTACTCTCGAGGCGGCATGGGACAATATTTCGGATGAAAACCCTTCAGCAGGAAGATTGCAATGAATTCCACAACGGCATATTTGGAGGACCTGATTGAGAAAACCACTCGCTGGCTTGCTGCTATTGACGAAGGCGATTTCAAAGCGTTGGAAGTGATGGGGTCGATCTGTGAACAGTCTCTCGCTCGTTTTCAGCAGGAAGGGACTTCACAATTTTCCGATTCGCTGCAAGACGCAGCAGAACGCGAGAGAGTCAAACTTCTCCTGGAAAAACTTCGGGGATTGACCGCTCTGTGCATTTCGAGGGCTCAAGAAAAACAACGGGAAGTAGCGGTATCGCTTGAGAAGACTCAGTCTGCAAGGCAAGTATTAGAAGCCTTGAGTGCGACCGAAGTTGAGCAGGTATCGAGCGTTGACCAAAGCGCGTGACGCGGCACCGTCCACGCTGTATGGCAAGAAGGAAGGAGACGATGTATCTCGCATTAGTTCTGCCCCTTATTCAAACCATTGAACTCGCTTCCATAGAGGAACTTCAGTCCTCCCAAATTCAAGCGCAGGCCTCTTTCGGCAGTTCTGTTGCGGTTGTTCCAGATCTTGATGGCGATGGTGTCGCGGATTTCGCCGTCGGAGCCGACCGAGAAGATTTGGGAGAAGATCTTGAGGATGCGGGAGCGGTCTATGTGTTCTCTTCGGCAACGAGGAACGTTTTGCATCGCGTCGTCTCGCCAACCCCTACTGCCGCGGGATTTTTCGGCGTATCTGTCGCTGGGATTGAAGATCTCGATGGAGATGGCGCTGGAGAAATATTGGTCGGCACTTATTCAGAATGGGGAGGCGGTGCCCCGGTGAGCTCTGGGCGCGCGCATCTATTTTCTGGCGCAAGCGGAAATTGGATTCGTAGTTTTATCTCTCCAAACCAGCAAGGCTTTGCTTACTTCGGAAAGTCCGTTGCCGCGATTCCCGATGTCAACGGTGATGGCAAGATGGATCTCTTAATTGGGGCGCATGGAGAAAACTTAGGTCCAGGGCTTCAGGATGCTGGACGTGCGTATGTGTTTTCCGGTGCGACAGGAAATCTCATTCGGACTTTAGTTTCTCCATTCCCCGAGGCTTTCGGATTATTCGGTTATGCGGTGTGCGGAATCGAGGATCTCGATCAAGACGGTCGCGGCGATGCTTTGATTGGAGCGCGATTGGAGAATCCGGGAACAACGCCAATTGACGCTGGACGAGCCTATGTGTTTTCCGCTTGGACGGGAACTGTAATCCGTTCTATAGGTTCTCCCAACGAAGAGGGAAATGGACAATTTGGATTTTCTACTGCTGTCGTTCCGGATACCGATGGAGATGGTTTAGATGAAATTTTAGTTGGGGCCTATTTAGAAGATTCGAATCACATTCCTCAACCTCCTCCGAATCCTCCACCTGCGCCACCAGAAGATGTTGGTCGCGCCTATCTTTTTTCTGGCTCGACGGGAAAACTTTTACGGACATTCGAATCTGAAAATGAGGAAAATTCTGGACAATTCGCTTATTCGGTCTGCGGTGTCCCCGATGTCGATGGAGATGGATTTGGAGACATTCTCATCGCGGCGCATCAAGAGAACCTCTCTGAGGAACTCGAATCTGCAGGTCGCGCCTATCTTTTTTCTGGTTCGACGGGTCTTCTCCTACATGTGCTCACTTCGCCACATCGTGAATCCTTCGGGAGTTTTGGATTCGCGCTTGCCTCTGCGCCGGATTTAGATGGAGATGGAGCCGGAGAAATTTTGGTGAGCGCGAGTGGTGAGAAAATTTCCCAGACAGAATTGGGAGCAGGACGTGCCTATTTCATCAGTTGTCTTGTCGATTCCGATAACGATGGAGTCGGAGATCCGTGTGATCAATGCCCTGGATTTGATGACACTCTCGATGCAGATTTCGATGGAATACCAAACGATTGCGACCCGACACCATTTCCGGAAATCATTGCGAGCAATCCCCCAAATGGAATCATCGATGCGCGTCAACCAAGCCCCATTACCGGTGGAGCAGCGATGGGCTTTCAACAGATTCAATTAACGTTTTCTGGAAATGGAGTGGCGACGCATTTGCTCGCGTCGGATCTTGCCGTTTCGGAAGAAGGAGGCGATGGAGTTGCGCCAAACATCAGCGCGATAGAAGCCCTGGACCCGAATGTGGCGTTGGTTAGTTTGAGCGCCCCTGTTCAAGCGGGCGCCTGGACGCGGATCCGCTACATTCTCAGTGGGAGCGAAATTCGTTTTGGTTATTTGCCTGCCGATGTCAATGGAGATGGTTACAGCGCGCCTATGGATATTTTGTATTTGATCAATTACTTCAACGGAGTAGTTTCGCTCCCAATTTGGTCGGCGGATATCAATCGCAACGGACTTGCTCATCAGTCCGATATTTTACGAGTGGTCGATTTGCTCAATGGTGCGGATGCTTTTGATCCTTGGATTGGCAGAACACTGCCGTAGTGTTAGCATCCCGCGCATTCGGCGGTCTTGAATTCATTTTTAAGGAGGGACTATGTCATTTCGATTACTGCTGCTGGTTTTCTTGCTGTCATTTTGTTCTGGCTGTGCTTTGGTTGGATTAGGAGGAAGCGATTACCTGATCCAAGCAGAAGTCGGTATGTTCCAAATTAGCCCGGATGGGAATTTGGCTCTCGAAGACGGGAGTGGTCTCACGACGGACAACTCATTAGAGGATCTTGGCCTAGATGACTCGGAGTCCCGACCTTATGCAAAAGCTTCGCTGCGATTGGGCTCGAATGAAATTTCTCTCTCTGGTTTTCAGATGGATTCCAGTGGTTCCGGTACTGTGACAGCCGCATTCGGTAATATCACCGCAGGAACTCCGGTCCAGTCCTCTCTGGAAATGACCAATGCAAAATTACTTTATCGTTGGTATCTCGTCGATTTGCCGATGATCAGCGTGGGTCCCGGAATTGGATTCGACTATATCGATATCAACGCCACGGCCACGGCGAGTTCTCTTTCGCTGACGGAAGAATTTGATGGCAAAGCCCCAATTCCAATGCCTGGAATTTCGGCAGAGTTTCGTCTCGGAGGATTGAGAGCATTCGCGGATCTCTACGGGATGAAGGCAGATGTTGCGGATATTGATGGAACATTCTTGGATCTTGAAGGAGGTGTTCGTTATTCACCGATTTCCAAAGTGGAAGCAACGCTTGGCTATCGTCTGATCAGTATCGATATCTCTGGCAAGGATGGAACACGTGATTTTGATGTGGATTATTCTTTGCCCGGTTTGTTCTTTAGTGCAGGTATTCGTTTCTAACCCTTCCTTTGAATGACCGTGCCGAGTTCGAGCAAGCACAGCTCATTTTCCAGGAGGCGGTGTCGCATAAAAATGCCGGACGCCTGGAAAATGCGGAACAACTCTATCGCCAACTCTTAGCGAAATACCCAGAACTTTTTGAAGCTTGGCATAACCTTGCCAATGTTTTGAAAGTGCAGGGGAAATTTAATCCTGCATTGGAATGCTACCGGAAAGCTCTTTCTCTGCGTCCCGACGATGCCGAGACTCAATTCAATCAAGCAACAACTTATTTACTGTTGGGGGAATGGGAAAAGGGTTGGCAGGGATATGAGTCGCGGCTTGCCTTGAAAACGACGAAGCGTGCGAACGCTCTCCCGATCTGGCGTGGCGAAGATATTTCTTCCAAGGGAATCTTGGTTTATCCAGAGCAAGGTTTTGGAGATGCCATCCAATTTGCTCGCTATCTTCCGCTTCTTCGCGAACGAGCAGAGCGAGTGTATTTTGAATCACCAGCTCCATTGCGCCGATTGTTTGAGACTTTGCAAGGAGTCGACGCTTTTGTTGATCCAGGCGAAACAATGCCGCAATGTGCGCTCCAAGTTTCTCTTTTGAGCCTTCCTAAAATTCTGAATATTCATGTAGATAAAGTTCTTCCTTGCATCCCTTATTTTGCAGTGAAAGAGGAGTGGAAGCGTGCGCAAACTCTGAATCCCTCTAAAAACGATCTCAAAGTAGGTTTCTGTTGGGCAGGGAATCCGCAATATGGTCAAGATCGTTTTCGATCGACTTCGCTAGACATTTGGAAACCGTTATTTCGTATTCCTGGAATTTCTTGGTTTAGCTTGCAAAAGGGAGAGCCCTCTAGAGTTTTAGAAACATTTGAATTCCGGGAAACAATTGTTCCGTTGGGGGAAAAGCTCCAAGACTTTGCCGATACGGCAGCTGCCATTTCCCAACTCGATCTTATTATCAGCACAGATACGGCTGTTCCTCATCTAGCAGGGGCATTGGGCAAGCCAGTTTGGTTGTTGCTTTCCTTGGTGCCTGATTGGCGATGGTTACTTGATCGGCAGGATTCGCCTTGGTACCCCAGTATGAAACTTTTTCGACAAATTCAACGAGAGGATTGGGGGAGTGTTATCGAGGAGTTGCGCCGCGAGCTGCAAGAACGGATTGGAGTGAATCGACAACTTCTTCCATAACGCTCAGCCAGTCGCCTGGCTTCTTTTGGCGGAAGAGTCTCATGCTGGGGTACCAAGGCGAATCCTGCCGATCAAGTAACCATCGCCAATCAGGATTGAAGGGGAGGAGAGTCCAAGCGGGCTTTCCTAGGGCACCTACAAGATGGGTGACGGAAGTATCAACGGAAATTACCAAATCAAGTTGTTCTATCGCCCAAGCGGTCTCTGCAAAATCGGTAAGAAATGCAGATAGATCTACAATCGGCATAAACTTTTTGAGTTCCGTGCAAAAATTGCTAGCGGATCCTTTTTGCAAACTAAAAAACTGTACGCCAGAAACCTCAGCGAGCGTCTTGAGATAAATTGGAGGCAGGCATCGACGATCGTTATCGACGTGCTTTGGATTCCCTTGCCAGCAAAGTCCAATCTTGGGTTGGTTCTGTTGCTCTAAAATTCGGCGAAGTTGCGGCCCTGCTTCGATGTTTGCGCTTAAATACGGTGATTCCTTGGGGATGGTTTTCAGGGTTGTTTCAAAAATTTTTGGTAGATCGAGCAAGGGTACGTGCAGACAGTCCGGAGGCCTTTTTTGTCCCTTTTCGATGACGAGATCGACGCCTTGCATCGATTTAAAAAGTCGTGAGAGACCTGGAGCGCATTCTACTGCGACCATGCCGACTCTGGATTTTACGAGTGCTGCGTAGCGGATGAATTGAATACTGTCTCCAGCGCCTTGTTCGGTGAGTAGCAAAACCGTTTTCTTTGGAGCCATTTCTCCATTCCAGGTTGGGTTTCTCAATTCATCCGAACTCAGCTCGGCACATTGCCTCAGTGCGGCGTATTCCTTCCATCCACGATCGAAGTTTCCTTGAGCGAGCAACAGGCAGCCACGATTGAATATGGCTTCCGAAAAATTTGGAACTAACTCAATGGCGCGATCGAAGTGGGCTAGAGCTTTGGAGTATTCCCCTTGGGATTGGTAATGCAAGGCAAGCATGTTGTGAACATTGGCCATGTCTGGATTGAGTTCCAGGGCTTTGAAAAAGCAGCGAGTTGCTTTTTCCCTCCAAAAGAATTGGGAATAGCAGATTCCCAAATTGCAGTAGGCAGAGGCCAGAGAATTTTGGAAATCCTTAGATGGAGTGTATCCTTCTTTGCTTTGCGCCTCGCTAAGTTCAATGCCTTTCTCTAGTTTTTCAATTGCTTGTCCCCAAGCTTTTTCCAAGCTCAGGATGTTTCCCCATTGTAGGTAGGCGAAAGAATAGTTTGGATTTTCAGTAGCAGCGCGCTCTAGATAAAACAAACTTTCATTTTTTTCTCCGCGCTCAAAAAGTAGAACGCCTAGATTGCAATGGGCTGTCGAATTTCTGGGATCCACCGAAAGTGCTTCGCGGCAAAGCCGAATTGCTTCTTGCGGGTTGCCTTCCTGGTTCATTTTTGCAGCACGATTGGCCAAAGAATTAGATTTGCATCGCGCGCTCAAGGGCTGCAGTTCTTTCGACACCTCTTCGAGCACAGATGCCCAATCTCCAGCACTGGGTTGACGAAACAATTTTGCGGAGGGATACCAAGGACTGTCATCGCGATCGATCATCCATCTCCATTCGGGCGAATGGGGCAGGAGAATCCAAGTGCGTTTGCCCAAGGCGCCAGCGAGATGTGCGACAGAAGTATCTACGCTGATGACGAGGTCGAGTTCTTCGATCATCGCTGCTGTATCTGCAAAGTCGGCCCACTGATCTTGATAGTTTTTCATCGGGATTGGCGAGGCGCTCAAATCAGATCCTGGAGTGAGTTTTTGCAGGCTGAACCATTCCACGTTGGGTTGACTTGCTAATGGAGTTAGTTCTTGGAGAGGAATGGATCGCATTGAATCCTGGGCATGTCCCGAATTTCCTTGCCAGCAGATTCCGACACGCAAGGCATCGCTGGCATCTCCTAAGCGTTGTTTCCAATGTTTTTGGTTCGATTTTTCGGCACTGAGATAGGAAAGATACCGAGGCAGAGTTTCTTCGTTGCTGCGGAAAATGGAAGGCAAACTGCCGATCGGAATTTGTAAGTCAAAGTGAGGCAGAGCTTCGCCAGCTAGATGTAGTTCGTCGATTCCAGGCACGGTAGCAAACAAACGTCCGAGAGCTTTTTGACATTGCAACAATACTTTCCCGCCACGGGCTTTCACCATTGGTAAGAAGCGAATCCACTGAATGGCATCGCCATAGCCTTGTTCTGCATGAACCAAAAGGCTCCGGCCTTGGAAATTTTCTCCCTGCCAAAGCGGTTGCTTGGGAGATCGAGAGATTTCTTCCGGAAATTGCAGACGCCATTCATATTCACGCCAACCCTTTTCAAAATCGCCGTGCAAGAGGTGGAGAATTCCTAAATTGAAGTGAGCTTCGATGGATTTTGGATTGACCAGTAGGGCTTGTTCGTAGCATTCCAACGATTTTTCGTACTTGCCTAGGAGTCGGTGACAAAACCCTAAGTTCATCCAAGCGGCTTCAAATAGTCTGTCGAGCTCGATAGCCAGTTGATACTCTTGAACCGCTTCTTCGAGTTTGTTCTCAAGTCGGTAGATATTTCCCCAATAGAAATGAGATTCTGAAAGTTCGGGATTAAGTTGAGTCGCTTTTTGAACGTGGTGTTGTGCATCTTCAAATTTTCCTAATTTTGCTAAGCACATCCCCAGTCGAGCAAGAGAGGAAGCATCTTGTGGGTTTTGTGTAAGGACTTCTTGATAGCAGCGAGCGGCTTCATTCCATTGCTTGCGTTCAAACAAAGAATCGGCCATTTGTTCAAGGCTTTGAGTGGTCGTTGCCACGGTGTTTGAGGTGTTAGGCCCTGGCTTCGCCGACATGTTCTAAGGCCTCCAATGCCTTTTGTGCTTGCTCGTAGTTTGGCCAAATGGAAAGAGCGTCTTTGTAGGCGCGTTGGGCTTCTTCGATTCGCTGGAGGAATTTCAAAGATTCCCCTCTGCCAAAGTGGGCGATGGGGCCCAAGATTCCAGGCTGCACTGGAACCTGGAAGACCTTTTCTTGGATCTGCAAAAGTCGATCAAACATTTGCAAACTCAGATGGGCGTTCTTGTTGTGCAAGGCAAGGCAAGCAATCGCGAAAATGAAATTGGGCGTTTCGACTAGTCGCTGTTTCGCCTGAAGAAGCATTTCTAATGCTTCGCTGCTTTCTCCTCGGTGCATGCGATCGAAAGCATAAAAAGCATAGACCTCGGCAGCATAAATTTGTTTGCGCGCTTCGGAGGCCGGAAGAGCGTTTAGTAAGGTAAAGGCGCGTTCAATGGCTTGCTTCGATTCTTCGGGGGAAAAAGGGCGAAGGAAATTCGCGAATTGATACCACGAGTAAGGGTCGTTTGGATTTTGCTGAAGTTGCTTCTCAGTTAGTTTTCGATTTCGTTCGCGTTTCCCTTTCTGCGTTTCTATTTGATCCTGATGCCCGAAGTGAAGAATTCCAAACTCCGCGCGCAAAATTTCTTGTTTTCGTTCTTGAGCGAGTGCCAGCAACGGTTCCAGGATTTGTTCATGTACGATATTTTTGAAACGGATGCTTGGGTGATTTCTAAACAACCGAACGACATACAGTTCTTCTTTGACCGTTCCTTGCGAGTCGATGTTTTTTAAAGGCAGCTCGTAGGCAATTGCTTTCGAATTGTTTAACGCGTTGCGAATCCAACTTGCTGCTTCACCTTCCAGCACTTCATCTGCGTCCAGAAATAGAATCCATTCTCCACGAGCTGTCTCGATCGAGCGGTTACGTGCACGAGAGAAATCATCTTGCCAGGGATCTTCGATGATTTTTGCTCCGTAGCGTTTTGCAATTTCGACGGTTCGGTCAGTTGAGCCGGTATCTACTACGATGAGTTCATCAATGATGCCTTGTACTGAGTGCAGGCATCGTTCCAACGAGTCTTCTTCATTGCGAACAATCATGCACAAGGAAAGGAGCGGTGGGGCAGAGGGAGTTGTGTTTGCCCGATTGAGTGCTTGTTTCAGTAGTGGGATTCCAAATTTATTCCAGTCTGCTGTTGGTTCAGGATTACGTTCAAAATATTTGGTCAGCAATTCCAAAGCATCGAGCTGTTTTTCCTGTGAGAGTAGGAGTTGTGTATAGGAAAGAGTCGCCGGCAGATAATCCGGAGAAAGGTGTAAGGATTTCTGGTAGGCAGATTCTGCTTTCTCTTTTTGATTTAGCGCGACCCAGCATTGAGCAATTCCATACCAAGAAACAGGACCAGTGATTCCCCATTGCATGGCGATGTTGCTGACGGTATCCGCAAATTTCAAACAGTGCTGATAGTTTTTAATCGCCTCTGCAAATGCACTTCGCTGACGCAAAATACATGCCTTGGCAAAGTAAAAGTTTGCAGAAAGTGGGAGTTCGAGTTTTTCTGCGGTATCGAGAGTCTCTGTTGCTTTTGCCGATTGTCCGGCGGCTTGTAATTCGCTTGCAAGCAACGCGCAAACTTCGGAGGCATAGAGCAAATTCTCACGATGCGCTTTAGGCATTGCCTGAATCAGGCCCAAGGATTTTTTCAGCGCTTCAATCCCGTGATCGAGATTTTGTTTTCGAAGCCAGTCCCCGTACTTGTACCAGGAGTAGGGATCGTCTGGAAAAAGTGCTAACTGCTTTTCAAATAATAGCTCGTATCTTTTATCCTTTTGTTTGCGCGACATTTCGTTGCGCAGATATCCGAAGTGTTTGATCTCGGCCTTGCAGTTTTCTGAGCGCAGACCCATCGGCTCCGCCACGCTTTGTAAATGCCCTAGAATTTGTTCATGTAGAGCGTAGATCCATTTCACGCCGGGAAGATTTCGTATCAATCTCGGAAGCAAATAGTGATCTTCCTTGCCATCGTCTAATACATTTGAGAAGTGCAGATAATAGGCATAAACCGTCAAGTCTTTTGCGGCATTACGTAGAAGCGCTGCGCTGCCTGTTTGCAAAATCTCATCGGCATCAAGCCAAAGAATCCATTCTCCCGTTGCATGAGGGATCGCGGCGTTACGGGCCTCCGCAAAATCGTCATTCCATTTGTGAGAGAAGACTTTTGCTCCAAAACGTTTTGCGATTTCGATGGAATCATCGGTGGAGCCAGTGTCGACAATGATGATTTCATCTACGGCAGGCGCTGCAGCTTCTAAACAACGTGCGAGAATGTGCCCTTCATCACGCACAATCATGCAAAGCGAAATGAGCGATGGCTTTGTGTGTGCCATGCTCATGTGGATTCATTTCCCTTTTGATTTTCTTGGTGGGGATCTATTTGGGGTGTTTCTGCAACGCAAACTCGATTTCTTCCGGCGTGTTTCGCTGCATACAGAGCGCCGTCTGCACGTCCTAGCATTCCTTCGTATTTTTCTTGTTCGCTTGCCATTTCAGCGACGCCGATGCTGACGGTCAGCGTGAGGCCGCGTAGCCAATCTGCATTTTGTCGCCCCAGATCTTCGATGGAATGACGGATGCGCTCAGCTGCGAGGCGAGCATTTTCGATCTGTGCGCCTGGAAGTACGATCAGAAACTCTTCACCTCCGTAGCGGCCGACTAAGTCGCCCTGCCTTACCGTATTTCGAAGACGTTCACCGGTTTTTCGAAGCACTTGGTCTCCGGCGAGATGGCCTAATTTGTCGTTCAATTGTTTGAAGTGATCGATATCTAAAATCAGAATAGAAAGAGGTTGTTTCGTGCGTGCGGCTCGGTCCGCTTCTTCGGAGAGTACTTCCATCAAGCGTCGGCGATTGAAAGTTCCTGTCAAAGGGTCCGTTACCGCCATGTTTTGAACGGTTTGGTAGAGACGAAAGTTTTCGAGTAGCAACCCTGCTTGGGCGGTTAGTCCCGCAAGTGCTTCCTCAGCGTGTGCAGGAATTTCTTGTTTGGAGCTGGCTCGATCTGCCGCCAGGAGATATCGAAGCGTATGCCCTTCTTGAATCGGAGCGAGGACTAACTCTTGGGAATTTAGATTTGTCAGTAGAGGGTGTTGAACATTTTCAGTCGCCGCCTTGAGTCGGATGCCACCAGCGGTCTGAAGCGTGTCGTCTGGGCCTAAAGAAATGGTGGTTCCCTCCAGCGCTGAACCAGTTCCATCGTGACTGGTTGCTTTTGCAACGGTGAATTGAGTATTTGATTCTACGGCGAGGAGAAATGCTCTGTCGTAGCCCAACGTGCTGACGATTTCGGCAAGAAGCAAGTCAACGGGATCTTCCTCTCCGAGTCTTTGCTGAGCATTGATAAGCGCGCTGTTCAAAGAGCTCAGTCCTCGATTCGCAAGTTCTAATTGAACGGCAATTCGACCAAGCTCTGCATTAGCGCGTAGTAATGCTCTCTGCCATCTTTCTTCTTTGTCATCGCCATAACGGAAAATTTCTGCTCCTCGAGTTACTTCCGCGTGAATTTCATCAAAGGCTTTGGGCAGCTCAATATTCGCAAGCATTTCGAGAACGCAAACACCAGGAGTCGGTGGAATGACGGTGTCCACTAGCCCATAACCCGCGCTCCACGCGAGGTGATCCGCGGTTGCGGTGAGTTGAACTAATTTGATGGCGCTTGGGCTTAGTGGCTCTCGTGCTTGTTCTGGGTGAGCGTGATAACGAATCGCTTCGACGAGTGGCTGGGGCAATCGCCAGCGAACGGCCAGTTTCGCTCCAATTTCGACGTGAGTGGTCTCAAAGATTTCTTGCTCAGCGCTAAGCAATGCGTCGCCTCCCTGTGCTTGTGCGCGGTGGAGGATTTCGCGATATGTGTCAGGCATAGACGAGTCAAACATCAGGATGCCAATTTTATGCAGCAGACTCGCCACATACGCTTCTTCTGGATTTTCATAGTGGCCAGCATTGGAAAGCCATTTTGCCGCTGCAGCGGAAGCTACAGCGTGTTTCCAAAACAACATGCGATCGAGTTTTCCTTGACCACCTATTTTGGAGAGAGTGTCGAATACGGAGAGGCTTAACACGAGTGTGCGCACGCGACGCATGCCCAGAATTGTTGTCGCATACCGGATGCTTGATACAGAGAAGCGCAGCCCAAACGCCGCAGAATTGACGACTTTAAGTAGTTTCGCAGACATAGAAGGATCGCGGCTGACAAGTTCGGCAATTGTTTCTGCGGAAGCGCGATCGGAGAGAGTGAGTTCTAAGAGCTCTGTGGCGATTTCTGGCAGGGTAGGCAGAGTATCGACCTGTGAAAAAATCCGGTCGTTGATTTGCTGTGCCATCCTCCTCTCCTCACGATGAAATTAGAAAGCGGATTCAACCGCGCATGAGGACTATTTTCGGAAATGCTCTTTCATAGACTTGAGTGAACTAATTATTAATTATCGACTCCGACTCAGTTTTATTGTTCTGCTTGTGCGCGTTTGCGGCCTTCTTCGCTGATTTCCATTTCGTCTTGGCCAGACTTTTTGACTTTGCTTTGTGCTTCGCTGGAGTTCCCATTTTCTTGCTGTCTTTGAACGCGCTCCGTGCTCGAAGCTGAACTGGACTGCTGGACTTGTTCTACAGCCATGACAATACCCCTTTCCCTAGTTTTCCTTCACTCGATTCAGTCGCCGAGTGATTCGCGAGACTTTTTCAATTCAACGCTGAGCTTTTCCGATTCAGCGAGCAGATCTTGTATTGCAGCTCGCAACTCTTCTGCGTTATTGCTGATCAATGCAGTTTCAGCACGAGTCAACATAAACGCCAAAAAGTTATTGCAGCGATGAATCACATGTCTTGCGACTCTTTTGGAGTCTAGACATACGCTCACTTCCCCATCTGCCTCGTGGTTCTTATGCATGCCGGATATTTCGGACAAATCTCTGACTTACCTTGAGCCTATTTGGCGATGCGCTTTGCAACACATTGTTGAAAAACGCAACAGCACGAGAGAGGCGCTCCCCTGGGAAAAGGAATTGGCATCTGAGTTGCTTTGGAGATTTGGTTTGGAGGTTGAAATGGCACAAAGAATGAAGAGATGGTTTTGGTTGCCCTGCGCCTTGTTGCTCGGGGTTGTCTTGGTTTCCAGTCACGCATTTGCTCAAGGAAGTAGCGGAAAGGCGATTCCTGCGATTCTCGAATCGCAGAAAAGCGCGAACGCTGTTGATGGGGCCGGGAATTTTGATGTTCCCACAGATCGACTGATCATCGTGTTCTTGGTGATAGGTGGATTGATCTATCTGACCTATTTCGGATTGCGCCGCTACGTTTCTTGGTCTCGAGATACTCGTGCTAAGAAGCGATCAGTCGGAGTGATCGACTCGATTCCACTCGGAGGAAAACGCTGTGTCACGGTCACTCGTATCTACGATCGTATTTTGGTGCTCGGAGTTGGAGAAGATTCCATTACTTTGCTCACAGAAATCAATGAAGAGGGAATCGAGAAGCCCGCAGCTCCAGGTAAGGCAAGTAAAGCCGCTGAACCGTTCTTGAATATGCTCTCGAGTCTGACTCGAAAACGTCAACCCGTAGAGAAGACAACAACAGCGCCGGTTCCTGCAGTGACTACCGCCAGCGAAGGATCTTTGCTCTAAACTCTCATGAAGCTTGCGCTACGAATCTTTTCTCTGATTTCGATCTGGCTTTTGCTGACCCAAACAAGTCAGGCTCAGGGGATCGGCCACGTTTTCTCTGGTTCTTCTTCGGCGCCGTCGGCTTCTGCTGCGCTAACAGAGATTACAGGAGCTGATTCGCCGGGACGTTTGTCTTCCGCGGTCGAAATTGCAATCGTTCTGACGCTCGTCACGCTCTTGCCCTCGTTGCTGATGAGTGTCACTTCATTTTTGCGCATCATCATTGTTCTTTCTTTCGTACGTCGCGCGATGGGTGTGCAAGAGCTTCCTCCAAATCCCGTACTCGCGGGGCTCGCTCTCTTTCTCACTCTCTTCATCATGTTTCCTGTTGGTTCCAAAATTTACGATGGCGCCGTGCAGCCCTATCTCGATGGGAAGTTATCGATGATGGCAGCAGGGGACGAAGCTTCGAAGCATCTGAGTGAATTTCTTTTAAAGCAAACTCGAGAGACGGATCTCGCACTGTTTGTAGAGCTTTCCAAAATGGAAAGACCGGAGTCTGTTGAGGACCTTCCGCTGCGAGTGATCATCCCCTCATTCATTCTGAGTGAGTTGAAAACATCGTTTCAAATGGGTTTTATCATTTTTTTACCCTTCTTGGTCATCGACTTGGTTGTTTCCAGCATTCTTCTTTCCATGGGCATGTTCATGCTCCCACCAGTTGTTATTTCAACACCTTTTAAGTTGTTGCTGTTCATTTTGGTCGACGGATGGAATCTCGTGATTCGCTCCTTAGTGTCTAGTTTTTCGATGTGAGGAACTCGCAATGAATGAAGTCATGGTTTTAGAGCTATGCCGATCGATTCTGATCACGGCTTTGACAGTGTCGGCTCCCGTGCTGCTCGTGGGCATGGTGGTCGGAATTATGGTGAGTCTTTTCCAAGCAGTAACGACGATTCATGAGCAGACCATGGCGTTGATTCCCAAAATGCTCGCCGTCGTTGGCGTCACTCTCTTTCTTTTGCCTTGGATGATTCGAGTGTTGATGAATTACACGATCCCTTTACTTCAAAGCATCTCGACTTTTGCACGCTGAATATGGAAGCATTTTTAGGAAGAGTGGACTACTTCGCGCTGTTCGTTTTTCGAACAGCGGCGTTTTTTGCCACGGTTCCGATTTTGGGGACTTCGATTCGCAATCGAACTGTGAAAGTAGCGCTTTCGAGTCTTTTGGCCTTCGCTATTTTCCCTATTTGCGCAGATCCCGCTTGGAGAGCGCCAGAACATCCCTTTGCCTTTCTCATTTTGATTGCACGAGAGACTTTGATTGGGATTTATCTTTCCTTTGTGGTTGTGCTTACTTTAAGCGCAGTGCGTATGGCCGGTGAACTGATTGGAATGGAGATGGGGTTGAGTTTAGCGGCTCAGATGGATCCGATTACTGGAAGCAGCACACAATTGATTGCCTATCTTTATGAAGTCATCGCAGTTTTGATTTTTTTCGCATTGAATTTGCACCACTTCGTCATTCAAGCGCTTGTTAGTTCTTATGAATTGCTGCCCGTTGGAGAACGTTCCTTATTCAACATGGCACCAGATTTTTTTATCCAATTATTTCATCAGATGTTTTCTGGGGGATTGGTGCTCGCTGCTCCAGTGTTTGTCGTCCTTGCTTTGGTTTCGTTGTGCATGGGTTTTTTAGCGCGGGCCGTTCCCAATTTTAATTTGCTAGATGCTGGTTACACCTTGCGAGTCATCGCGGCATTTGGAGCCATGATTCTTTTCATGCCTGGATTCGTAGCGGCAGCCGGGAAATTACTAGGGGGCATGCGAGAGTCCATGTTCGGGCTGATTTACTCATTGAGCTAAAGGAAAAAAATGTCAGGGCAAGAACGCGATCAACGAACCGAACCAGCGACGCCAAAACGTCGCAACGAAGTTCGTCAAAAGGGCCAAGTAGCCATGAGCCCGGATCTTAACGCAGCAATTTTGCTCACAGCCTCACTGGCTTTGATCTCTATTCTCGGCTCGGAAATTGTCCAGGTTCTGACAGGTGTGCTCCGTGACATGCTCGTGTTGAAAACACCAAGTCAATTGCAAGTCGAATCTGTAATGACAATTACCTATGCCGCAGCGGAAAGAACCATTCCGACAATTGCTTTATTTACCTTGAGTCTCGCGGCAATCGGAGCGCTGTCCTCTTACGGACAAGTGGGCTTTCAACTGACACTTTCCTCCATTCGATGGGATCTTTCTCGCTTGAATCCCATCAAGTCACTGTCCAATTTTTTCAATCTTCGCGCCTTGGTGAGATTGGGCCTTGCTTTGGTCAAGGCGGCGATCATCGTGACGGTGATCTATCTCACGGTGAAAGGGGAGTTGCCACAGATTGCACTTCTCGATCGAACAGATTTGCCTGGGATGATTTCGTTTATGGGTTCTTTGCTCTCTCGTGCAGCACTCTCGGCATGTCTAGCTTTGATCGGTGTGGGAATTGCCGATTTTTTCTACCAACGGTGGCAATTTGAGCGCGATTTACGCATGACTAAGCAAGAAGTGAAAGACGAAGCGAAGCAGGTAGAAGGTGATCCTGCAGTCAAAGGCCAAATCAAAAAGAAGCAACGAGAAGTGGCTATGCGCCGAATGATGGCCGCGGTTCCTAAGGCGACTGTCGTTGTGACGAACCCGACTCACTATTCCATCGCTCTCAAATATAAGACTGGAGAAGACAAGGCACCCAAGGTTGTTGCAAAGGGGAAAGACAGAATCGCTTTGCGCATTCGAGAAATTGCCAAGGAGCATAACGTTCCCATTATTGAGAACCCTCCTTTGGCCCAAAGTTTGTATCGAACGGTGGAAGTCGATCAGGAAATTCCGCACAACTTGTATCGCGCGGTTGCTGAGTTGCTTTCGCATGTTTTCCGGCTTCGAGGGAAATTGTAGGAGTCATTCAAGATGGAAGAGAACAAAGTAAAACCCGGACTGCAAAACCTGCTGAAGTATGGCGATTGGATTCTCGGCTTTGGAGTGGTTGGCTTGCTCTTGGTATTGGTAGCGCCTCTGCCCAATGTCCTCATCGACCTCTTGATTGTTTGTAATCTCGCCGCCGCGATGTTGATCTTGCTGATTACGATCAACACATCCACTCCTCTTGAACTTTCCACATTTCCTTCAATTTTACTTTTTACAACACTCATGCGCTTGGCGGTCAATGTCGCGACGACACGCGCAATCCTTTTGCATGGAGACGGTGGAGCGGTTGTTCGTGCCTTTGGAGATTTCGTGCTTGGGGGCAATTTAACGGTCGGGGTTGTCGTCTTTGCAATCATCGTGACGATCAACTTCATCGTTATCACCAAAGGTTCGAATCGTATTTCAGAAGTCGCCGCGAGATTTACTTTGGATGCAATGCCCGGGCGACAAATGGCCATCGATGCCGATCTCAACGCTGGAACGATTTCCACGGAAGAGGCAAATAAGCGACGAGGACAGATTCAAAAAGAAGCCGAATTTTTTGGAGCCATGGACGGTGCTGGAAAATTTGTCCGCGGAGATGCGATCGCTGGGCTCATCATTATTTTTGTGAACGCTATCGGCGGAGTCATCTTGGGCTGGACTCGCGGCATGCCGATCGCAGAAGCGCTACAGCACTTTGTGATTTTGACTGTTGGTGACGGTTTGGTTTCTCAAATTCCAACCCTGTTGATTTCTGTGGCATCTGGTGTGTTGGTTACGAAAACCAATTCTAATAATAAACTTGCGAACGAAGTTGGATTGCAATTGCTCACCAAGCCTCGCGCGATGCTCATCGGTTCAGGCATCATGTTTATCATCGGCTTGATTCCTGGCTTGCCGATTCTTCCCTTTTTAGTTTTCTCTGGGATTTTCTTTTTCATTTACACACAAACTCGAGATCAAGATGCAGAGTCAGGAGCCAGCTCAACTGCAGATGTGAAAAAAGCTGGAGCTAAAGGAGCGGAAGCCGGCAAGGAAGAAGGTGGCGGGAAAAATGTCGACGAACTGTTAACGGCGGATCGTATGGCAGTAGAGATTGGCTATCGTTTGATTCCTCTCGTTGACCCTGAAACAGGAACCGGCCTTTTAGATCATATTTCCGTGATGCGACGTCAATTTGCGCTCAACGAAGGTTTGCTCGTTCCTCCGATTCGGATTAAGGACAATATTCGCTTGGATGCGAATGGATATCGGATTTTGGTTGGAGGGGAAGAAGTCGCAAGCGGAAAACTACTTCCTGGGCATCTCTTGGCGATGGATGGAGGTTCTGCAGAACGCACCATTCAAGGGATCGACACGGTCGATCCGTCTTTTGGCTTGCCGGCGAAATGGATTCCTGCCGACGCAAAAGAGGAAGCCGATTTGTTTGGTTACACTGTAGTCGATCCTGTTTCGGTGCTCGTCACTCATATCAGCGAGATCATTAAGTCGAATGCTTTCGAGGTTCTCTCTCGCGACGATGTCAAACATTTGCTCGACAATGTGAAGAAGAAGTATCCCGCTGTTGTTGAGGAGCTCGTTCCAGGGCTACTTTCGGTGGGAGATGTGCAAAAAGTGTTGCGTAACCTTCTTCGCGAACGCGTTTCGATTCGCAATCTTCCGTCGATCCTTGAAGCGATGGCCGATCATGCAGGCCAAACTAAGGACACGGAAATTTTGACCGAGTTTGTGCGACAGCGAATCGCGCGTTCACTATGCGAGAGCTATTCCGATGAGAAGGGAAAACTCTACGCCGTCACTCTCGATCCCAATTTGGAAAACAAACTCGCCGCCGCTTCTTCGCGAACTTCTCCAGATGCGGATGCCGTCAACCCAGCCTATTTGCGACGAGTCGTCGATGCGGTGGGTGAAACGATTCGTGGCGCGTCTTCTAGAGGTAAAGAGCCCGTGTTGTTAGCAAAGGGACAAGTGCGCCGATTCGTGCGCGATTTAATTGGGACTTCTTTTCCGCGTGTTCCGGTACTTTCCTACAGTGAAATCACCCCCGCGCGAAGTGTTGAATCGCTGGGTGTCGTGAAGGTGGAGTAAGAGATGAAAATTCAAGAATTCCAAGCAGAGACTACGAGCGCAGCTCTGAAGAAAGTTCAAGAGCAGTTGGGATCGGGCGCGTTAATCCTTTCCACAAAATCTGCGGTAGGTGGTGTTGTTGTTACGGCCGCATTGGCTGAGCCCAACGAGATTCCTCAAAAACGTCCAAAGAACACAGCGGCGCTTTCAGATTCTTTGGAGGATTTGAAATCGGAGATTGCGGATTTGAGGGAAGCCCTCTCGTCCGGTGTGCCGGACTCTTTGCAACGTATTCCTTCTTTGGCAGAGCTTGATCGACGTTTGCGTGAGAATGGATTTTCCCCTCGACTTCGGAGACGTTTAATTGAAGCGAGCGCGAAAGATGGTGGGGGACCTGAGGTTTTTGCGCGAGCGGAGTCAGTATTAGCAGAGTGGCTTCCGATTTGGCCTTCGAAAGGATTTGAGAAAAAACCGCGCATTGTTTCCTTTGTCGGGCCTACCGGAGCGGGAAAGACTACAACTCTCGCGAAATTAGCGGGACGTCTTGTTCACGAAGCCAAGAAAAAAGTGGCCCTGATTACTTTGGACACCTATCGCGTGGCGGCCGTTGAGCAAATTCGCGCCTATGCAGACATGATCGGAGTGCCATTACAGGTTGTGTTCACTCCTGCAGATGCCACGCGAGCAATTGCCGATTTTCGAGAGCAAGATGTCGTTTTGATTGATACCGCTGGGCGCAGTCCTTTTGATTCAGATCGCTTGCGTGAGCTCGCGGGTTTTGTGCAAAGCGGCAATATGGATGTGTTGCTCGCATTGGCTGCAAATACTTCTCCCGACGTTGCAGAAGAAGTGTTGGATCGTTTTGCAACGATTGGACCTTCTGCGCTTGTGCTTACCAAGATGGATGAAACGAAAAAACCTGCTGCATTGTTGGATGTGATTTTAGCTCGCGACTTGCCTTTAGCTTATGTCACTGACGGACAAGAAGTGCCTGCAGATTTAGAAAGAGCAAGTGCGGAGAAATTGTCAGCTCGCATGTTGGAAAATTCTCAATCGGTTCTTCTAGAGAGTGAACTCGCACTATGAATGATCAGGCCGCTGGATTAAGAGCGCTCCAAACTCCAGGGCGTTCGGACTCTGTAGCGATTGCTGCGGAGCGATTTCCCAATCTCTATCGCTTTTCTTGTCCTTTTCTTGTGGTGACTGGAGGAAAAGGCGGGGTCGGGAAGAGTTCTGTCGCCGCGAATTTAGCTTTTGCGATTTCAAATCTGAAAAAACGGGTGCTGCTTGTCGATTTAGATCTGGGTCTTGCCAATCTCGACATTCTTTTCCGTTTGTTCCCTGAGAAAAATCTGGAATGGGTAGCAAAAGAAAAAGCCACAGCCGCAGATTGCATTGTTGCGGTAAAGAAAGGCCTAGATCTTTTGCCAGCTTCCAGTGGAATTGCGGAAATGGCAGCTACTCAAAGCGCTGAACGCGAGCGAATGTTGGCTCAGTTAGCAAAGTTGTCCACAAAGTACGATTATGTGATTGCCGATACAGCCGCTGGGATTGCTCCAGATGTTTTGCATTTCGCTCAGGCCGCAAGCCAGGTTTTGATTGTTTCTCATCCTGAGCCTGCTGCGCTGACCGATGCCTACGCTCTTTTGAAGTTGCTTTTTCAAAGACGTCGTGATTTACGAGCTTCGGTTGTGCTCAATTACGTTGCCAGCTCCGAGCAGGCGAGCGAATCTTTTAAGAAGCTTCAATTTGCCGTTCGACGTTTTTGCTCGGGCGAATTAGAAGACTTGGGTTGGCTACCTAGAGATTCCGCCGTCATGCGTGCTCATCAAGAACAAAGCCCGTTCGTTCATTCTTTTCCGGACTCTCTTGCGGCTGGCGCAATTCGGCAGCTCGCCCAACGCATCATTTCTTAGAAGCAGATTTCAGTAATTCCTCAAGCTTCAACCCTTTAATCGTCGATAAAGCCGAGCGAGGAATGCAACCCGATGAATTACACGAAGGAAGAGATCGGCGCTACCGCAGGCAGCGCGATCTACGCCCTAGTTCTGGTGATTGGATGGTTTCAGGACGTTTCCCCGATGGAATCCTGTTTTCGGGGAGTCGTTTGCGCGATACCAACCCTGTTGCTTGGGCAATTTCTTGGAGGCATGTGGGTGAAGGCGTCGCAGCAACAGCAGGGGGACGGATAGAAGATTAAGCCATGGATTCCGAAGAGAAAAAAAGCACGGTTTCCAATGAAGAGCGCGATCGACGGGTCGTGGAATATTTACCACTCGTCCGTTATGTCGTGGGTCGGCTTTGTATAGACCTTCCTCCCTCCATCGATCGAGATGACTTGTGCAGTTATGGGGTCATCGGACTTCTTCACGCAGCAGTCACCTTCGACCCCTCACGAGGAGTATCTTTCAAGACCTTCGCATTCATTCATATCCGCGGGGCCATACTTGATGAGCTAAGAAAGCATGATTTCTTGCCGCGCACTCGTAGAGACAAGCTCAAGCAATTGGAAAGCGCTGTCGCAGAGTTGCAACAACATTTAGGTCGCGCCCCCATGCCTGAAGAGTTAGCTAAAGCTTTAGGATGCGAAGAAAGGGAAATCGACGAATTGTTGCTCGTTGCGCGCACGGCGAATTTGCTTTCGATTGACGATTTAGGCAAGCAGGTTCCGATTGGGATCGCTTGCTCAAAAACAGAAGATCCACTCGACACCGTCGAGAAAAGTGAGTCGAAGAAAGTGCTCGCCGAAGCGATTGCTGGATTACCAGAAATGGAACGCCGAGTGTTGGTGCTTTACTACAGCGAAGGACTTCTCCTTCGAGAAATTGGTGAGGTCTTAGGAGTGACCGAATCACGAGTTTCTCAGGTACACACGCGAGCGCTTTTCCGCTTGCAGAGAGCGATGGCTCCCGCATTCGGAGGTTTATAGAAAGGAGGCACAGAGATGGCAGCGGAGAACCCCATTTCAAGAATTCCTCCTGTGACGAATCCGAGCTATGCAATCGAAAGACCGAATTCTCAGCAGAAACGTGGTCAACAACAGCCACCGTTTACGCTGAAAGAAGAAGGAAAGAAGGAACAAGAAGCGAATCAGGCGAGTATGGGCGCTGATGCGCAAGAAGCTACAGCCGAATTAGAGCTCGAGGTTGCTCCACCGAAAGAGGATGAATCGGGAAGCCATCTCGACTTCACGGCATAGAAGAACAGGCGTTTGAAGAGGAGAAATCGTGGACTCAGGATTTAGAGATTCATCGCGAGTCATCAAAAAGTCTCAAGTTCTGCCTGCGGGCAGCGTCCCTCCTCCCGAGAAATCTGTAGAAGCCAGTTTGCCCGGAGTTCGATTACGAGAGGAAAATTCGGAAATTAAAGCGATCGAAGTGCACTGCAACTGTGGATCCAAAATTGTGATCGATTGTGATTATTCAGGTGCAAAGGCACAAGGAGAAGGCCATGAGAAGTAGATCTGGAATTTTGTTGGCGGTTTTAATGGTTGCAGTTTCTAGCTCCTGCGCGACGCCCTCGCTCATCTCGACAATCGGGGGCAACGGCTCTCCGGTGGTAGCGCAAAATGCGATGCTGCCTGGAGAAAAAGGAGTTGCGGTAAAAGGCGATTCGCCTTCGCGAGAGCTGGATTTGGCTGATACGAAAACGGGGAGACAAACACTCGTTGAGATGTATCGCCAAAGATTGCGCGAGATGGATGAACTCAAATCAAATTTGCGGGCGTTGGAGCAACAGCAAGGTTCTTTGCATATCAACAATCAAGAACTCTCTAGTCAACTTGAAGAGTTAAGAACCGAACTCAAAACAGAAAAACAAGAACGCGAGAGATTGCAGCAAGAGAATCAAGAATTGACGGCGCGGCTTCTGGAGGGAGCGGTAAAGCAAGCCGAAGTGGAAAAGCAACTTTTGCAATTCAAAATCACAGCGCTCAAAGACAAACGACTCGCGATGAGTGCGTCACCTTCTAGTTCGTCCTCCAAGTCAAGCAAGAAGGAGAATTCCTCCATTACAAAACCGAAAGAAACAGAGGGCGAGCGCAAAGAGGAGAAGCCTTCAGAAGAAAATTCTGGTGAAAAGCATAAAAGCGGAGAGCACTAGACATGAAGCTTCAAACAATACCAAAGAGCTATGGTTTGTTAGCGCTTTTGGCGTTAGGGCTGCTTTCTTGTGCGGTCGGCCCGATTCGCAAAGTTCGTAGTTATAAAACGGCGGATCTTGCCAGCTACGACCTGCGCAGAATTGTCGTGATGCCGTTTCGAAACGAAACGGCGGCGGATTCTTCACAGGTTTCAAAGCCCGTGACCGGAGCGTTCTTGGAGGAAATGCGCAAAGACACGCCGTTTGAGATTTTGGAATTGCCCGAAGAAACCGCACGCGAGATCAATCCAGGAGATCCAACACGACGCGGCGAATATCGGCTCGATGGCATTATCGCAGCTGCAAAACAGTATCGTGCCGACGCGATCATTTTTGGGACCGTAACTGCCTATAAGCCTTACTATCCCCAAGTTCTCGGCGTACGGGCCGAGATGGTTTCTACCGAAACGGGTTCGGTTCTCTGGTCGGTCGATGCCTACTTTGATGCCAAAGATGTGAGCGTGGAGAATGCTGCCCGCATCTATTACGAAGACGAATCTTCGCATTACAGCGACACGGAAGACTGGAATGTGATCTTTAACGCCCCATCCCGATTTACCAATTTCGTTGCTGCGCGTTGTGTGGATGCTTTCTGGCAGAAGGAGAAACCCCCGAAACGTCGCCCTTGGTATTAATTGCAACTTCGTATGTTTAAAGTTATTTAGGCCTTTTTCCGATAAATCCAAAGCCTCCTGGGCGAAGGGAGTAGTCTTGGAAACTTTGGAAAAAACATCATCAGGGCGTGAATTGGACATTACGAAGATCGGCCATTTGCCGACCATCCCGCGAATTTTCGAACGCGTGTGTCTCGTAACCAATAACGCCAATTCTTCGATTGCCGACATGACTAAGGCCATCGAAATCGATCAAGCCATTGCGGCAAAGGCGTTGCAGATCGCGAACTCCGCCGCGTTTGGACTCTACTCGCGAGTTAGCAGTTTGCATCATGCCTGCGCCTTATTGGGCATGCGAATGGTGAAGAATATCGTTCTTCACACAAGCTTGATCTCTCATTACGAGAAGCTGCGACGTTTACCCGAATTCGATCTCGATCATTTTTGGCGGCATACCATGTTGGTGGCGGCTCTTTCTAGGGCTCTGGCCAAGCGAGCAACATTAATCCCTGGGTTTACAAACGAAGATGCTTATACCGCGGGATTGCTGCATGACATTGGAGTTTTGGTTTTAGTTGATAATCGAACCAAGCAATACATCGAGGCATTGCATCGTGCGCAAGAGAAGGGAATTAGTAATTGGGAGGCGGAGTTGGAAGTGTTTGGTTTTGATCACACTCATGTAGGCTCTTTGCTTGCAGAGTATTGGAAATTTCCTGAGGAAATTTGTGCGGGTATTCGAGGGCATCACGCCCCACCTGCAGGAGATCCAAAAGAGTCCGTTGCGTTGTTGGTAT
>CAZMYG010000003.1:0-7639 GCA_964570465.1 uncultured Planctomycetales bacterium
TGCCGATACAATCTTTCGCCCAAAATTGCCGGAGTATCATTTTGTCTACTAAAAACGAGAAAATCCGAAACGTTGCGATTATTGCACACGTTGACCATGGGAAAACTTCCTTGGTCGATGTGGTGTTCCGTTGCGCTCAGACTTTCCGCTCGAATCAGCGTGTAGAAGAGCGTGCGATGGATTCCGATCCGCTCGAGCGCGAGCGTGGAATCACAATTCTTGCCAAAAATACCGCCGTCGTTTGGAAGGGCGTAAAAATCAATGTGATCGACACCCCAGGTCACGCAGATTTTGGTGGGCAGGTGGAACGTGTGCTTTCGATGGCAAACGGTTGTTTACTTGTCGTTGACGCCTTCGAAGGGCCGATGCCCCAGACGCGATTCGTTTTGAGCAAAGCCTTCGAGAACAAACTCAAACCAATTGTCGTCATCAATAAAGTCGATCGCCCAGATGCTCGACCGCATGAAGTTTTGACCGAGATTTTTGATTTGTTCGTCTCTTTGGGCGCTTCCGATGCTCTGCTCGATTTTCCGGTGATTTATGCTTCGGCAAGAATGGGAACGGCCGCAGTAGAACTCGATCACCCGGCTACCGATCTTTCCCCTCTTCTGGATGCGATTGTGCAGCACGTTCCAGCACCCGAATGCGATCCGAAGAAACCGTTGCGTTTTCAGGCGGCGACTTTGGACTACGACGACTATGTTGGGCGCATCGCGATTGGACGAATTCGCGACGGAGAAATGAAAATCGGAACGAAGGTGGCGCATATCCGAAACGACGGCAGTACTTCGACCGAAACCATCAAGAGTCTCTATCTGTTTCAAGGACTGCAACGAGTAGTCGCGGAGAGCGTGGTCGCTGGCGATATCGCGGCAATTTCTGGAATCGAAGATATTTCGATCGGTGATTCTCTTTGTGATCCGGAGAATCCGCAGCCTCTTCCTCCTATCAAACTAGACGAACCGACGATCTCGATGATTTTTGCCGTCAATAACGGTCCTTTCGCTGGAAAAGAAGGACGATTCGTCACTTCTCGCCAAATTCGCGATCGCTTGGAGAAAGCGGCGCTTGCCGATTCCGCGCTGCACGTTGGTCCAGGAGAAAGTACGGATTCCTTCAAAGTTTCCGGTCGCGGAGTTTTGCATCTAGGAATTTTGATCGAGAAGATGCGCCGTGAAGGCTACGAGTTCACCGTCAGCAAGCCCAAGGTAATCATGAAGGATGTCGACGGAACTCGTTGCGAACCGGTTGAGCTCGCCGTTGTCGATGCACCGGAGAAGGCAGTGGGCAAGGTGATCGAGTATTTAGGCAAGCGTGGCGCAGAGATGAAGTCGATGCACAAAAAGGGAGATTTTGTGCACTTGGAATTTCATGTGCCCTCACGCGGTTTGATCGGAGCACGTACTGCGCTGCTGACTCTTTCCGGAGGAGAAGCAACCTTACACCATCTTTTCCATGCTTATGAACCCGAGCGTGGAAGTATTGGAGGCCGAGCTGCTGGTGTGATGGTGGCTACTGAACAAGGTCAGGTGACTGGCTATGCTCTAGAGAATCTCGCCGATCGCGGAACATTCTTCGTCGGCCCCGGCGCGCAAGTCTACGAAGGCATGATTGTCGGTGAGCATTGCAAAGATAAAGATTGCCCCGTCAATATTTGTCGACAGAAGAAGATGACGAACGTGCGAGCCTCTGGAGCAGAAAAACTCGTCCGCCTCGCGCCGCCGCATCCTCCCGGTTTGGAAGAAGCTCTCGAATACATCGAAGACGATGAGCTCGTCGAGATCACTCCTGAGAATGTTCGCCTGCGAAAGAAATATCTCAAAGAAACAGATCGCAAACGCGCGGCATCAACGGCTGGGGCTTAGGATCTATTTCACAAACCTTACGCAATAAATCGGTGGCAAATGCTCCCCGACCGTTTGCCAGGAATCGCCTTGATCGTCGCTGACCCAAAGCGAACCTGTCGTCGAGCCAAAGGCGAGTCGGGTGCCAGTCTCATCAATATCTAATGCATGTCGGTAGGTGAGATCGTAGGCATGTTCTTGCGGGAGTCCTTTGCGCAACACTTCGAAACTCTTGCCGCCGTCGCGAG
The DNA here is from genome assembly GCA_964570465.1 of uncultured Planctomycetales bacterium. Taxonomy (GTDB): domain Bacteria; phylum Planctomycetota; class UBA1135; order UBA1135; family CAZMYG01; genus CAZMYG01. Next base: position 2,093 of record CAZMYG010000003.1, read on the forward strand.
TGCGGGAGACGACGACCTTGCCTTCGACTGGAATACGTTTTTCGTCTTTCGTCGCGGGAACAAACCAAGCCGTCTCAGGATCTTTGGGATGCACAGCGACGGCGAAACCAAATACGGAGGGCTTCACGTTCTTAATTTCTTCCCAATTTTCTGATGCATCTTTCGAGCGGAAAACCCCGTTGTGATGCTGGCACCATAGGAAATCGGGTTTCTCCTTGCATTGAACGACGATGTGAGCGTCCTGTGAGTTTTGTTCGTAGGCTTGTTCAGGTGGCATGTACTCCGCACGCATTCCTTTGGCTTTTATTTCCCAAGTCTCGCCGCCGTTTCTCGTGACCCAAACTCCACCAGTAGAAACACCAACGGCAACATGTCGGGAATCCTTCGGGTGAACGCAGACAGAATGAATCCCTGGATAATCTGCCCCGCCACCAATCCATTCCTTTCGTTTGGGATGATCCCAAAGAGGCCGGATCAATTCCCAAGACGCTGCCCGATCACGAGAGCGAAATAGTCCGCCTGGAATGGTTCCACACCACAGTGTTCCAGGTTCATCCGCGTTCGAAGGCGAGAGAGCCCAAACTCCGAGCAGCTTCCAAGGAATAGGGGTTTTTCGGAAAGGACAAAGGTCGACTTCGCCTGCAGGTTGTTCGGGATAAGCCGGCGCAGCGCATTCTTCCCAAGTTTTGCCGCCGTCTTTTGAGCGATGCATTTTCACACCGAAATGTCCATGTCCGATGGAGACATAGACGTGATTGTCTCGCGAGTCTGGCAAAACCATCGTTGCGTTGTCACCAAGAAATGCTGTTTGCGTGATCGCCCATTTCCCAGATTTTTTTTCGATGGTGAAAAGACCTTTTCTCGAAGCTACAAAGATTTTCTCGCTCATATCATCCTCCAGAGAGTGCTTGCATGACGACAATTTCGCCGTTTTCAGAAACAGGATCAGACAAGTGACTGCGATCGTGAATTGGTTTCCCGTTAAGGAAAATCACCATGTGATGTCGTACGACGCCGTGCTCATCGAGTACATAGCCGCGAGCGCGTTCGTTCGTTTTAAAAAAATGAGTTAAAACTTCGCCGACAGTTTTGCCCGGGAAATCGCCCGGTGGGCATTCGACATGTCGTTGAATATTTTGAGTGAAAGTTAAGCGTGGCATTTTTTAAGGGGTCGGGATTCTATCACTCTTAGGGGTTTCACTTGGAAGCCGATTTTCTCGCGACTCTTTTTCTTGGTAGTGGCATCGAAGGCAAGAATGTCTCGAATGGTTTTGAAAACAATATGAAACCTCGAATCGTATTTTTTCTCGAGCTCTTCAATTTTTCGTGCCAGGTCCGCGTGTGTTGCGAGAATTTGCCGAAGTTTGACGAAGGCTCGCATGATCTCGATGTTTACTCGAACGGCTTTGGGACTGCGAAGAACGCTAGAGAGCATGGCGACTCCTTGTTCAGTAAATGCATAAGGGTTGGCGCGGCGCATACCTCCCCAACTTGAAATCACAAATTGTGATTTCAAGTTTTCAAACTCTTTGGAGCTAAGTTGAAACATGAAGTCTTCGGGGAAACGCGAGAGATTGCGTTTTACTGCTTGGATCAAGGTTCGAGGTTCTACTCCATACAGCGATGCGAGGTGAATGCTTAGGATGACCCGTTGACCTCGCAATTGGACGATTTTCTGCTCAACCCTTTCTGGAAGCGGCAACAATACTTGTACTTGTGACTTTTTCATGAACAGTTCTTTCTGGAGATGGGACGAACGCCCATTTCCAGAAACAAAGACGGAAAAATCGAAAAACGTAACGGGGAAAAATTGTGAAAGCAGAAATTTGTTAAAAATTTGTGGAAGGCGGCAACTTTGCCGCGGCGTTTTCGATCTCAAAAAATTCTCTCTGAGAGAAATGAAACATGCCTGCAATCACATTCGAAGGGAAAGTTTCGATTTGAACGTTGAGATCTCGAACATTGGCATTGTAGAAACGGCGCGCGGCTTGGATGCGATCTTCGGTGTTGGAAAGTTCACCTTGTAGTTTGAGAAAGTTTTCGTTTGCCTTGAGCTGCGGATAGTTTTCGACGACGACAAAAAGCTGACGGAGGGTTCCGATCAAAGCATTCTCATCTTTGGCTTGCGCGGCGGGTGAGCCGTTTGAAGCGACGGCGCGAGCGCGCGCTTGGACGACGGATTCGATCACGCTGTTTTCGTGTGAGGCGTAGCCTTTCACGGTTTGCACCAGGTTCGGAATGAGATCGTAGCGGCGCTTGAGTTCGGTATCGATTCCAGACCAAGATTCATTGCAATGATTTCTCGCGCGCACGAGTCGGTTATACATCGCGGCAATCCAAAGACTCAGAACAAGCAGAACTCCAAGAGAAATCCAAAGAGCTGGCATCGTTACATTCCTCCCTTTTGCTGGCGCAGAAGATACTCCGGCATTTGTTCAAAAATGCCATGCAGCAAATTCAGTCCGTTCTCGAAATCTGGCGGAGCAAAGGTTCCCTGTCGCCAGGCGATGGCATGTCCGCCTTCGAATTCAATGTAGTAATTTTGGGAATCCAGCAAAAGTTGCATACATCTTTGATGCAATACATCAAAGGCCCAGCGTTTGTCGGGAGATTTCACATAAAAACGTCGACTGAATTCTGTCGATTCAAAATCGATGTCATCCGCACCGAAAAATTCTGTCACGCGATCTAAAAAGTTCTCAGGACGGATGAAAAGAGGTTTTAGAGGAATCGGGCTTGTAAAAATCAGCGCAGAAAAATAATGGTGATGAGTTTGCCGTCGCCCTTTGGAGCGGGTGGAGTAAGTTTCATAGTGATAATGAAAAGCAAAAAAAGACTTCTTCTTCCATTCTCCGGCCAGGCGGTTGTAGGCGTAGCGATTGTTCCCGCGCTGAAGACATTCGAATAAGGGGTATCGGGCATCAATGTCATATTCCTTCTCAGAGGAAAAACTGAATTTGTTCGACACGGCCCAGGCGATTAGAGTTTGCTCTCGTTTTTTCTTCGCTCGATATCCCCAAATCGCGATCGCGATAGTGATGACGAACCCAATAAATACAAACGCAATAAATAGTGGAGCCAAAATTTTTCCTCAGCGAGCCACGATAATCCAGTCATCAATAAACCAACGACAGGCGGGACGAACGGCTTCGACCTGCAAACCTGCAGAGGTGATTTCTTCTTGGATTTTTTTCCAAGGATAAAAACGTGTCCGCGGTTGCGGGATGATTCCCAATTTCCAACGAACCCAGCGAGTCAATTGCTTAATTGTGTGTCTTGGATAGTAGACGACGACGATTTTGTCGCGCGCAACGCGACGCAATTCGCGCATCGCTTCAACTCGTTCCTCTGGCTGGAGTAAATGAAAGAGTCGAATGCAAACCGCAATATCAAAACTGCGATCAGGAAAAGGAAGTTTGCGGATATCGCAACGCAGAAAGGACGGCGAGACTCCATTTTTTCGCGAATAACCCTCATGCAGCATTTCATTGGAATAATCTGCTGCAAAAACGCGATGTCCCGCTTCTGCAAAAGGAAAGGCAAAACGACCTGTACCGCAGGGAATGTCGATTAAGGTTTTCTTCTCGTGACCGACAACGCTCTGCAACACTTTCCAAATATAGTCTGTGCTGCGCTTACGGCCTCCGTGCGTGAAACGCTCCCGATAATAGCCAGCCAGCTCGCGATCTTTGTATTTTGCTTTGAGGCGCTCGAAACTACTCACGCAAGCCGCGCTCCAAGAAATAACCGATCAAAAACAAACTTCCCCCGATTCCCAATCCAACGAATTCCACGGTCATGGATTTGAGTCCTTCTTCTTTGAAGCCCATTTCCACGGAGTAAAAAAGTCCCACCAGCACGATCACCATGCCGATGCCTTCCAGTGCTTTACCAATGACCCAACGAGTTGGTTTTGATTTCATTCCGTCCCAAGAGAAAAGAGAAACTATGATAAATTGAGAGTTCGAAAATACGAGTGCCCATATGTTTTCTGCTTTTCAAATTGGCCGAATTTTTGGAGTGAACATACGCGTTCACCTGCTCTTTCTCGTTTTAATTGGCTTGGTTCTTTTTGGGGATCAACCCATTTGGGGCGCTACGGGTTGGGAAAAACTGATTCCTCTTGGGATTTTGTGGGGCTCTGTACTCGTGCACGAACTTGGGCATTCTCTCGTGGCTCGGCGTTACGGGGTGAAAGTACTCGATATCACGTTTTGGCCTTTGGGAGGCATGGCGCGTTTTGTAGATTTTCCAAACGATCCAAAAATCGAATTGCCAATTGCTGTGGCAGGTCCGGGAGTCAATTTCACCATTGCGCTGTTGCTCACTCCCTTTGTCATGCAGGAGTCCTCACTACATTGGGTCTCTGTCGCTTGGTGGATCAATCTGGCGCTTGGCGGCTTCAATATGATTCCTGCTTTTCCTATGGATGGGGGGCGAGTGCTTCGCGCGCTTTTGGGGTTTCGGAATGATTTCTTGAGATCAACGGAGATCGCCGTGCGCATTGGCCGGCTCTTTGGTGTGGCGCTTTGTGTAGGAGCTTTTTTCCTCACTCCCGGTTGGATTTATTTTGTAACGGGCGCTTTCATTTGGCTGAGCGCGACTCAGGAACTTTGGTCTGTTCGAATCCGACATGCAACGCGAGGCGGTAATCCTTTTGTCTTTTGGCAGTCCTTCCGTTTTGGGCGAGATGGTTTTCAGCAGAACAGCAAAAATTCTGAGGAAGGACCTTCCGTGATCCATGGAAATGCAAGTTCTGCGGAAGATGCAGCAAAAACGCAGCGAGAACTTGAAGAGTTCAAAGGACCGTTATCCGAGTATTTCAAACAGAAAAAAGATCCGGCCGATTCGTGATAATGCCGGAGACTCCTAAACCGGTGAGCCGCCTCCATTCTTTGGGTTCGTCTACTGTGTAGACCCAAGTCAAAATTTTTTCTGCCTGATAGTCTTTCAATTGCGCGACATCGACGATGCGATGATTCATCACGACGGCGGCTGGATGAAGTTTCAATCCTGTTTTTGCGCGGTGCTTCTTTTCAAAGCTTGGACCTATGGTGATTTTAGTATCGAGCTCGCGCACTTGTGCCAGTAGAGGATGACAAAAAGAAATTAAGGTTGTGTCTTCTGGAGTGGATCGAGCACGAAGCACATTGACAATCGCCCGAGCAAAAAGAGGTGACGCGGACGTTTTTGATTTTGCTTCGACAATGAGATGACATTTGCCGCGACAGAGATCGAAAACTTCTTCTAGAGTGGGGATGCGTTCTGAATCAGCAGCGTTGACGATCCGGCGTTGTTTGAGTTCAGCAAGAGTGCAGGCGGAAATCTTTTCTTTCCCTTCAACAGTGCGGCCTAGTTTTTCATCGTGATGAACAATCAAACGCGCATCCTTGGTGAGATGAATATCAAGTTCGATCGCTTCTACACCTAGACGAATTGCCTCTTCAAAAGACGAGAGAGTATTTTCGGTCGCGAGAGTTGGTGCCCCGCGATGAGCGATGACCCAAGGCGTTCGGCTCACAAATTCCCCAGAGTGATCGCTCCTGT
>CAZMYG010000003.1:7739-61429 GCA_964570465.1 uncultured Planctomycetales bacterium
CCACGCGCCTTCGCAAATCGAATCGCGCAAGAATCTCCGATTCCGCCATCGATGTAATGCTGCCCATTTTTCTCTAGCGGCTCAAACACTCCTGGTAGAGCGCAAGAAGAGTACACGGCGTCTGGTACCGAAATGTCGCTGAGCTGAGAAAGTCCCCAGAAAATGTTCGCGCCCGTCTCGAGAGAAATTGTGTTGCAGAAAAATGGTTTCTTTAGTTTGCCAAATTCATGAATGGGTAAAACGCGTTTGAGAAAGGCGTGGAAGTTTTCTCCTTTATAGATATTGGCGACGCGGCCGAATTTCAGGAATACCTTAAAGAGATTGGATTTGAAGTATTCGCTCTTTGAAATATCGCCAATGATTTCTTCCATTTGATCTGTGGAGAGACCGGCGGCATAGAGCGCTCCAATGACACTGCCCATGCTGGTGCCAATAATCTCGTCAACCTCGATGCCCAGGCGTTTGAGCGCCTTTAGTACACCGATGTGAGCAATGCCGCGCATGCCTCCGCCACCCAACACAAGGGTGATTTTTTTGGGAGTCTTGCGACGGATCATCTCGGCTGCACTGAGTACTGAAGTATTTGTAGTAGAAGAAATCATTTGTTTTGTGGACCGCCACGCCCTATATCGGTGCGCGACGCTATCTATATTTAATTCATGGGCAAAATTTCTTGGAACGTTCTTTCCCGACTCCCCGCCCGAGATATCCGGGAATTGCAAAACGTCAAACTACAGACGTTCCTACAAAGGCAAATTAACCCTTTTTCTCCCTTCTATCGAGCGCTCTTCGAAAAAAACCGTATCGATGTTCGAAAAATCCGCAACGTCGAGGATCTCAAAGCGATTCCTTTTACGAGTAAGGCCGATCTTTTGCCTACCCCAGAGCACCCGACCAAGTTTAGGGATTTCATTTTGCAGCCCAATAAGGAGCTGATTTCGAAGCACTGGCCTCTTTCTGCGAAGCTGCCACTCTTATTCGCTGGAAGTGCGGGCGCAAAGCAAAAGCTCGAATGGGAGTACCGGCCGATTTTTGTAACCTTCACCACAGGTCGTTCCGCCGCTCCGGTTTCTTTTGTCTATTCGCAATACGATCTGCGCAACTTGGAAGAAAGTGGCAAACGCATGTTAGAGGTTTCTCAGCTTTCTTTGGAGACTCGCGCGGTCAACATGTTTCCCTATGCCCCGCACTTGGCCTTCTGGCAGGTGAGTTTTGCAGGATTTGCGGCTGGAGTTTTTATTTTAGGAACGGGTGGGGGAAAAGTTCTGGGCACCGCAGGCAATATCCGTGCAATCGAAAGATTGCAAGCAGACAGCATTATGGGAATGCCCGGATTCGTCTATCACTGCCTGCGCGAGGCGAAAGCGAGTGGGGTCAAATTTGCTTCTGTGAAAACCATCATATTAGGAGCAGAAAAAATCCCTCCAGGCATGCGCGAGAAAATGCTCGAAGTGCTTGGTGGTATGGGTGCATCGCAAGTGAGGATTTTCGGGACTTACGGTTTTACTGAAGCGCGCATGGCCTTTGTTGAGTGCCCAACTCCTCATGGAGAATCGAGCGGCTATCACCTTTATCCGGATCTTTGTTATTTCGAAGTCATCGATCCAAAAACTGGGGAAAGTAAAAAAGATGGAGAGGATGGCGAACTTGTTTTCACAAGCCTAGATGGACGTGGCTCTACTGTGCTGCGCTATCGCACGGGTGATCTTGTAAAAGGAGGAATTCGTTGGGATCCCTGTTCCTATTGTGGGCGCACAGTACCTCGAATTTCATCCAGTCTCTCTCGCGCTTCCAATAATACCGGTCTTAATCTCACCAAGATAAAGGGCACCTTGGTCAGCCTCGATGAACTCGCCGCGATTTTGGGCATGTTCAAAGAAATCGAAGAATGGCAGATTGAGCTTTGCAAAGAGAAAGATGATCCCTTGGGCTTGGATCAAATCATCGTGTGGCTCTCACTGGCGGAGGGCGCGGATGTGGAATCAATAAAGAAACAGGTTCGCGAGAAAATGGTTTCGATTGTCGAAATTGCTCCAAACCGCATGGAAGTGATTCCCTTGAAAGAACTGCTTCAGCGACTCGGCATGGAATCCGAAATAAAGGAGAAGCGTTTTCTCGATCGTCGACCGAAATAGAAACAAAGGATTAGGTTAGGGGAGTCATTTGAAAAGATTGGCGGTTTTGGGAGGGGTGCGCAGCCCATTCTGTAAAGCAGGTTCTTCGCTGCGTTCACTCTCTGCGTCGGATCTAGGCGTTGCCGTAACTCGGGAATTGCTTGCGCGAATTCCGATCGATGCTTCAGAGATCGATGAAGTTATTTTCGGTTGCGGCGGTCCCTCTTCTACAGAAGCGAACATTTCTCGCGTGATTGCCTTGCGGGCGGGAATTCCCCAAGAAGTCACCGCGATGACGGTACAGCGCAATTGCGCTTCTGCTTTTGAATCGATCACCTCAGCACAAATTCGTCTCGAAGCGGGCCGTGGAGAGCTATTTCTCGTCGGCGGTACAGAGTCGATGTCGAATTATCCACTCATCATGGGCACTGAGCTCACGGCCTTTTTTGAGCGTTTGATGAAATCGCGTTCTATTGGCCAAAAGCTCGGAACTTTCCTTTCTTTCCGCCCGCGATTTCTCGCTCCGCGAATTGCTGTGGTCGAAGGTCTCACCGATGCCACATGTGGAATGATTATGGGCATGACGGCAGAGGTGCTGGCACGCGAATTCGGAGTCACGCGCGACGAGCAAGATCAATTCGCTTTAGAAAGTCATCAGCGTGTTACGGATGGTTATCGAACTAGCAGTTTTGTCGAGGAAGTTTGTGCGGTCTACGCGCAGGAGAAAGGAAAGACGATTCCGGTCTCTGCAGACAATGGTCATCGCACGGATCAGAACATTGAAGCTCTGAGAAAGTTGAAACCTTATTTTGATCGTCGTCATGGCACCGTTACAGTTGGAAATGCGAGCCAACTCACCGATGGAGCCGTCGCACTACTTGTTTGCTCTGAAGAAAAAGCAAAATCCTTAGGGATCGAGCCCTTGGGATTCTTGCGCGATCATGCCTATGCCGGACTCGATCCACGCAAAATGGGTCTGGGTCCTGTTTACGCTACGGCAAAACTGTTTCAACAAACCGGCTACACGATGAAACAGGTTGATCTCGTTGAACTCAATGAAGCCTTCGCGGCGCAAGTGATTGCTTGTGAGCGTGCTTTCGCTTCCAAAGAATTTGCGAAGAAGGAATTGGGTTTGGATCAAGAGTTGGGTGTCATCGATCGAGCAAAACTGAATGTACACGGCGGCGCAATTGCTTTTGGGCATCCAGTCGGTGCGACGGGTTCACGTTTGGTACTCACCGCGCTTCTCGAAATGAAACGCAAGAATCTTTCTGTTGGCTTGGCCACTCTATGTATTGGTGGAGGACAAGGCGGCGCTCTGTTGCTGGAGAGAAAATGACAGAGAAATCGAGCAGCGTGAGCGCCCAAATCGACTCGAAAGGTCTCGCCGTTTTAACTCTTGGCGATGCCGCAGTGAAAGTCACCGTTCTCACTCACGAGCTCATCGACAATTTAGAGAAAGAAATCGCTCGCTTGGAATCCAATCCTTCGGTGAAGGGACTTGTCATTCGCGGTTGTCGCGACGAGATGTTTGCTGCAGGGGCGGATATTGAATCGATTCGCGATGTGACCGATTCGGCAGAAGGGGAAAAATTGGCTCGTAAAGGGCAGATGATCTTCCATCGAATTTCAAAACTGCCTTTTCCTACAGTTGCAGCGATTGGCGGCCCTTGTCTTGGTGGGGGTTTCGAACTTGCGCTTGCCTGCCGTTATCGTGTGGGCTCCGATCACGAGAAAACGCGAATTGGATTACCAGAAGTAAAACTCGGCATTCTTCCCGGTTTTGGAGGAACGCAGAGACTGCCGCGATTAATCGGAATGCCCGGAGCTCTACAGGCAATTCTCACTGGACGAATGTACGAACCGATTCCTGCGATGAAGGCAGGATTGATTGATGAAGTTGTACCCGTTGCGTATTTGCTTCAATATGCCGGCGCGCTCGCTTTGGGGCAGATTTCTAAATCGCCTCGCAATGGATTTCGAGCTTGGTTTGAAGGCAATCCCTTATTGCGATCCTTCGCGGCTTCGCAAGCGCGCAAGCAAGTACAAAAAGAAACAAAGGGGAAATATCCCGCTCCGCTCGCGGCGATTGATTCGGTTGTATTTGGTTTAGGGTCTGGTCTCGAGCGAGGTCTTGAAAACGAAGCGCGATTACTTGGCAAACTGATTGTGTCGCCAGAAAGCAAATCGCTTGTTCATCTGTTTTTCCTGACAGAAAAATCGAAACGCGCGGCATCAGCGGCAGAAAATTCTGCACCGATCACCCAGGCCGCAGTGGTTGGCGCTGGAGTCATGGGCGCAGGCATCGCCATTGCGATGGTGGATAAAGGAATCACTACACGTTTGCGCGATCTCAATCCGGATTTTGTTTCGAAGGGGATTGAACAGGCTCGAGGGTTTTTCAAATCGCGTGTGAAAAAGAAACGATTGAGCGCGACGGAAATGCAGGCGAATCTCGATCGATTGATTCCTGCGATTACTCCGGCGAGTTTGAAGCCCGCGGAATTAGTCATCGAGGCAGTCGCTGAAAAGATAGAAATCAAAAATGCGGTTTTCCGCCAAGTCGCGAGCGAACTTTCCTCGGATTCAATTCTCGCGACCAATACGAGTTCGCTTTCGGTGTCGCAGATGCAGAAGGAATTGCCTCATCCACAGAGAGTGGTAGGGATACATTTCTTCAATCCAGTCGACAAAATGCCACTCGTTGAAATTGTGCGCGGAGAAAAAACGGATTCTTTAGTGGTTGCGCGCTCCGCAGCGCTTGCAGTTAGGCTCGGTAAATTCCCGGTCGTTGTGAAGGATTCGCCTGGTTTCTTGGTCAATCGAATTCTCGCTCCTTATCTCAATGAGGCGGCGCATCTTTTAGGAGAGGGCGTACCGATGCGAGAAATTGATGCAGCAGCAGAATCTTTTGGCATGCCGATGGGACCAATCACTCTTCTTGACGAAGTGGGACTCGATATCGCGAGCTCTGCAGGGAAAACCATGTTGGCGGCGTTTGGCGATCGCATGAAAGCGCCGTCGCATTTGGATCGTTTGCTAGAAGCGGGGCGAAAAGGCAAGAAAAGTGGGGCTGGATTTTATTTACATCAAAAAGGTAAAAGGCTCGACGATCCGCAGGTTGGGAAAATACTTGGCCTTTCTGCTCAGAGGAAGATTTCCAGAGAAGAGATTATTGATCGTTTAGTTTTGCCGATCGTCAACGAAGCGTTGCGCTGCCTTGAAGAGAAAGTCGCAGACTCGGCCGATGATGTCGACTTGGGATCGGTGATGGGATTTGGCTTTGCCCCTTTTCGTGGAGGGGTGCTTCGTTTCGCAGAGGCCGAAGGATTCTCGAAAATACACGAAAAACTCAATAAATTTAAAAATAATTTAGGAAGTCGCTTTTCTCCATGCCAGCTTTTGGAGTCTCTTTCTCAGCAAAAGTCTAAATTGCCGAGACATTCCTAACCTGATGGAAATCAATCCCTTATAGCTCTCAAAAATCTTCGCCTTCCATTTCGCAACTCCGACCCCAAAAAGGACTCATTTCCCGCATCAAAAAGAGCCGAAATAGCTAGCAGCAAAAAGCCATTGCATCGGGAGCAGTGGAGTATAGTTGAAGTAAGGGAGAACCTGGCCTGAGCCCGGATGCGCGGGTGAGGAGCTAGGAAGCGAAGACAATGAAGTTTGGCAGAATATACATCTTGTTTGTTGCAACGTGCTTGGGCTGTGTAGCACCAGGTATGGATTCACCAAACCTTTCCTCAAGTCCTCTCCCGAAAAAATCCGCTTTCCAAGCACAGCTTGGTATTCGAGTTGCCTCGCCGGCTTATTCCTCCGATTTGCTTCCCAGGGCATACGATTCCGTTCGTAGTGTTTCTTGGAGTGATCGAAACGATTTGAGCACGCTTTCACTGGCTAGCGCGCCCAGCGCTCACGAGCTCGGCGGTATTGTCAAAATCGAAACGATTTCTTCCGAGCCCGTTCGCGATGTCGAGATTTCGACTTTCTTGTCTCATTACGCCCCGATTTCTTTTTCTGAATCGGGAGTTGAGTCTGCGAATCGTCGCTTCGATTCTCAGTTGAGCGATACGCGCTTTTGGCATCAGCTTGTGGATGGTTTTCATGCAAGCTCTCAAGACATGTGGAAAAGCGATTTGCGAAACATACTCGACTCTTCCCCGATGCGATATTCAGGAGGAGACGATCTGGCGCTTGTTGCAGAATTAGGAGACCCGTTTTCTCCTGAACGTAGTTTTTATGCGCAAAATCGTGCAGATCGCTTGTTCCGTTCGGCACTACGCGATTCTGTGAAGCATAGTGATCTTGGCAGCCGTCTCATCGAAGAGCTCAAAAACTGGCGTGAAGAGCCGTTGCGTTTTGCTCTAGCCCTTCTAGGTGGTGCTCTTGAACAGCAGACGCCTGAAGGTGGAACGTTGAGTTTGGGTCCGGATTGGAGCGAGTTACAAGACTCCGATAGCCCCGCAGAAATTCTCCGTGCGCGATATGTGTTTGGACCTTTTGAAGCCCGAGCGGAGTTGCGCGAAGCTTGGGTGCGCTGCCGTACAGAATGGCAAGGATTCACTTGGTTTGCCAAAGCCTCCCAGAGATATCTGGAAGACGATCACAAACTATTGCTTGGTGTTCAAAGAAGGCTTGATGGGACGACCGTGATTCGCGTGATTGGCGGAACCGGTATTTGCGGAGAAAGCCTGACTGGGGAGATTCCGTTCCCAGAAGCTCCGAAACGAGAACGAACGGTTGGGGTCATCGCCTATTTAGAACGTCGTTTTTAGAAGTTTTATGAAGTTTCAAAACTGTCCGAGTCCTTTCTTCTGGGCTCGGACAGTTTTGTTTTTAGGCGTAGCGCTCTTCTTGAATGCTTGCACAGTTGTTCCTGCAGCGCCACCTCGCCCTGCGTTGCCGCTTCCTGAAGAAATTGCCAAACGCTTCGAACATCCGATTCTGCCCGCCTCGATCGATTTTTTTCGCGAGAAACGTTACGAGAGATATACCCGACGCTGGGGCGAGTTCCGTGGAATCGACGGGCTCTCGGTGCCTTTTGAGTACTACATTCCTCACGGAGCTAAGGATGCCCCCTTCGGGCTTGTGCTGCCCTATCTCGATGGAAGTTATCTCTTACCTCGGTTGATTTGCCGAAATCTAGCTCAACACGGCGTAGTCGCGGCCTTTCTTGAAAGACCGGGAGAAGTACTTTCTCCACGGCAACGTGGCGCAGATCTCGAACAAATGGCTCGCGAGACCGTGTCCCGCTATCGTGCCTTTATCGATTGGGTCAGCGAGCGCTCCGAAGTCGACCATCAAAAAATTGGAGTTGTCGGGGTCAGCATGGGTGGAATGCTCGGCACAATTCTTCAAGCCGTTGACCCGCGCATCGCAAAATCGGTTTTGATTCTTCCTGGCTGCAATGTGCCTGAAATTCTCTTGCGCTCTCAGGAAGAGAAAGTGCTCGACTATCTTAGTTTTCGTAGACTTCGAGAATCGCTAACGCCCGAAGAAATTGCGGAAGAGTTTCGTGAGCAATTTCTTTCGGATCCGGCTGAACTGGCGCCTTACGTGGATTCGCGTGGCGTACTGATGATCTCCGCTCGTTACGACACGGTTATTCCTAGAGAGTCTTCTGACATGCTTTGGAGTTTGTTAGGAAAGCCAACTCGAGTTTGGTTGCCGACGGGACATTACACGGCAGGACTTTGTCTTCCTTATCTCGAGCACAAAATTGTGCAGCATTTTAGCTCGCCTTGGGAATCGCTAAAGCTTAGCGCGCCTGAACCTGAACTAAGAACCGCCTCGCACGCGGCGCCTTAATTCTCAGATCCAACAATCGTGATCAACACATCCCCGCCGCCGACAGCCTGTCCCGCTTTGACATGAATTTTCTGCACCTTGCCCGGCGCATCGGCACGAATTTCATTTTGCATTTTCATCGCTTCGAGAATGAGCAAGGGTTGATCTGCGGTGACGGTGTCGCCCTCTTGAACCATCAGTTTTGCAATGATTCCAGGCATTAATGCAGGAATCGTGCGAACACCTCCGGTTGCTGGGCCCCTTGTAAGTAATTCGGCCGCGCGCTCGCGTTCGTCTTCAAGTTTGATTTGAAATACTTCACCTGCGAGACCAACTGTGTACTTTCCTAACTCTCCATCAATCGAAGCGGCATAAGAACGTTGATCGACTGAAACGGCGTATTGGCCGAGTCCGTCTACTTCTGCGTAATTGATGAGATGTCGCTTTTCATTGCCGATTCGAGCGAAGAGCTTGCCTTCGACTTCTTCGAGATGGACTTCGATTTCTCTCTGCTCGTTGACCTTTACGAAGTATTTCATCGCGCTCTCCCTCGCAATCGCTCGAGTCTTGATTGAAGCACCCAGGGGGAAACTCCTGATCCTTCTTTACCGCCACCGATTTTCAAAGAGCGACGTCTTCGTCGCAAATGCCGGTGAACGGCGGAGACAATAGCTGCGGCTTCTTCGGATTCTGGGTTGGCAAGCGAGGGTTTGAATCGTTCCAAATAATGCGTATCGAACTCTCCTTTTCGGAAAGAAGCATCCTTCAGCACACGCAACGCATAAGGAACACCGGTGCGCACGCCTCCGACATAAAATTCCCGCAACGCGCGTTCCATACGCAAAATGGCGGCCTGTCGGTCTTCTGCCCAAACAATCGCTTTCGCTAGCATCGAGTCATAGAAAGGCGTTACCACCTGCCCGCGATAAAGAGCAGAATCAATTCGTACCCAAGGTCCTCCGGGGAATCGAAGATTCACAATCGTTCCTGTCGAAGGCATGAAGTTTTTAGTGGGGTCCTCTGCGTTGACCCGCACTTCAATGGAATGCCCACGAGGAGTTGTTTGATCTTGTTTGATCGAGAGCTTTTCTCCTGAGGCGATTCGGATTTGTTCACGAACGAGATCGATGCCGGTCACCATTTCGGAAATCGGGTGCTCTACTTGAAGGCGCGCATTCACTTCAATGAAGTAGAACTGCCCCCCGGCGTAGAGAAACTCCACCGTCCCCGCGTTTACATAACCAGTAGCCTTGGCAATGCGAATGGCGGAGTCTTGTAATTGAGCGCGAGTTTTTTCATCCACAATTGGCGAGGGGGTTTCTTCAATCAGTTTTTGATGTCGTCGTTGTATTGAGCATTCTCTTTCGGCGAGTGCTACCGTATTTCCGTGACGATCGGCAAGAATCTGTACTTCAATGTGTCGAGGACGATCTAGATATTTTTCCAGATAGAGCCTGCCGTCACCAAAAGCGGCTTTGGCTTCACCACTTGCCGTACGGAATGCAGATTCAAACTCTTTTTCCTCGCGCACGACGCGAATCCCGCGTCCACCGCCACCCGCGGCGGCTTTTAGAACAACGGGATAGCCAATTTTCTTTGCCTCAGTGCTCGCCTCTACGGGATCTCCGATGGGATCCACCGGGCCAGGGACAACTTGTACACCAGCTTTTTTTGCGGCGCGTTTCGCTTCGATTTTGTCGCCCACTGCCTGCATAGTCGCTGGCGTTGGACCAACAAAGGTGATTTTTGCGTCGGCACAGGCTTTGGCAAATTCCGGGTTCTCGGAGAGAAAGCCATAGCCAGGGTGAACGGCATCGACGCCAGCCTTTTTGGCTACATCAACGATCTTATCGATGCGCAAATAGGACTCTCGTGCTGGAGAAGGCCCGATCGGGTAAGCCTCCCTCGCCATTCTTACGTGCAGAGACGTGCGATCGGATTCGGAATAGACGGCAACCGTTGTAATACCCATCTCCCGGCAGCTGCGGATGACTCGGAGTGCGATTTCCCCACGGTTTGCGATAAGTAGTTTCTTGAAGGCCATAAAGGCCTAAGAAAATAGCATCGAGATTGAGTTTTTTACAGGGTTAGCGCCTGGGCTGCAAAATGGATTGCAAGGTGCCTGCCGAGAGATTGGCCTGGGCTTGCACCGCAATGCCCTGGCGGGAAAGAATTTCTAACTTAGTTTTCTCTGCAAGCTCTTGTGCGTAGTCAACATCTTCGATGCGCGAGCGAGCGGATTCCAAGGCCTGAACTCGATTCGATAAATTGTTGCTGATGAAATCCATGCGTTTGTCCGCAGTGCCCAATCTAGCTTCAGCTCGCGCGACGGTATCTCCCGCAGCGTCGAGCTTGTCTAGAGCGTCAGCATCTTCTGGATCGAATGCGTCTAGACTCAATCCCTCTGTCGAAATGTCAGACCCATTGACGAAGACCACGTCTCCGCTTTCGTCTCCCACTTGTAGTTCCAGGGAGTCTGTATTGTTCAGAAGCTGTCTGCCGTCAGGCCCCTTTTGATTGGAAATACTATCTATGTTCTCGAGCTCGGACTGGATCTGCTCTCGGATGATTTCTTTATCCGTTGCATTTGCTTGTTTGAATTGAAGGGTCAATTCCTTGACTTTTGAAATCGACTCGTGCGCCGCAGCCGTTCCGCTAGCAGCCGTGTCGATTACGCCACGCGCGCTGTCTGCATTGCGTAGCGCCTGAGAGAGGCCGCGCGATTGCACCTCAAGCCGATCGGCCTGAGCGAGCCCTGCAGGATCATCGGCAGTTTGTTTTTTGCCGGAAGCAAGGCGTTTTGTGTTTCCGAGAATGTTGTTTTGAATCGTGTTCAGATGTTGAAAACTGTTGTCGACCGGCGAAGTCCCCATATTATTTCCCTTTCCCAATAGATTAGTATGAACAGGCCTTTATCGATCGTATAAAGGCCTGTTCTTTAGGGAAAAATAGGAAATCTCAAATAATTTTAGAGAGGAATATTCCCGTGCTTCTTGGGTGGGTTTGTGTCCCGCTTGCCCCGTAGAAGATTCAGTGCAGAGATCAATCGGGGCCGAGTTTCCGAAGGTTCAATCACATCGTCGACATAACCGCGAGCGGCTGCATCGTAGGGGTTATAGAACTTCTCTTTGTAATCGGCGATTCGCGCGGCTTCTTCTTTTTTGGCATCTTTTGCTGAACTGATTTCCTTGCGGAAAATCACTTTTGCCGCACCTTCAGCGCCCATCACGGCAATTTCAGCGCTGGGCCAAGCGAGATTCAAATCGGAACGAATATGTTTGCTGGCCATGACGCAATAAGCGCCGCCGTAGGCTTTGCGAGTAATGATCGTGAGTTTAGGAACAGTGGCTTCGCAATAGGCATAGAGCAGCTTGGCGCCATGTCGAATGATTCCGTCATACTCCTGCGCGGTTCCGGGCAAGAAGCCGGGTACATCTTCAAAGGTGACAATCGGGATATTGAAACAATCACAGAATCGGACGAAGCGAGCCCCTTTGATCGAGGCATCGATGTCAAGACAGCCCGCTAAAATCGAAGGCTGATTGCCGACAATCCCAACCACCATGCCTCCCAATCTGGCGAAGCCGACCAAAATATTGCGCGCCCAGCCGCCCTGCACTTCGAGGAATCGCCCGTCATCGACGATGAGCTTCACAACTTCCTTCATGTCATAGGGTTTATTGGATTCCGCCGGAATAATCGAATTGAGCTTAGGATCGCGGCGATCTGGAGAATCCGTAGGTTCATTGCGGGGAGGATCTTCCGCGTTATTCGAAGGCAAATAACTCATCAAATCCCGGATTAACGCCGTACATTCCCGATCGTCTCTAGTAGAAAAGTGGGCAACCCCGCTCTTCATATTATGTACAGAGGCTCCACCAAGCTCTTCGCTCGTGACTTCCTCATGCGTGACCGTCTTGAGAACGTCTGGGCCAGTGATGTGCATATAGGAAGTTTTTTCCACCATCACGATGAAATCGGTGATCGCTGGACTATAAACAGCGCCACCTGCGCAAGGTCCCAGAATTGCGCTGATCTGAGGAACAACTCCCGATGCGAGAGTATTGCGTAGGAAAATGTCCGAATAGCCGCCTAGAGAAACGACGCCCTCTTGAATTCGCGCTCCACCGGAATCGTTGAGTCCGATAACGGGAGCGCCAACCTTCATGGCCTGATCGAGCACTTTGCAGATCTTGGCGGCATGAGTTTCCGAAAGAGAGCCCCCAAAAACAGTGAAGTCTTGGGAGTAGACAAACACCATGCGCCCGTCGATGGTTCCATATCCCGTGATCACGCCGTCGCCCAGGATTTTCTTCCCATCCATCCCAAAGTCGCGGCATTTGTGGGTGACGAACGGATCGTACTCCACAAAAGAGCCGTCATCGAGCAACAGCTCAATACGCTCGCGTGCAGTCAGTTTGCCTTTTTCATGTTGAGCGGCGACTCGTTCTGCACCGCCTCCGGCGCGGGACTGATCGCGCATCTTTCTTAATTTTTCAATACTCGATTCCGACATTAGCGGTTCTCCGGATGGTCTTCCACGACCTCGGTCAGCACTCCTCCAGTGGAAGAAGGGTGGAGGAAGGCAATTTTGGTTCCGTGTGCGCCCTTGCGAGGCTTCTCGTCAATCAGTTCGGTTCCGTCGGCTTTGAGGGTGGCCAAAGTTTTCACGATGTTGTCTACTTTATAAGCGATATGGTGTATGCCAGGCCCGCGCTTTCCGATAAATTTTCCCACAGGTGTCTCGCGGTTTAGTGGCTCGAGTAATTCGATTTTTACATTGCCAGCATAGAAAATCTTGACCCGCACCCCTTGCTCGGGCACGAGATCTTCTGGGCCTTCTCGAAGACCCAACACATTGCCGTACAGAGTTTTTGCAGTGGTTAAGTCTGTAACAGCAATACCGATATGGTGGATTCCTTGAAACATGGCTTCCTCCTTACTTGCTTTTGAAGGGGGAGGATTCTACCAGAAGAATTGTTTAATAAACCCGGATCACCACAGTTTGCTCACTCGTGCCGCCTTGGCCATCACGAACGAGGAAGACGATTTTGTGCACGCCTTGTTGGTTTCCAATATGCCAGCGAAATAAACGACCGGGTCCATTTGGGTTTGGCAGTAGATAGGAACCAGCAGGCAAATCCCTAGCTCCATAGACCAAGTTATCTCCGTCTGGATCTTCTGCGCGGTAAGAGAATTGAATCCACATATTGGCAGGCAAGGACATATCGGTAAGTACAAATCCCTGCGCTGGGTTTTGATTGAATCGAGGCGCCCGATTTTCTCCTGCAGGGGCAATAATCGTTGGAGCCTTCCTGTGAGCGAAGAGAGAGTGCTGTTGAACGACTCGGTCACGTCCGGAATCGTAATCACCATCACCCAATTGAACGATTTTATTGTGAATCTCTCCGATGATTTGTGTGCGTTCGCTAGGCGGGCAAAACGGCCGTGCGAAATTGCCGGTCAGAAATTCATCCATTTCCTCATCCCCGTAGAGCGCATAACGATAAAGAAGCCCGCCTGCGAGAGTTTGGATCGCTAAGTTTCTAGTGCGTAACTGATTGTTGAAGCTACTTTGTTCTTCTTCATTGTTGCAGTTCAAAGGCAAAGAGTAGTTGCAGTCGAGATCGAGAGGGGGGTCGATGGTCTGGGAAAGCTCGGAAAAGCTATAGAACAGATCTCTAGTCTCAACGTAGCTCTCTCCAAAGGGCAGCAAAAGCGAATTATAGACATCGTCGGAATGTCCAAGCCCTACTCCCGGTTGGCTGCCTCCAATAAAAACCAATCCCGGTATTTCCAATCTTCCGTGAGCGGAGGCGAGAGTGAAACCATAACGTGCCGGTACATTCGCTGCCCGGATCATAGAACAAAGAAAACCGCTTGTGCTATGACAGCCAGAAAAGCTGACGTGATCATTGCCAGGCGCTGGAAATGGCAAGGACTCTGGAAGCGAATTGCCTAGATATCCATCGTCTGGGTCGTCGGGAAGATGATGTCGAAGGTGGGCACGAGCCCAATCGGTGATACCGACGACCGTGTCTTGTCTTGTCTCCTTCAAAATCCGAGCTTGTTTTAAAAAGTCGTAAAGGATTTGCGGATTCCATGGGGATGCCGAGTTCATGGCACCATTTGTTGCATCAGAATCGTCCGCATTAAACGAATAGAGCCCATTCACCGCAATTCTGGGAACGATGAATCGAGAATCTAAAAAAAGCTTCCTTTGATTGGCAGCCATCGAGGCGAGTGGCGTGGCACAACTGTGATGTCGATCGAACCAAAGAGAATGAGCAACCCAGGCGAGGAAAATTTTCTTTGCGTCTTCTGCGGAAAAGCAGGGGTTTTGAATATAGACCCAGCCGAAGGGCGGTAAAAAGGTCCCGACGGTTTCTAATATGGTCGGAGGTCCATCGAGAGCCAGTCTTTGTCCCCGTTCTAGCAACAGAAGATTTGCTTTGAGCTGGGTTTTCATACTGGTGGGCCAGCAGTCATAACCCAAATAGTCGATGGATCCTTCCCAGTTCATCTGCGAGCGAATCACTGGATTGGAAAGGTAAAGGGCTTCGATGGATTCAGGAGAAACGTAACTCAGCGTGGCTTCGAATAAATTGTTGGAGTTATCGATTTCCGGATCCGAGTTGTTCAGCAAAGTGCTTTGCGGCTGAAACTCAACCTTCACTGGAGTCGGAGAAAGAATCCATAGGGGCAGAGTAATGGAATAACTTCCACCTCCAGGGGCAATTGCTGGAAGAACATATCCAAAGCGATTTGTCAGCATCCCGTTTTGCCATACTCGAAAGCCGGCAAAGAATGGAGGGTTGGGGAGATTACCTCGATTCGACAGAGTTACTCTAAGTCGATTCGTAGAGATCACACTCGCATCAAGTTCTAAATCGAATCCGTTCGTTGGCACTGCGTCGAGCTGAGAAGACATGGTGTTTTGCAATTCATCTTCTTCGTCGATCTCGCGCAACGGATCGATGATGGCGAGTACGCGTCGGCTAGATCTCGAGACGCGCACGGTAGTGTTTAAAATTGTTTGCCCACCAACCGAGCGAAAAGACTGATCGAACAATTCTCCTAGCGCATAATCTCCAACCTGTACGTGATCAACAAAGAGTTGAAGTCTTCCAGTATTCGCTGGCACAACTGCGCTGCCCTGATTTGAAAATGCGAGAATGATTTCGTTGTTTGAATCTAGAGTGAAATAGTCAATTTGCAGATCAGGTTTGGGTAGAGAAGAAGGATTGGGAATAATTAACGGAGCGACCGCGATGCTCCGAAGGATTGCAGCTCCCGCGAGTTGCGCCCAGCTGTCCATTCGGGCGCCGTTTTAATCCAGCGAAGCACCAAAATCAAAACAACTTTCCTTCTGCTTGGTACTTTCCAAAGACTTTTTCTAGTCTGGCGCAAATCTCCCCAATGCTTGCATAGCTCTCTACGGATTCGAGAATCGCGGGTAGCAAATTCTCTTTTCCTTTTGCGGTGCTTTCTACTCGATCGAGAGTTTTTGCTACTTTTTTGGCGTCTCTTTGTTTGCGTGTTTGATGCAGAGTCTTCAGTACTTCGGCGGCAGCTTTGGGATTTGGTTTAAAAATCTTCGGTGGCTGCTCTTCCATTTGGAATTGATTGACTCCGACGACAATCTTTTCTCCTTTTTCCATCTCGGTTTGAAAAGTAAGTGCACTCTTATGAATTTCTCTTTGAATGAAACCTGCTTCGATTGCGCGAACCGAGCCGCCTAGTTGATCAATTTCTTCAATGAGCGAACGGGCGCGTTTTTCGAGCTCGTCGGTCAAGCCTTCGATAAAAGGAGAGCCTCCTAGCGGATCAGCAGTTTTTGTGACGCCACTTTCATAGCCAAGTACTTGCTGTGTACGCAGTGCGAGACGTGCGGAATCTTCGCTCGGTAAAGACAGAGCTTCATCGCGGCTGTTCGTGTGTAGAGATTGAGTACCTCCGAGTATGGCTGCGAGTGCTTGTATCGTTACGCGAACTACATTGTTGTCAGGCTGCGCCGAAGTCAGAGTC
This sequence comes from uncultured Planctomycetales bacterium, assembly GCA_964570465.1. Lineage (GTDB taxonomy): Bacteria > Planctomycetota > UBA1135 > UBA1135 > CAZMYG01 > CAZMYG01. Next base: position 23,672 of record CAZMYG010000003.1, read on the forward strand.
GAACCCGCGGTTTGTGTGTGAAAGCGAAGTTTTTGAGCCTCGGGATCGCTGACAGAGAAACGCTCCTTCATGATTTTTGCCCAAAGACGTCGCGCAGCGCGGAATTTCGCCACTTCTTCAAAGAGTTCGTTGTGTGAGTTGAAGAAAAAAGAGAGTCGCGATCCGATTTCGTTGAGATCGAGCCCTCGACGTTTTGCGGCTTCGACATATGCGATTCCATTGGCGAGAGTGAAAGCGATTTCTTGAACGGCGGTGCAACCGGCTTCCCGCATGTGATAGCCGCTAATAGAAATCGGATTGTAATTGGGGGCTTCCTTTGCGCAGAAATCCATGATGTCGACGGTGAGTCGCATCGAGGCATCTGCTGGAAAGCGGAAATTACCCCGTGCTGCATATTCTTTCAGGATGTCGTTTTGTACTGTGCCGCGGATTTTTTCTTTAGGAACGCCTTGGCGTTTTGCGAGCGCCACATACATGGCAAGCAGAATCGAAGCGGTCGCATTGATCGTCATCGAAGTCGAAACCCGGTCGAGTGGAATTCCTTCAAAGAGAATTTCCATATCGCGTAGCGAGTTGATTGGTACTCCGACTTTCCCCGCTTCTGCTTGCGCTAGCTCGTGGTCGGAGTCGTAGCCAATTTGCGTGGGCAAATCGAAAGCGACAGAAAGCCCGGTTTGTCCTTGCTCGAGCAGATAGCGAAATCGACGGTTGGTTTCTGCGGCAGAAGCAAATCCCGCATATTGGCGCATGGTCCAAAGTCGCCCGCGATACATCGTCGGGTAAACGCCGCGAGTAAATGGGAACTCTCCCGGTGCAGGCAGATTCGAGCTTGAACCGTAATGTGCCTGAAGCGGGATACCGGAATTGGTCTCAAATTTGGGAGTTTTCTTTTCCATCGGGAAAATAATCCTAACGGATGTTTTCCAGAGGGACACTCGTTAGATTGTCGGATTCTCCAGTTCAGCAACGCTGAACTGGAGAATCCGACAATCTAACGAGTGTCCCTCTTAGGAGCGTGATCATGAATTCTTCTAATTCCTCTCGTGTTGTTTTTGTTCTGTTTGGATTGTTTGCGGCAGGCATTTTGCTTTGGACATTTTGGGAGTCTGAAGAGAGAGCTCCGCAGATTTCAGAGGCGGTGAAAACGGTTCAAGCGAGCACTACACAAGAGCCGGTAGCAAAAACGGAAACTACTCAGGCTGTTTCAGCAAACGAAGGGGCGATTAAATCTGATTCAACACGCCAGGAATACTCCGCAAGCTTTACTCAAAAAATTCGCGGACGACTCACTGTGATCGGAAAGTTTCCTTTGCCTCTAGCAGCAAAAATCACAGCAGAATCGACTGAAGACAAATCGCAATACTCCGCAAACGCAAACCCAGATGGCAGCTTCGAAATCGCTTTTCCCAAATTACCGAAGGAAGCAAAATTCACCATCGATTCGGACTATCACTACTTGGAAACGCCTTTCCTTGCCGCAGCGGATGAATCTGGTTCTTTCTCCGAACTAGTAATTCCTCTGAAGGTGGGAGGGAAGATCGAAGGCAAAGTCCGCCTACCCAACGGTTCCAACGCAGAGCATGTCCAAGTTTTACTAGGCCAAGTTTCAGAAGGAATGTGGATGGGAATGGGTGGCCAGAAAGCTCCTACGAAAAGAAAAGTAGAAAGCGATGCTCAAGGGAGTTTTGCGATTAAGGGAATTCCGATTGGGTCGAAGTATCTGCTGCGCTCAAGTCTTTCTGGTTACGCGCCCGTGCTTGCCAAGGATATTCATGTCGAAGCCCTTAAGACCGAACAATTCAATTGGCAGCTAGAGCCAGAATCATCCATTGCAGGATCTGTTCAAAACGAAAAAGGCGATGCGGTTCAGGGCGCAAAAGTTGTCATTGTGCCTTGGGGTGGATTTGGGGAATTCGCGGAACTGGGCGTTTTTCATGAAGAAATGAGAGCTGAAGTCATGACCGACTCCGCTGCTGACGGTTCCTTTCGTTTTGGATCTCTCGGTTCCGGACGTTTCAAAGTTATTGCGAACAAGACTGGTTTAAAAGAGCAGATGAGTGAAGTTATCACGCTGAAGACAGGGGAAAGCGTGAACAATGTGAAGTTGGTACTTCATGCCGGGAATCAGATTCGAGGAATTGTTCTAGATAAAGCTGGGCAGCCGATTGCCAACGCTCGAGTTGCCGCGAGTCCAGATTATTACAGCGGTGGGGGAGTTCAGTTTCGATTTTCGTTATATGCAAGTGAATCACTGCCAGAAACAAATACAGATCAGGAGGGGAAATTCATTTTAGAAGGATTTGCCGACGAACTTTTTGTGGTCAATGCGAGTTTAGAAGGAGTCGGGCAAGTCAGTAAGAATCGCGTGAAGCCAGGCGGTGGCGATTTAGAGCTGCGCCTGCTTCCCTACGGATCCATTTCCGGAACCGTACGAGTCGCTAGCCTCAACGCGCCGATCTCTAAATTCCAAGTCGAAACCTTTCGTCTTGAGCAGGGCATGATTCCCGTCGCTGTGAAGTCGGAGTTTTTTCAATCGAAGGATGGGCAATACGAGCTCAGCGGTTTGGTTCCAGGATCGTTAACTGTTGTTGCGAAGGCGGAAGGTTTCTGTGCAGTAAAACAAAAGATCGAAATTGAAGAAGGAAAAATAGCGACTTTGGATTTTTCTCTTCCGCTTGCCGCGGTCGTGCGCGGCCGCGTGTTAATGAATGGGAGTTTAGATCCCGTTGCAGGAGCGCAGATTTCTCCCAGTGGGGGCAATCCAGCAACTTGGTGGTTAGATCGAATGGATACGAGCATTCCAAGAACGCAAACAGATGGAGAGGGGAATTTCAGTCTTTCAGGTTTGTCAGCGGGATCACACACCATACAGGTTGAACATCCTGAGTTTGCTACCGCGAAAGTGGGCCCGTTTGAGCTTGCTGCCGGCGATCTCAAAGATGGAGTTGAGATTCTCTTAAAAGGAGGCGGAGGCATTGAAGGAGTTTTCTATGCCGATGGAGGACAGCCGGTCTCTGGTGGAAATATCACGGTGTTCAATGTCCAGGCTGGAATGTTTAAGAACGCTCAAACAGATGTCGGCGGGCATTTTTCAATTCCGCGTGGTTTGGCGGAAGGGAAATACCAAGTGATGGGCGTGCCCGCACTTTCAGACGCTTCAGAAAAAGACGAGATGCAAGAGTCGATGATGCAGGGGATGAAGATTGTTTTTGTCGACGTGAAGGATGGAGAAATTGTTCAGGCGATTCTTGGAGAAAAGAATGCGAGCGGTTGTCGTTTGCATGGGCGAGTGTTGGCAGGAGCAAGTCCTGTTTCGAATGCCTATATCTCGATTACTCCCAAAGCCAATGCGGAAGCAGAAAAACAAACCGATCTCAAATTCACTTCTAGCGATAAAGAAGGGAAATACAGTTTAGAGAATCTCAAACCTGGGCATATCAGTCTGACGATTCAAAGAAATGACGGCAGTAGTGGAATGGGGAGTTCGATCACGGTCGAAACAGAAATCCCCGATCGCGCGGAATATCAATTCGATATTCAATTGCCTGGCGGATCGATTGCAGGCCGCATTGTGGATGCAAAAACGGGTTTACCGATTGTCGATATTTCTGTGACTCTGAGCTTAACGCCTGGGTCCACGCCCTCAGGCAGTAAGGGCTCTCAATTTGGGCAATTAAAAACCGACGCGGAAGGTCGCTATCAATTTCGCGATCTCGCTCCGGGTAGTTATATGATCACAGCAGCGGGAGGAATTTTCTGGGGCAAGGATTCCCGTGGCTACGGACGGATTGTGCGAGAAGCGAGCCTAGGCGGAGAGAATGCGATGGACGGAATTGATTTCTCTTTACGCCCCGGAGGAAAAATCGAAGGACGAATCACTTCTTCTGGAGCACCGTTGGCCGGAGCATCGGTATTTTTTCAAGATCGTTCCGGACAAACTTTGAACTCTTATTCCGATGTCGTCAGTGATGCGAGTGGTAACTTTGTTTATGAAGGGTTGGCTTCTGGAGAATATGCGGTCATTGCGAAGGGGCCTGGCTATGCGCCTTCCCGTCGCGAAGCGGTTCTCGTTCAAGAAGCGCAAACCAGTTCGGTTGTTCTCGATTTGCAGATCGGAACACAAGTCACCATCAAACTTCTCAGCAATATCGATAGTAAGGTAATCGCAGGAGCCAGTGTTCAAGTCTTTGATGAGAAGGGCAGATCTTTGACGGGATTAGTTGGCTACTCCGAAATGATGGAGGCCTGGAGCGAGGGCATTCAAGCAGGTTCTTACCCAGTTGGTAGCCTCGCCCCAGGAAACTATCGAGTTATCATCTCACATCCAAGCTACAAAACTTTTGAGCAATTCGTAGAAATCTACAAACAAGAAACGCAAATGGTGACGTTAGAGCTCACTGGTTTGTCAGGCCAATGAACTCTAGTTGAAGTAATCCATCGAAAGAAATAGATCTATTGGCACCGCATCTGCAGACAAGGAGCGTTTATACAACTGTTGCAAGCCCAGCTTGGGATGGCTAACCAACCCGTACATGTTGATTCCGGGACAGGGGGATCGCAACTAAGGGGATAGGTATTCGGATTCCCAATGCAGTTTGTGTGTGGATTTGACGGGGTTCCGCACCCATACCAGCAGCGTTCGGAATTTCCTATCTTGCACACTTGGACTTCTACTTGGTAGATAGCCGTTTTCAGGCTTCGGCATTCGTGGCAAGAACAGTGGTTGGATGGGGTATCCTCACTGACCGTGCAAGAAGCTTCGGCGCATGCAGATTGTCCAGATATGATTGCACCTGCGATTTCAAATCCCAATTGTGTAGAAAGGCCAAAGGCTGCAGAGATGGTTCCTCCTAAAGAGGTTTGAGATTCTCCACAGACATTAGCGGTCGCAGTAACCGATTCAAAAATGCCATTACAAGTAGTCATTGCTTGGCTTGAAGGGGCAGTTTTGTAGCGGAAGTTTGCGATGAATCGTCCGCTGTGGGTAATGACGGTTGGAATTAAAACTCCTCCTTGAGGTACAGAAATTCCGTCTTCGGTCGAGTAATAAGGCCCCAAGTCAAGGCTTGGACTTGGAGGAGGTGGAGGGCAGGCGTTAACTTGTCCTCCGATTCCAGGTATCGATGGATTGAGAACAGGAAAAAGGGATCCACCAGGCTGGGTGTTCATCGAAAAAATGAAGCTTCCATATCCTTCGATATCTCCAAACCTGCTTTCTATGACACTGATCCCCCAAAAACCTTGTTCGCTGTTCCCAATTAGTGTTTCGTCTTCGATTGAAAAAATGTCGACGAGGGTTTCTTCATTGAGCGAAGCGATTCTTGTCTGCGAAGTAAAAGTTTTTCGTTCTTTCTGGAATACAGCTCGAAGTACTCCAGTTTGAATTTGGTCCGAATCAGCAACGCATAGAATTCCGAAAATAGCCCCATCTTCTAAAGACAATTCGTCAGCGCGGTCTTGAGATATCAAGGCAAAATCACCGTTACCCACATAAGAAGCGGCGTAAGTGCGAATCGGCAAATATGGATCTTTATCGTCCTGCTGTGCCGAGAGCGATTTGAAATTACCTAGAAAAAGAGAAAGCAAAGTAGTGATGTACCCAAAAGTTCTCATAGCATCTCCTTAGGTTTATGAGTGTTGCAAAAACAGCCGTTGCGTTTCTATGTAGTCCGTAGAGAGCGAAACGGTTATGCAAGGAATTAGCGTTTAATCGCTATTTTTTACGCCATGGGATTTGGAAAATCTTATGAAGTGGCCATAACATATTGACAAAATGGGTAGTTGCGATTGACTATCATTAAGCAAGAAAGTTGGAGAAAAGTTAGAGAAGAGTGCTACTAACTCCAGCTTTCAGTAACAATGTCTACTTCACCACGTTTTGCAAAGCCGTCTACCACGCTTTTTGAGAAAGCCCGACAAGGGGATTCTGCTGCGGTGGATCAGCTTCTTTCGTTGATTTACCGGGAATTGCATGAGATGGCGCATCGCAAGATGTGTGGAGAGCGGGTTAGGAAAACACTTCAAACCACCGCGTTAATCAATGAAGCCTATCTTCGATTATTTAGAGATAAGCGATTTTCTTGGGAGAACCGGGCACACTTTTTCGCTTCTGCTGCGGAAGCCATGCGCCATGTCTTAGTAGATCACGCTCGGGCGCGTCTGCGCGTGAAACGTGGCGCGGGAAAAGAAGCAATGGCGCTTGAAGGATGGGATATTCAAGTTGCGGAGGGAGGGAGCTTGAGTCCCGAAGAACTCTTGGATCTCGATGAGGCGCTGTCGCGATTGGAGCAAATCGAGCCTCGAATGGCTTCCATTGTGAAGCTTCGCTATTTTGCGGGCATGACCATTGAGGAAACCGCGCAATCCTTGGAGCTGAGCGCGCGTAGCGTCAACCGAGATTGGATTGCGGCAAAGGCGTGGCTGCACAATGAATTGAGCAAAGGAGCTGAGCAAAGCGAGTGAAATGGGTTCTAAACAAGTAGAAACCTTACGCGAAGTTTGGCGGATTTTTCATGAAGCGTTGGAGAAAAAGGGGGGAGAACGAGAATCTTTTCTCAAGAGCGCATGTCGTGAAGACAACGGGCTGAAACAAAGAGTCGAAGAACTTTTACATTCCCACGAAAATGCACCCGGCTTTTTAGAGACCCCTGCGATTTCGCGACCAACTCCGGCATCAGAACTTTCCGCAGGCAATCATTTGGGTCAATACACTCTTTTCAAAGAGATTGGTCGCGGCGGAATGGGTGTGATTTACGAAGCCGAGCAATCTCATCCGCATCGAAAAGTGGCGCTGAAGCTTTTGCATGGCGCGCTAGTTTCTAAAAGTTTTCTTAATCGCTTTGAGCGAGAAGCGGAAATTTTAGCTCGCCTGCAACACCCCGGGATTGCGCAAGTTTTTGAATCCGGCTCTGTAGATACCCCAACGGGTGCTCAACCCTATTTCGCAATGGAATTGGTTCGTGGGAAGACACTGAACGAGTATTGCGAAGAGGAAAAACTTTCCACGCGGGAACGGTTAAAACTTCTCATTCAGATTGCCCAGGCAGTGCAATACGCGCATCAGCAGGGAGTGATCCATCGCGATTTGAAGTCTGCGAACATACTCGTCGATCAATCCGGGAAAACAAAGATTCTGGATTTTGGCGTTGCTCGAATTCAAAGCGCAGATTTGCAGGCGATGACTTTGCAAACTAAAGGCGGCGATTTTCTAGGGACTTTACCCTATATGAGTCCGGAGCAATTGGAATCTCATCTCGAATCGGTCGATACTCGTGCCGATGTTTATGCGCTCGGCGTGATTGGCTACGAACTGCTCGCCGGGCGTTTGCCATTCGACGTGAGCGATATCAGTCTTACAGAAGCAGTCCGAATCATTTCGCACGATACTCCACTATTGTTAGGTACTTTCAATCGAGAATTCCGCGGCGATCTGGAAACGATTTTTGCTAAAGCATTGGAGAAGGAAAAAGAGCGCCGTTACGCTTCGGCTTCGGAGTTTGCTGCAGACCTGGAGCGTTATTTAGATTCGCGACCGATTTTGGCTCGCCCACCGAGCACGAGCTATCAATTCAGAAAATTTGTGCAGCGGCATAAGTTGCCTACAGCTTTGTTCTGTACTCTCTTTCTTTCGCTCTGCGGATTTTTGATTTATGCATCCACTCAAGCGGAGCGATTAAGGAAAGAACGCGATCGAGCGCTCCAGGCAGAATCTTTGGCAGAAAAAAAGGCCCATGAGGCTCAGCAAGCTGAAAAACTTGCTCAGGAAAATGCGGTGGCGGCACAACTCGCAGAGAATCTTGCCGAAAAGCAATCGGAGGAAGCTAGCCTTCAAGCAAAACTCGCGAAAGAGGAGGCGGAAAAAGCCACCAAGATCGCCGATTTTTTCCAAGAGATGTTTATTCTCGCTATCCCCGACAAGAATGGCCCGAAAGTCACCCTGCTTGAAGCTTTAGATTTGACTGAATCCAGAATTGGGAAGGATTTGGCTTTTGCGCCAGAGATTGAACGATCTTTACGCGAACTTTTAGTTCAAGTGTTTGGCATGGTAGGTCAGCGTGAGCAAGCGCACAGACAAGCACACAGAGCTTTAGAACTCAGCGAAGAGCTTTATGGGGAAGAGCACCCCCTTCATATCCGTGCACTGATGGCCTACGGGAGTTCGTTGTCTTTGTTGGGAGAGATTCAGGAGGCCGAACGTACGTTGAGAAGGGCGCGAGCGCTATCTCAAAGTGGACCAGGTGCGGATGCCGAAACCTTTCTTGCAGCGACAAATTCTTTGGGCGGACTTTTTCAGAAAACAAAACGAAGGCAGGCGGCGAAGGAGCTTTATGAGGAATCGATTGGAATCTCTAAGTTGCTTTATGGCGAGGAGAGCTGGATTACGCTGACGATGCAAAACCAAATGGGGACGACTTTGATCAATCTACAAGAACTCGCGCAAACAGAACCATTTTTGAGAAAAACCTTGGAAGATTGTAAGCGGCTTACAGGAGAGAAGAGCACAATGACTCTTCTTGCTACGGCAAATTTGTCCGTCGCACTTTTCAACGGGAAAAAATACGAGGAAGCGAGGGCATTGTGTCGACGCGCCGTTGAGTTGTTTGAAACCGTTGTTGGAAAAGATCACCCGGACACGATGGAATTCATGAAAAAGGCCGAAGTGATTTTGGCTTCCAAAGGACAGAGCTAGTTTCGGTTATCTCTTCGAAGAAAATTTAGAAAATCGTTCATATCTTTGTGAAGTGGCGCTTCAAAGGAAATTCGATCTCCCGTTTTGGGGTGCAGGAAAGAGATCGAAAAAGCGTGTAGGAATTGACGATGCACGGGAGGGAGTTCTTTTTTAGGGGCATTCCAAACAGCTCCGCTCACTCGATACAGGCGGTCGCCTACAATCGGATGACCTAGGTGACTCAAATGTACTCGAATTTGATGTGTTCTCCCTGTTTGAGGGCAACATCGGACATAGCTGAAATCCGCGAATCTCTCCAAGGTTTCGTAATAAGTAGAAGACTCCTTTCCATCCGCGCGCAAGATCGCCATTTTCTCCGGATTTTTTGGATCTCGACCCATCAGTCCTTCAATGTGATCGGAATCAAAACGCAATTTCCCTCGAACAATGGCGCGATACTCTTTCTCGATACTGCGATCTTTGAATTGTTTTCGCAACGAAAGAAAAGCTTCCTGAGTTTTTGCGAGCAACATGACTCCAGTCGTATCGCGATCGAGTCGGTGCACAATTCCAGGACGATCTTCTCCTTGTCCTCTGGGCAAAGCGTTCCCAAACATCGCAAGCGCGGCATCGGCGACGGTGTCATGCTCAGAACTGGTATTTGGGTGAGAAGACATTCCTGCGGGTTTATCGATCAGTGCGAGATCTGCGTCTTGAAAAATGATTTTCAATGGTTGTCGTGAAGCTTCGCTTGCGGCAGCTTGACGGCGCGGGACTAACTGAACCTGAATGGTTTCGTCTGCTACGAGAATTTTCCCGGGCTTTGTGATCACACGTTGGTTAACTGAGACAAAACCTTTTTCAATCAACTCTTTGAGATAGGTTCTAGAAAAATCGGGAATGAGTTCGTGCAGCGCCTTATCGAGGCGCTGTCCAATCAGTTTCCCAGAAACTGTGCTGTGGAACTCCTTCTCTTCGGACATGCAGAATCAATCTCTATAGACCTTTTAGGTTGTCAGCGAGCAGTTGTAACTCACGTTCCATGTCCGTGAGTCGTTTTTTTTCGCTTTCTACGATTTCTGGATCTGCGTTTTTGACAAAAGCTTTGTTTGCAAACTTCGCTTGGACGGTTTTGATCCCGGATTGAACTTTTTCCATTTTCTTTTGCAGCATTTGTTTTTGCGCGCCGATATCTGTCCCTTCTGGAAGCGGAACATAGACAAGACCACCATGCCAAACATCGAGCACGGAAGATTTGGGGCGAGGGAGTTTCTTTCCGATCGTGAGATCTTCAATTCCCGCCCAGTGAGCGATCAATTTCACATTGTGCTGAATTTCTGCACTGGAAAATTTGCTTTCGTTCTCTACCGAGATCTGCACTTGCAGTTGCGTCGCGCCATCGAGGACGTTTACCGCGCGGATATTGCGAATTGCGCGTACGGCATCCTGTATGCCAGACATTAAGTTTTCCGCATCGCTATCGGGCGAGCCCGCTTCCTGGTTTTTAGGCCAAGATGCGACGATCAATAGAGCCGCGTCGTCTTTCGAATTGCGAAATGCTTTCAATTTGCCCCAGATTTCTTCACTGATGTAAGGAGTGAAAGGGTGGAGCAGCCGCAGACTAGAATCCAGCACCTGTACCAGTATCGCTCGAGCCATCTCGCGGTCGGGACCGGGTTGGGAGAGTCGAGGCTTCACCGCTTCTAGATACCAATCACAGAAATCGTTCCAAATAAAACTGTAAAGAGTCTGCGCGGCGTCGTTGAGTCGGTAGCCTTCTAGAGCCTCAGTCACTTTCGAAATCGTTTCGTAGAGCCGCGAGCGAATCCAACGGTCTTCGAGTCGGATTGCCTGATTGGGATCTGCCTTTGGCGTGCCTTCAAGATTCATCAACACGAATCGCGATGCGTTCCAGATTTTGTTGCAGAAATTGCGGCCCTGAAGAATTTTGTCCTTCGCGAGTTTTACGTCCTGTCCTTCTTTGGTCAGGATCATCAACGAATAGCGAGTCGCGTCCGCGCCGTATTGCTCGATGAGTTCGAGTGGATCGATGCCATTGCCGAGAGACTTCGACATCTTGCGGCCCTGCGCGTCGAGAATCGTGCCGTGGATATAGACATCAGAGAATGGAATTTTTCCTGTGAGATCCAAACCCGCCATCACCATGCGCGCGACCCAGAAGAAAATGATGCCACGATCGGTGGAAAGTAAATTCGTCGGGTAAAAAGTTTTGAGATCTTGTGTGTCGTCCGGCCAACCGAGAGTGGAGAAAGGCCAAAGCTGACTGGAGAACCAGGTGTCGAGCACGTCTGGATCCTGAGTGAGTTTTGAACTCTTACACTTCGCGCATTGTTTTGGATCTTCGAGATACGCTTTACGTTCCCCGCAGCTCTCGCAATGCCAAACGGGAATTTGATGTCCCCACCAAAGTTGTCGGCTGATACACCAATCGTGAATATTCTCGAGCCAAGAGAGATAGAAATTTTCCCAGCGCGCGGGATGGAATTTGATCAGTCCTTTTTTCTGTGCCTCAATCGCCTTTTCGGCGAAAGGTTTCATCTTCACGAACCATTGTTCGGAGAGATAAGGCTCGACGACGGTGTCGCAGCGATAGCAGCGGCCAACCGCATGTTGATGATCTTCTACACCGGCGAGTAATCCTTGTGCTTCGAGATCAGCAACGATTTGTTTGCGCGCTTCGAAACGATCGAGTCCGCGATATTTCTCCGGGGCGTTTTCGTTGATCTTGCCGTCCGGGGTCATGATGTTTATTTGTTCGAGTTTGTGACGCTGGCCCAAACCGAAGTCATTTGGATCGTGCGCGGGCGTGACCTTCACCGCACCTGTGCCGAATTTTGCGTCGACCATATTGTCAGCGACGATGGAGAGCTCGCGGCCCACGAGTGGGAGAACTAATTTCTTCCCAACGAATTTTTTATAGCGCGTGTCTTCGGGATTCACCGCAACGGCGACGTCACCCAACATCGTTTCCGGGCGCGTGGTCGCCACTTCAATCGAAGCGCCTGCCCCGTCCTTCATTGGATAGCGAATGCGCCAGAGATGGCCTTTGGTTTCTTTATGTTCGGACTCTTCATCAGAGAGCGCCGTTTGGCAGCGCGTGCACCAATTCACAATGTACTTGCCGCGATAGATCAGGCCTCGATCGAACCATTTCACGAACGCCGTGCGCACGGCGCGCGAGAGACCTTCATCCATCGTGAATCGCGTACGCGACCAATCGCAGGAAGAACCTAGTCGGCGGAGTTGGCTGAGAATTCGTTTTTCGTACACCTCTTTCCAATTCCAAACTTCTTTGAGAAAGGCTTCGCGGCCGAGTTGATGGCGGTTCTTTCCCTGTTTCTTAAGTTCTTTTTCGACGACGTTCTGCGTCGCGATTCCGGCGTGATCCGTGCCTGGCATCCACAACGCTTTTTTCCCCTGCATGCGCTGAAAGCGAATCACCACATCTTGAATGGTGTTGTTAAGTCCATGACCCATGTGTAAAGCGCCAGTCACATTGGGTGGTGGAATCATGATGGTGAAAGACTGGGCCTTGGATTTTTCATCCGGACGGAAAAAACCACCTTCTTCCCAAGATTTGTAAATTCCTGGTTCAATGGAAGCGGGTTCGAAACGGGTTCCTAATGTTTCTGTCATGGTTTTTGCAGGTGAAAGATTTGTTTTGATATATCACATTGAAATATTGATGGTTAGAGGGGAGTGAGAAATTGGCAATCGAGTGGCCTGTTCTGCTGTCAATAAATTAGGGTTGACTCCAGTTTACTCATGAGTAAACTGGACATATATCCGCTTTACTAATGTCATGAACTCTCAGCCAGAACGCTATATCCAAGAAAACGCTCTCGACGATTTGAAAGAGAAAATGATCTTCGTCGGCGGTCCCCGCCAAGTAGGAAAGACCACTTTTGCTTTGTCCGTTCTTTCCAAACTCGTTCGGGGCGAGGTAACTAAGAATCATCCTGCCTATCTGAATTGGGACATTTTGCAGCATCGCAAAGAAATTCGCCAAGCAGCCATCGCACCGAACCAACCCTTAATCGTTCTCGATGAGGTTCACAAATACCCGAGGTGGCGAAATCTGATGAAGGGTTTGTTCGATCAGTATGCGCCTAAAATATCCTTTCTCGTGACAGGTTCAGCGAGACTCGATTATTACAGCAAGGGCGGGGACTCCTTGATGGGTCGCTATCATTACTATCGATTGCATCCCTTTTCTCTGCGCGAGCTAAACAAAACTCCTAGCGCCCAAGATGTAAGTCTTCTGCTTCGTTTTGGTGGTTTCCCAGAACCGTTATTTCGAGGCAGCGAGACTGCGTGGCGTCGCTGGCAAGAGGAGCGTATCCATCAAGTGTTGCAAGAGGATGTCAGGGATTTGGAGAGGGTTCGCGAGATTGGCTTACTGGATCTTCTCGTAGACGCCCTTCCGGAGCGAATCGGTTCGCCTCTTTCTATTCAGGCGCTACGCGAAGATTTAGTAGTCGATCACAAAACGGTCGAGAATTGGCTTCGCATTTTAGAGAGACTCTATGTTTGCTTTCGCATCGCACCCTTTGGATCACCAAAAATCCGCGCGGTCAAAAAGTCCAACAAGCTTTATCTCTGGGATTGGTCAATGGCTCCAGAAGGAGGGCCGCGTTTCGAAAATCTGGTCGCCTCTCAGCTTTTGAAGTATTGCCATTTCCTCCAAGACACGCAGGGCTACAGAATGGAATTGCGATTTATCCGAGACACGGACCTGCGGGAGGTGGATTTCGTTGTCCTCCAAAACAAAAAGCCTCTATTTGCGGTCGAGTGCAAATCCGGCGAAAAAGAAGTATCGCCAGCCCTGCGTTATTTCCGCCAGCGAACGAACATTCCTCGTTTCTTTCAAGTGCATCTAGGCACGAGAGATTACGGCGATGATGAAGTAGATGTACGCGTGCTGCCGTTCCACAAATTTTGCTCGGAGCTTCGGTTGCCTTAAGAATCGATGCTGCGATTAGAGGTCGATTTCGAAAAATCCTAAGTCAGGTCGCGGGCGACGCGAAATTGGCGTATCGCTTGCGCCGTGTAAGAAAAACTCCCCCGTACACGAGACAGTGCCTTTGAAAAAATGCCCGCCGTGCACGCGAAACAATTTGTCTGAAAACACACCGTGAAGATGGGCGAAGGGGGCGCCTTCTTTAACCGTGATATTCCCACTCAAAGAAAGAATCTCGAGATCTTCCTCAATCGTCCATCTGCGATATTGCTTGGTGTTCATGTCCAGATAGCCGAGTTCTACATTTTTCGCAGCGCCGATGCCCCGGATTGAACCAAAAGCAATGCCTTCTTTTTTGAAAAAACTCGTCAGCGTTTCGCTGATTTCTTCCCCCAAGTCCACGCGAATCAGATATTGTCCGTCACCGGTTTTCTTGCTTTTCATAAGCGGCGGATCTTATCACAATCATCCGTTTCTCGTTCCGATCTCCAGGCAGACGATATGAAACAAACAATTTAAATTCTCCATGCGAAAAGCCCGACTCATCGTCAACCCAATCTCTGGCAGTGGAAAAGGAAAGTCCCTGGCACCGCTGATTTTGCGTGCCCTGGAGCGGCAAGGAATGCAGGGAGAAATACGATTCACGGAGAGTTCAGATGCGGCTGCGCAGGAAGCGGCAAGTGTGGAAAGCGACGTCGACGTGGTCGTAGCTGCCGGAGGTGATGGAACTTTGAATGCCGTGTTGGGAGGACTCAAGCAACAGATTCCGGTGGCGTTGTTTCCTCTGGGCACGGCGAATGTGCTTGCTTTGGAATTGAATTTGCCGACAAAGCCTGACGCCTTTGCGCAGATGCTGCTAAAAGGGAAAACCTGTTCAATCGACACGATGCGTGCGAACGGACGAGTGGGCTTTTTCTCACTCGGCGTGGGTTTCGACGGAATGATGATTGAAGATTTGCATCTTCATCGGCGCGGTAGTATTCGGAAATTGTCTTATTTGCCTGTGCTCTGGCGCTGCTTCTGGAAATATCGCACTCCGCGTTTGCGAGTGATTGCGGATGGGCAAATTTTCGAAAATTTGTCTCTCGCATTAGTGGCCAATACGAAACATTACGCGGGCAATGTCTTTTCTCTGTCAGATCAAAGACAGTTGGACGATGGGCTCTATGAATGCTATCTCTTTGCAGGCGCCGGACGCGTTTCGCTACTGCGTTATTTGTTCCAAGGAGTCGCGCGACGGCTAGCCAGCGGCAGGGATCCAAAGATTGTGAAAGCGAAGAAAATTCGCATCGAGTCGATGGATTCCGATTTTGCGGTACCCTTTCAAATCGATGGAGAGTTTGGGGGAACGACACCAGTTGAACTCGAAGTCATTCCTAACGGGATGCAAATTGTGATTCCATGAAAATTGAAATTGGAAATTTGACACTAGACGGAAAGAAGTTGTTCTTAATCGCAGGACCTTGTGTGATTGAGAGCGAGAAATTTGCTTTGGAGACGGCGAAGAAACTGCGCGATATCGCGGCAAAACGCAAAATCCCTTTCATCTACAAATCCTCCTATGACAAAGCCAATCGCTCTTCGGGAAAATCCTTCCGCGGCGTGGGACTGAAAGCGGGTTTGGAGATTTTGAACAATGTGCGGGACAAGGTTGGCGTTCCCGTGTTGACCGATGTCCATCAACCTTTTGAAGCCGTAGAAGCAGGCAAAGTTGTCGACTGTTTGCAGATTCCGGCATTTCTCTGTAGACAAACGGATTTGCTGCTCGCCGCTGGGGAAAGCGGAGTCGCCGTCAATGTGAAAAAGGGGCAGTTTCTCTCTCCCGAAGAAATGAAAAACGTCGTCGAGAAAGTCGCCTCAACCGGGAATGAAAATATCCTGCTCACCGAACGCGGCACTTTTTTTGGTTATGGTCGTCTTGTCGTCGACATGACCACAATTCCCATCATGCAGAAATTTGGCGTGCCTGTCGTGATCGACGCTACTCATGCAGTGCAGCGTCCCGGCGGGCTCGGCGATCGCACGGGCGGGGACCGAACACTAGCTCCTTATATTGCCAAGGCCGCAGTCGCAGTCGGTTGTGATGGCGTGTTTGCCGAAGTACATCCCAATCCCGACAAAGCCCCAAGCGATGGTCCCAATATGATTCGCATGCAGGATTTGCCAAAAATCCTCGATCAACTTCTCGCGATTCGCAAAGCCATTGCCTAGCGTTTTCCGGACAGCGATTGCGCGGTGCGAACCAGACTGATGAACTCCGCGCGATAGCCAGAAGCATCCTGCCCGCGACTTTTCTCTGCGATTCGCAGAATGTCATCGAAAGAGAGCTCCATTCTCTGAGAAGAGTCTTGCAGAATCATGCCAAAGGCAGCGACTGAAGCTGCGAAACGAAGATTGTTCGAAGCGCTTTCAAATTTGTTCTCATAGGGTTTCAGCGCCTGAGTCAACAACTTGCTGCTGTCATCCTGAGGATTTTTGTATCGGACTTTCAGAGTCAACACTTCGCGATTTTGTGTGAAGGAAGATTCTTGCGGAGTATGAGCTCTCCATGGCTGATTCGCTTGGTATTTGAGCGGATCGATATCAGGTCGCACGAGATCTGCGCGTGCGGGAACGAGTTCGTAAAGAGCAGTGACTGAATGGCCGGCGCCCATTTCTCCTGCGTCTTTTTGATCGTCATTGAAATCACGCGCCGCGAGCGCCCGATTCTCATAGCCGATCAATCGATAAGCACCAACCTGCGCGGGGTTGAATTCAATTTGAATTTTTACATCCTTGGCAATAGTTTGCAGCGTAGCGCTCGCTTCATTGAACAGAGCTTTGCGAGCTTCTTGGAAAGTATCGATGTAGGCGTAATGGCCGTTGCCTTTATCCGCCAGAGTTTCCAAGCGATCATCCTTGAGATTTCCGATTCCAAAGCCAAACACGCTGAGAAAAATGTTTCGCTTGCTTCTTTCTTGTATGTATTGAACGAGCTCGTTTGTGTCGGTGATGCCGACATTGAAATCTCCATCGGTAGCGAGAATCACGCGGTTGATTCCATTTTGCTGCTGGAAATTTGCCGCCATGTCATAGGCCATTTGAATTCCTGCTCCACCATTTGTTCCGCCGCCGGCTTGGAGTTGCTCGAGCACTTCAAGAATCACTTCCTTCCTTTCACAGGAAGTCGAAGGCAAGGCAATCGCTGCGCTATTGGCGTAGGTCACGATTCCCACTCGGTCCTGAGTATTCAGTGTTTGAACCAACTCTTTCATCGCGGATTTCAGCAATGGGAGTCTGTTGGCTGGCGCCATCGATCCTGAAACATCGATTAGGAAAACCAAATTGCAGGGCGCGCGACGCTCCTTCTCGATTTTCTTTGCTTGAATGCCAACGAGCAGAATTTGGTTGTTGGAGTTCCAGGGGCAGCGTGCCGTCTCGACATTGACCGACATGGGATGCTCGCCCATGGGTGAGAGATAGTCATAAGAGAAGTAATTCAGCATCTCTTCAATGCGCACAGCTTGTTTTGGAGGTAAGGATCCTTGATTCAAGAAGCGGCGGATATTGCTGTAAGAAGCGGTGTCGACATCGACGGAGAAAGTTGACAGTGGATCCTGCATCACAGAACGAAATTGGTTTTCCGGAGATGATTGATAGGACTCGGAGCCAGGATTTTCAATTTGGCGCGGAGGAATCATGTCGATTGGTCCTGCATATATTCCATCAGGTCGTGGACCAGCGTTATGAGGGCCAGCAGGTGCAGAGTATCCCGATGTAGCCCCGGCCCTTGGCTTTGAGCCTTTCCTTACTGGCATGTTATGCCGAACGCGGAAGGATCCTTTAAAGTGTCCAGTAGTTTTGCCAGAGCCCTGACCCAGTCCAATGACCTCTTCTTCTGAATTTTGATCCTGGACGCTTTCTGTCTGGGCTCCTACTGAGTCAAACCTAGTTGCGGTAGCGAACTCATCAGGGTTGCCTGGGACTTCTGAATTGTCTCCAGAAACCAATGTCTGCGGCGCAGCGCCCATTTCTAGCTCCGGGGCAATGGGGATTGGAGCCGCTTCAATTGTTTGTATCGAAATGATTTGCTCCGGATTCGGTTGTCGATGTTCGGCTAAAAAAATCGGAGTGCTATTTGGGGTGGTTTGCGCAACGACCTGCTCCGCTTCGCGAATCGAAGATTCCGTCGCGACGAAATAAACGCCTGCACTAATCGCGAAAAGTGCAGTCGCCGCAAAAGAGAGAGACATCCACGGGATTCGATGTTTCTTCGTGCGCGAAGTTTCATGTAAAGCAATTTCTACCGCCAAGCGATTGATTTCCGCCAACTCCGGTCGCGCTTCCTGTTGAAACTCACTTTGCAGCAAAGCCGTCGTCGCGTGTATTTCCTCAAGTTCCGCTTGGCAGGATTTGCAATCTCGCAAATGCAAGGAGAACTCAGCCTGTTCTTCCGCCGTTAATTCCCCGAATGAATAATCCGCCCAATTGTTTTCGAATCGTTCACAATTCATTGGAGTCACTCCTAGGGTTTGGGGAGAGTAAATTCTTCGCCCGAAGTTTTTCCCGTAAGTTTTTAAGCCCGACATGCACGAGTACACCGACATAGGAAATCGAGTGATTGGTGACTTCACTGATCTGTCGGTAACTAAATCCCTCTTGCAGTTTGAGCCTCAGAACCTGTTGTTGGATTTGCGGCAAGCTCTCGAGCGCTTGGAGAATCTGAGAAGCCGTTTCATTTCGCTCGAGCGTGAGATGTGGTTCATCTGGACTTGCCGTTTCCGCTTCGGCGCTTTTCTTTTCTAGACTCTTCATGCGTCTTTCCTGTCTTTGCAAATCAAAGGCGCGACTCCGACACACTGCGAAGAGCCAACCCGCATCGTGGTTTTGTTCCGGATCTGTGCGCTGCTCGCAATATCGGATGAAGGTTTCCTGCACCGCATCGCGAGCGAGCTCTGGATCCCGAATTAGCCGAGCTGCATAGCGCAGAAGAGGCGTTTCAAAACGCCGCATCAACGCACGCACTCGTTCGGGCTGGCTCATTCCTTCCTGTGTCGTCATCGCAAATGTCGCTAAAACAAGGAAAAGACGTTTGTGAACGAGAGTTTCTTAGTGAAAAAATGTGGGCAAGTTACGAGAAGAAACGAAGGGACAGAATTAAAGGTTTTTAAGTTGTTGCAGTGTATGGATTAGTGGAAGCCAAGAAACGGAGCTTGTCTGCTTTATTTATCTTTGATTTTAGAGACGAAATCTTCAGGTAGTTCGGAAAGCGGCGTCCAGTACACAGTGGTGTTCGCTCCAAAAATTCCAATAGCATTCCAATACTGCAAATAGGCGCGATCCCATGACGCGCCGATTACTTGCGCGTTCTGTGCCGAGTTGCCTTGGCTGGCTCTAGAGAGTTCCATGAATTCTTGAGCATTCACTTTGCGTAGACTCGAACAGCCTGCCAACAATAGAACAGCAAGTAGAAGAATTGCGATCGACAATCCCAGCCAAATCGTTTTGTGTTTCAGCATGTGTACTCCTTTTAGCGGCTACAAATTTCCTCAACTTCTTTCACAGACTTGGCGATTCCCTTGGTCAAATTTTCATAACCTGTTTTGGTAACGAGAATGTCGTCTTCGATGCGAACGCCGATACCGTGGAATTCTTTGTGAACGCCCTCGGCGCCTTCTTCTATATATAGACCGGGCTCTACAGTCAGAACCATGCCTGGCTCGAGGGGACGAGACTTTTGTCCTTCGCGATAGTAACGACCCGCATCGTGTACATCTAAACCGAGCCAATGTCCTGCGCGATGCATATAAAAACGTGTATAGGCGCTGGACTCGATGAGCTTCTCAACTTTTCCTTTTAATAGTCCAAGCTCGACCATGAGCTCGGTAAGGCGACGTACAGAGTGATCGTGTATGGCGTGGAAAAGAGTTCCTGGTTTCACCATCTCCATACATTCGATTTGAACCTGAAGAACGGCTTCGTAAACGGCCTTTTGCGCTTTGGTGTATTTCCCACTGACGGGAAATGTGCGAGTGACATCGGCAGCGTAATAGTTGAACTCTGCGCCTGCATCGACGAGTAATAAATCACCTTTCGCCATGCGCCGATCATTTTGTGTGTAATGCAAAATCGTGGCATTCGCGCCACTCGCCACAATCGAACCATAGGCCCAACCGTTTGCACCCAGGCGGCGGAAGTTGTAATCGAGTAACGCTTCCATTTCATATTCGTAAACACCAGGACGTCCTTCTTTCATCACTTGATGATGCGCTTCCTTGGTTATTTTCGCGGCTTTGCGCATCCAGTCGATTTCGGTTTCTGTTTTATGAAGGCGCATTTCGTGAACGAGAGTGGTGGGGTCGATCACTTCGGTGGGTGTGGTCACGCCAGCGCGAATTTGTGTGCGGAGTTTTTCGAACCACTTAGGCAATTTCTCGTCGAGCTCGCGATCTTTTCCGATTTTGTAATAGATGCGTTTGGCGCCTTTGAGCAGTTTCACAATTTCTTCATCGAATTTCTCAATTTCGAAGGCTTCTTCCGCGCCGAACTCTTTCTTCGCGCCTTCCACGCCGAAACGTCGACCTGTCCAAATTTCCTGGGTCTTATTGCGAGCTTGCACGAAAAGCAGATAGCGAGTTTTAGATCCCGACTTGATCAGCACCGCAACGGAATGGGGCTCACAAAATCCTGTCAGATAGAAAAAATCGCTGTCGGGACGATAGCGATGTTCCACTTCCCAATTCCTGGTTAAAACCGGTGCCGCCGGAAAGATGGCAACGCCATCCTCGATCAAATCGAAAAAACGTTTACGATTTGCGGCGAAGAATTTGTTTTCGTTTTTAGGCATGGAATGAATCCCACTCCGGAAGAACTTTTAGAAGAATTAATCGCTCAACAGCGAAAGAAGTTACTCGCCTTGGCCAATCGAATCAATCCGCGTCTTACGGCGGACGATATTGCCCAGCCTCATGACTGGCCCGAGCTTGCGAGCGATGCGCAGTTTCAATATGAAGACGGCATTCTTGCTGGACTACTTGCTGCGCAAGTTGCATTGCGCCGTAAGCCGTAGGGACACTCGTTATATTGTCGGGTTCTCTGACGCAGCTTTGCCGCGTCAGAGAACCCGACAATATAACGAGTGTCCCTACGGCTCCACGTCCCGCCCCTAGGGTAAATCCACGTAGTAAATATCCCCATTCGAAATGCCCGCCCTGCGATCATCCCAAACAATGCGATTGCCAGAAATCGAGGTTGCGTACTGTTCTGCGCTATCGCGAGTGATGGGGATTTCGAGATTGAGTTCGAGATCGTAGAGATACACGTCCGGGTTGTAATGTCGGTTATCGGTCCAAATGATGCGATGTCCGTTAATTTTTGGATTTGTCTGGTCCGCAGTACTGGAAGTGATTTGTCTTTCTTCGCCCGTGACAAGATTCATCCAGTAAATATCCCAATTCCCATTTCTCTTGTCTTGCCAAACCACATAGTCGCCAGAAATATCGGGACGCTGTTGCAAAAAAGGATCGACGACGAGAGGAATTTCTTGGCCACTGCTGATTTCATAGAGATAGATATCGCGATTTCCATTTCGCAAGTCTTCCCAAACCACTCGATTCCCATCGATTGCAGGAGCAAAAAGATCTCCTGGGTCCGCGGTGATTTTCTGAGCCACTCTAGTTGGGATGTGATAGAGCGTTAGCTCGGGACTCTCATCGTAAATTCCTCGAAACACGACATAGTCGCCGGAGATAACCGGACTTGATTCCTGTTGAGGATCAAATGCCAACGGAATCGACATTTCCGTTTCTAGATCAACGAGATAAACATCGCCCCACTCCGTTCGCGAATTGAATTGCTTATATACCACGCGGTTGCCAGAAATGTCCGGATCAAAATAGGAACTCTCATCCGCATTGGTCAATCGATGAGAAATGCCATCAACCAAATTGAGGTAATAGACATTCCAAGTGTCAGTTCCTAATTGAGAATACACAATTCTCTCTCCATCGAGCACGGGATCGGTTTGAAAAAGTGGATCGACCAAAGCTGCGCGAATATTTTCCACGAAAACAGGACGTTCTTTTTCAAAGACAGCGCCTTGAGTGGTTTGAATTTGTAATTTCAATCGGTAAGGTCCGTTGTCGAGTGAGCCAATATTCCACTGCGCGAGAGAGGCATTAACTACAGGTGAAGAAGAAACAGCAGAAATTGGAACCCACTGAGCTGGACCGAAATCGCGGGTGTAGAAAAGCTGATAACTCGCGAAATCTCCTCCTGTTGCAATTCCTTGAATCGAGACGCTTTGATCGGGGGCGCGCAACAACGCATCGTTCAAAGGGGAGAGAATTTCAAAATCGATTCGCTGAAGTTGAACTTGTTGAATGCTTTGCGTTTGCAAGCCGTCTTGTGAGTTGAGCACGAGTTTAAGTTCGTAGTTTCCCGTCGGGAGATCAAAAATTTCCCAGTTAGCCAACAGCTGATTCAATACGGGTGTCGTTTCCACCAAGCTGAACGGAGACCAAGGCTCTTCTCCTCTACGATAGTAAACTTGCCAATTGGAAAGAGAATCTCCTGCAACGGTGCCAAAGACAGGAACCCAATTATGTTCCGGGTTCAACAAAGAGTTGGCCTGTGGACTGGCGAGATTCGCGACGAGCGGCGTTACGCTTTCATCAATCTTCAAAAACACATCGAAGTTTCCGTTTCGATAGTCCGTCCAAACAATGCGATTGCCCCAAATCTTTGGACTCGTCTGTGATGCTGGATGTGCAGATAGGGCACGCGTTTCTTCTGAAAGCAAATCGTAGAGATAGACATCTTCATTGCCATCGCGGCGATCAATCCAAACCACGCGATTTCCAAAAATGGATGGTTCATCTTGTAGCGCCGCTTCAGTCGTAAGCCTTTTCTCTTCTCGCGTGATTAGATCGTGGAGATAAATATCCCAATTTGTATCGGCGCCTGAAGGATTTCGTGTATCCGTCCAGACAATCCAATTACCCCAGATCTTTGGACCTTTTTGCGATGCCGGATGATTCGTGATTCGTTTCTGTTCGTGATTGATAAAGTCGTAAAAGTAGATTTCGGCATCGCCGTGTCGGTAATCGGTCCACACGAGCTTGTTTTCATAGATCGCAGGGCCAGATTGTTCGGCAGGGTCTGCGGTGATTTGAGCCTGAATGCCATTCACTAAGTTATGTAGATAAATATCCGCGTTGCCATTTCGGAAATCGGTCCAAGCGACGTAATTGCCCCAAATTACTGGAGCCGTTTGATCGGCAGAGTTGAAAGTAAGTCTGCGTTCTTGCCCGGTGCTGAGATCTTTCGAATAGATTTCCCAATTCCCGTGACGCTTGTCTTGCCAGACAACGCGATTCTCCCAGATTGCAGGAGCATAGGAACTTCCTAGCGTTAGCGATTGAGTCGTTTGTGAG
Organism: uncultured Planctomycetales bacterium; assembly: GCA_964570465.1. Lineage (GTDB taxonomy): Bacteria > Planctomycetota > UBA1135 > UBA1135 > CAZMYG01 > CAZMYG01. Next base: position 46,734 of record CAZMYG010000003.1, read on the forward strand.
TTTGAGTCGAACATCGTTACTGCGGTGTTGAGAGGATTGCCATTCACCGCGTTGACCCACACCACGCGCTCGCCCCAAATCGCTGGCGCCCATTCCCATTCCGTGCTCGGAGTAATCTGTTGAATGTTGCGTTCGAGATAAATTTGAACCTGATCTAAATACTGCAGGCCATCTTGCTGTGCCACGCGAAGACGAATTCGATAGACACCGGTTTCTAATCCGGAAACATCGAAATAGCCCAAGACTCCAGACTCGACAGGATTTACGGAGACTTCGCCTAGAGCTGTCCAGGTATTGAGATCGTCCACGTTTGCATAGTCCAGTTGATATTGAGCAAAGTCTGCTCCGCTCGCACTGCCCATGACAGGAATCGATGCATCGAGAGAACTCCAATTTGAAGCGGAAGCAGGGCTTTGGATTTTGACATGCAAAACAGATTGCACTTCTAGGGCTCGTTTTAAATTGAGCCTCCCCGAACCGGTGTTTTCATCGAAGCCTGTAACATCGGTGTCGTCCGCAGAAATACGTAGGACTTGACGGATTTCGTCATTCGAAAAATCCGGACGATGCGAACGAATCACCGCCGCTGCTCCGGCCACATGTGGACAGGCCATGCTAGTACCTCGCGCGCGGAAATATTCTTCCTGCAAAACCATTTCCCCTGCCCAACTTTCTCCACAGATGGCATACATGTCGATACCGCTTGCGCGCAGAGAAAGTATGTTTTGAATTTCTAGTTCTGCTGGACCTGGAATGCCTACAACCTGACTACATCGCAAACCGCTCGCTCCACCGGGAGCGACGAGGTCGACTTCAATTCCGTAATTGGAGAAGTCGACGCGTTGATCTTCAGGATCGCTCGCACCAACCGAAATGGTTTCGGGCATGTTTTGCGGGCTAAAGAGGGTGGCATCGGCGCTGGCGTTGCCGGCAGCGAACACAACCACTGCGCCCATCGAATGAGCCACTCGCACGGCATCTTCGATAATCGGATTGCGCGGGCAAGGACTGCCACATCCCCAACTGCAACTGAGCACATCGGCGCCGTTGAATGCTGCATAGAGAATGGCTTGTGCGAGTTCACTGGAATAGCCTGCGCCCTGATCGTTGAGGCCTTTGAGCGGCATGATTTTGGCGCGCGGCGCAACGCCGACAATTCCAATTCCATTGTTGCCGATTGCAGCAATGGTTCCAGAAACATGTGTACCGTGTCCGTGTCCGTCGAGCGGATCGTTGTCAGGAAAATCTGGAATGACGCAAATTCCAGAGCCAATATCTGCAACTAAGCAGCTTGTGAAATCCCAGCCGCGCCAATCGTCGATAAAACCGTTGCCATCGTCGTCGATGCCGTTGGGAATCGGCGATTCGCCAGGATTGGTCCAAACATTCGCGGCGATATCGGGATGGTTGTAATCAATGCCGGTGTCGATCACTGCGACGACAACGCCTTGTCCTTGTCCGTTTGTTTGCATCCACGCATCGCGAGCGCGAATTTTCTTTAATCCCCAAAGATCTTCATAGTTTTGTCCCCACGATCCCGCGGAATGAAAGAAAGGATCATTGGGCCAGGATTCCGGGAGAGTCGGAGGAATCGAAGGTTGCAAAGGTGGGCGTTCAACAATTCTGGGAGCCGGAGAAAGCTTTGTGTGACCTTTCTCTTGTTGAGTAGTGAGAACGAGATCGAGTTGCGCGTATTCGACTGCGGGATCATTCGCAAGCTCGGCGACAGCCGTCGCTGGATCCGTGTCGGCGATTTCGATGACATAAATAGAAGAGAGTTTCTCTAGTTCTCTGCGAGCGTTTGCAGAACGAGTGCGCGCTTGAAAGGCCGGTTTGATTTCAAACGCGTTGTATCGCGAGAGCCAGGGATCGATAGAACTTAGATTTGCTTGTTGTCCTTGCTCGGTGCGGAATTTCACAATGATTCGATTCGGCGCATATGGATTGAACTCCGCTTTGGGGAGTGAAATCTCAGGGGATTGGAAAAGAAAAAATCCAATAACTGTGTGGATGCTTGCAAATAACACCGTTTTACCTCATCAATTGCGGTCTTTCTAGGAAGCCGGAGATTCTACAGCATGCTTTAAACCAAGGCGAGTTGCTCGCGGCTCTGTGGACGAGAGTCGATGATTTTGTAGAAGAAATTGCGTCGTCGTGGGAGAAAGCCCGCCGCTTCAATCGATCGTTCGATTTCTGGTAAATCGACGAGCTCGAAGCAGCCAGCCTTGGAAACCACATTCTCTTCCATCATCCCTCCGCCGAAATCGTTCACGCCATATCGCAGAGAAATCTGCGCGGTTTTGATTCCTTGAGTGACATAGCTCGCCTGGAAATTCGAAATATTCTGCAAGTAAATGCGCGCGACCGAAACGACGCGCAGATATTCCGCAGGAGTCGTCGTGGGTACGTCGAGACAGGTGTGTTCTTTTTGAAAATTCCAACAGGCGAAGGCGGTGAATCCACCGGTTTCATTTTGCAAATCGCGCAAGCGTCTTAAGTGCTCGATGCGTTCTTTCGCCGTTTCGACATGTCCGTACATCATGGTCGCTGTCGTGCGAAGGCCCAGATGATGCGCGTCACGCATCACGCCCAGCCACTCGTCGCTCATGGTTTTCTTGGGAGAAATGACTTTGCGAACGCGGTCGACGAGAATCTCTGCGCCGCCACCAGGAATCGACTGCATTCCCGCTTTCATCAGGCGGTGAATCACTTCGCGGACCGGGATTTTGTCGATTTTAGAAAGATGGTGGATTTCCGGTGGGGAGAGCGCGTGTAGATGAATCGAAGGATAGCGTTTGCGCAAATCGCTCAGCAGCTCTTCATACCATTCGGTTTTTAAATACGGGTGATGTCCGCCTTGCATTAAAACCAGCACGCCGCCGACGGAGATCAATTCTTCTATTTTTTGATAAATCACTTCGCGCGGCAGGACATAGGCCTCAGCGTCGTTGGGTCTGCGATAGAAAGCGCAGAAAGAACAATCGGTGATGCAGACATTGGTCGGGTTGATGTTGCGATCGACGATATAGCTGACAATCGGCTCAGGATGTAGCCGCCAGCGAACCTGATCGGCGAGTAAGCCCAAAGTGTTTAGATCCACTTTCTCGTGCAAGAACAGGGCTTCTTCCTCGGAGATAGGTTTGGCGTTTTCTATCTTTGCTGCAATTTCCTTGAGCATGGGCTTCAGTATATCGAAGCATCCCGTAAAATCCGCCCCTATGTCTGCATCTATCGAATTCATGGAAAAGATCGTTTCGCTCTGCAAACGCCGCGGTTTCGTTTTTCAGTCGAGTGAAATTTATGGTGGTTTGAACTCTTGCTGGGACTACGGTCCGCTCGGTGTCGAGCTCAAGCGTCGTGTGAAAGAGGCTTGGTGGGAGTCGATGGTCTATTCGCGGCAAGATATTGTCGGTTTGGATTCGGCGATTTTGCAGTCGCCCCGAGTTTGGGAAGCTTCCGGCCACGTCGAGGGTTTCACCGATCCCTTGGTCGATTGCAAAAAATGCAGACAGCGTTTTCGCGCAGATCATTTGCCAGAAGGCACGACGAAATGTCCCGAGTGCGGTGGCGAGCTTACGCCAGCGCGTAAATTCAATTTGATGTTCAAGACTTTCATGGGTCCCGTGGAAGATTCGGCGGCTCAGGTGTATATGCGACCTGAAACCGCGCAGGGGATTTTCATCAACTTCCAAAATGTGATCACGGCGACGCGCAAAAAAATGCCAGCGGGAATTGCACAGATTGGAAAATCGTTCCGAAATGAAATTACCCCCGGCAATTTTGTTTTCCGCACCCGTGAATTCGAGCAAATGGAAATGGAGTTCTTTACTCCGCCTGCAGACGCGCCCAAGTGGTACGACTATTGGAAGCAGGAGCGTTTCGACTGGTATTTGAAATATGGGATTCGCCGCGACAAGCTGCGTTTGCGCGAGCACGGCAAAGACGAGCTTGCTCACTACGCTGCAGGCTGTGCGGACGTGGAATATGAATTTCCTTTCGGTTGGAGTGAGCTCGAGGGAATTGCGAATCGAACCGATTTCGATCTCAAACGACATTCGCAGTTCAGCGGCAAGGATCTTTCCTATTTCGATGAGGAAAGTAAGTCTCGATACATTCCTTATGTCATTGAGCCCGCGGCTGGAGTCGATCGCACAGCGCTCACTTTCTTAGTCGATGCTTACGAAGAGACGACGGTGAAGGAGGAGATGCGAGTCGTTTTGCATTTCCATCCCAAGATCGCGCCGATCACGGTTGGGATTTTCCCGCTCGTTAAGAAAGACGGCATGCCTGAGCGGGCTGTCGAAATCGAAAAGGAATTGCGGCGTTTCTATCGCACGGCGATTGAGATGAATCAGTCCATTGGCAAGCGCTATGCGCGGCAGGATGAAATAGGGACTCCGTACTGCATTACGGTGGATGGGCAAACCGCTCAAGACGACACTGTCACACTTCGCGATCGCGATACGACTCAGCAGGAACGTGTGAAAATCAGTGAACTTGTTGGGGCAATTGAAAAGAAGATCAAAAACTATCAGCGTTAGCGGAAGCTCTTAATCTCTGGATGTCACTTTTGCCGCGGCAAGTCTGCGGCTAGGCATTTCGGTCAAAAATTTAAAGAAACTTCGTAGCGATTTCGTGTTTTCTCCGGATCAATCAGCACTGGAGAAAACTATGAGCACATTGCTACCATCCGATTACGGGAACTTACTCGTCGAGATCAAGGAGAGAATCCGCGGTGCCCAATACGAGGCGCTTAAGGCGGTAAACAAAGAACTGATCGCGCTGTATTGGGATATTGGGAAGATGATTGTCGAGCGGCAGCAACAGGAAAGCTGGGGAAGAAATGTCGTGGAAAGTTTGGCAAAGGATTTACAAGCCGAGTTTTCAGGCATTCAGGGATTTTCCGCGCAAAACCTCTGGAGAATGAAGCAGTTATATCAAAGCTATTCCACGAACGAAAAACTCTCACCATTGGTGAGAGAAATTGGCTGGACTCACAATGTCATCATCTTGATGAACTGCAAAGACGATCTCCAACGCGAATTCTACCTCCGCATGACCCGCAAATTCGGCTGGAGCAAAAACATCCTCATCCACCAAATCGAAAACCAAAGTTTTGAGAAAACCTTCGCGAACCAAACCAACTTTGACCAAACGCTACCCGCCAAAATCCGCCCGCAAGCGAAGCTCGCTGTCAAAGACGAGTACACCTTTGATTTTCTCGAATTAGGCGACGAACAAAGCGAGCGAAAACTCGAAGCCGCCGTGCTCGCTCGCGTTGAACCTTTCTTGCGGGAAATGGGTGGCGTCTTCTCTTTGATCGGCAGTCAATATCGTTTGGAGATTGAAGGCGAGGAGTTTTTCATCGATCTGCTGCTCTATCACCGCGCACTCAAATCTCTAGTCGCGATCGAATTGAAGACGGGCAAGTTTCTTCCCGAGTATGTAGGCAAGATGCAGTTTTATCTCGCCGTGCTCGATGAAAAAGTCCGCCTCGCTGGAGAGAACCCGCCAATTGGAATCATTCTTTGCAAGCAAAAGAACAAAACCATTGTCGAGTACGCCCTGCGCGATTCGAAAAAAGCGATTGGCGTCGCCGCTTATCAGATTTTCAAATCACTACCCGAGAAACTCAAAACCCAACTCCCTAATCCGGAACAGATCTCGCGACTTCTAGAAGGAATGTGATAGCGAACCTTCAATCGCGCTGGAGTGAAATCCCGCCGGGGCATCACATATCCGCATGCCAAAAAACTCTTGCAATTCATCGATCACAGAATACTTTCAGCGCTCTTTGGCGCCGAGGAGGTGCCAACCATAGGGTCGGAAGGCCCGATTAACGCTCTTGTCTGAGAGTAGAAAGGAAGTTCTTCGCCATGAAGGACGCCATCATTTCCAAGTCTTTGTCTTGCCTCCGTTCGTTAGCAGAAGATCTAAACCGCGCTTCGGATCAGTTAACCGAAGCCTTGCTTCAAACTGAAAAAGCTCTCGCGGCGATCCGTCTAGGGATTGAAGTGAGTCTTGAGGAACCCATTCTCAAAGAAACAGATTGGCTGGTGGATGAAAAAACCGGTAGGTCAACTGAGGGACCTGACTGGGAACTATATCTCGGCTACGGGAGACGCTTTTTCAAATCAAAAAATGATTGGAGTATTTACGTCGATATCTTTTGTTGCGGTGAAATCCACTCCACCCGTCGCATTTCAGAGCTTTCCCGCGATCAACGAATCCTTGTTGCAGATCACTTGCCAGAACTTTTAGACTTCATTGCCTCAAAGGCAAAAGAAACTCTGGAAAAAGTCAAGATAGCCAAAGTCTCCGTGGAAACAGCAACACAAACACTCGACGGGTAAGGTTTAGGAAAGGAGCAAAAAATGAAGAGAGTTCTTTTACCCGCAAGTGTCCTTGTTTTGGACGTTGAAACTAGCGAGTTCGTAGTGGATTGCCCAGAGCAGTGCAAGGTAGCTATTGTGGGAACGACGACATACTCCAGAAGTGGGGGACGCTATTCACGTGGGAGTTATCGGGTCTGGGAAGCAAATCAAATCGAGAGTCTACTTAAGTTTTTAGCTTCTTTTCCAGGTGTAATAGTCGGACACAATATCTTTGCTTTCGACTATCGAGTCATCGCCCGAAATGAAAATGGCGTGCTACACCTTCCAAAGGGCGTGATCGAAAAGTCGGTCGATACGCTTGCCGTCCTCCTTGAAAGTCCCACCGTAGCGAAATGGATCGGAGGTCCAATGGCTTTCGTGTGCGGAAGTACCCAGGAATGGGTGGCAGATAATCAGCAGTATGCGGGTCTTGGCCTTGACAATCTGTGTCGGAAAAACATTGGACGAGGCAAACGCGGAAAGGCTAGTTCGGTCGGAGATTTGTGGAGCATGGGCAAAAAAGAGAAAGTTATCGATTACAACCGATGCGACTGCTCGTTGACATTCTCACTCTGGCACCATCTGGTAATTCACAAACAAATTGACAGATCGTATGAGCCGAAATGGAAGAAGGCATCTAGGCGTTCCATTCGTCATGATGAAAAAGTCGTGGTTAAACTGTCGAAAACTCAACTTGGTCAGCTGTTAGGGTCGAAGCCACGTTTTGCATCACTCGCAAGGTGGCAGAACGAAGTTAAGAGAATGAAGGCTCGTATCGAGGCATTGCGAATGAAAAAGCTAATTGCAGATGATGAAGAAGGTGAGAGCTGGACAGTTCCAATGCTCACAAAGGGAGGATATCCCTTTGTTGCGAATCTTTACCAGGGATAAGTGACTGAATGGCCTTAGTTGGGTCAGTCACCGACATTCGATTTTTGCTCACTAAAAAATTGCCGAATGTCGATTGATTGCCCCCCAAAGAAACCTTTCTTTTGGTAAATCTTAATGATGTGTAAGTTACCTCCACTCAGCAGGTTCATCCCCAAGACAAGTCATTTTGAAAGAAATGCTTGCTGCGAAAGTTGGGGGAGTAGGCACCCGTCGCCTAGTGCAAGATTCTCTTCAGCCGCGCCTGCACCGTGGCTTTACGGGAACGCTCTTGAATTCGTCCGATCCAGCGTCGGCATTCCTGAATTCGGAAGCCACGGGGAATTTCAATTTCTGGTAAACGGGCAAAAAGCCGGCTGCGGGCACTGGTTAAATACAGCACATCCATCAAAGCCTTCTCGGCACTGGCGAGCCGAATTGGCGGCTTTCCCTTCGTTTCATAACCGCCGAAAAATTCCGGCGCCAAACGATGTACCGAGTACGTTCCTAAAACGGTTTTGACTTTTCGCGTGGGCCCCAGCGAAGCGACAAAAATCACCTGAGGAATCTGACTCATCATTCCGTGAAAATAGAGAGCGGAGTGAAAAGAGATGTAGGCAGGAAAAGGAGCTGTCAAGGATTCCGGGATTGCCAGGGGGTCAATTTCCGAATCGAGAGTCCAGATACCACGAGCAATTCGCAGACACAGACCCTCGCGGGCAAGCCGCGAGAGAGTCATCGAAGTAGCAGGGATCGCTTGCTTCAGTCGAATGGAAGCCTCTTCCGTCGTAAAAACCACTTTTCCCATCCGTCGCAGCTCGCCAAGGGCTTCAATCGCGTTCATTTCTGCAAGCCCTCCAGGCGGTCGATCACGAGTTCGCAGATTCGCTCCCAGGCAGATTTTGTTCCAAAGATCTCTTGATGTTCGGGAGCTAGAAAGGGAACAACCTGGGACTTGAAGATTCCAAAATCCGTTTCCATCACACGCTCGATGGCGCGCGGGATGATTTCTTTTTGTGATTTAGGAAGCGCAGACGGAGCCGCGCCCGTCATTCGAAAAAGATGTTCAAGATCCCAAATATCTCGCGCCTGCGGTTCACGCCGGCCAATCAACGCAGCAATTTTTTGACGGATCGCTGCGGCAGCGGTGTAATGATTTGCTGTCGGTGCAGGCAAACCATACTCGCCCACAATTTCCGAACGTGCTGGTTCGAGTAGATAAGGCTCCTCCGTTCCTCGTCTGCTGAATTCGACTTTCGTGTGCAAGGGCAAACGACTCGCCGCGGTAGAAATCTCAAATTTCCAGCGCGGGGTCGTTTCGGTTTGCTTAGGCTTGCTGCTTTTGAGTATTTGCTGTCCTTGAGAACGCAACAAAGTTTGGAAGGCTGGGGAAACGAGCATTTGGTCGACCTTTTCGCGCAACACATAGAAAGCGCCAGAAATCACATCGAGATCCAAATCCTCCGAATAGCGCGCACTGCCAAACCAAACGCGCAGATTCACCCCACCTTTGACCACGTAGCTCTTGCGATCGAGCCGCGTTTCCATGGCGCGCAAGAAAAGCAAGTGAAAGACTTCGACCTCTTGAATCGCCCGGCGTGTAGGCATGATCGATATTATTACTTGTTAACGAATGAATGAACAAGTAGATATTTCGTTCTTTTTAACGGGTCAGCGTAATGTCGAAAGTCTGTAACTGATCCTAGACTCAATCAGCGCGCAGCTTCGAACTTTTTGAGCCTCTCCTGCAATTCCTCTTTCAGGGTTTTTGAATCCGCAAGCTCAACAGCTTTTTTCTGGGTTTCGATCGCTTTGTCATATTGCTTGAGTCGGAAATAGCATTCTGCCAAGGTGTCCAGGACGCCAGCTGAGTTGGGCTCTTTTGCGACGGCCTTTTTGGCGTACTCCAAAGCCCGATCTAGTTTTCGATTGTGAGTGGCAAGAAACCAGGCGTAATCGTTAAGCCATATCGCATCATCAGGTTTGTTTTTGATGACATACTCGAAAGAAGGCTCCGCGATATCCGGATGATCTTTCTGGGCGAGGAATGCGGCGATTGTTTCATGCGCGGGAAGAGCAAACTTAGGATCGGGGTATTTTTTTGCAAAAGAAAGCAGCTTGCTCGTGTCTCCGCTTTCTTCCAACGCCATGATGGCGAGATCTCGTTTCGCAAGAATGGCGGATTCGGTCTTGGTTTCAAAATCGAGCTCGAGAATTTTATTCAAATGCTCTGCGGTTTTTTCGCGCTCGCCGCGCTCGCGGTATTTGCCTGCTAGCTTCCAATGTAATTGGGGATCGTTAGGAGAATTGGAAACTTCCTTTTGTAGGGTTTGGAAGTTTTTCCCGCCTTGGAATTCTTTGAGCTGTTTGATGAACTCCGCCGACTCCGCATAGCCAGAGATTCGATCTGTTTCTTTGCCATCGGCTTCAACGAGTACAAAAGTCGGAAATCCGTTCACTCCGTATTTCTTCGCGATTCTCGGGCCCTCTCCCTTTTCTGCATCGATTTTCCAAGTGACGATTCCATTGAGATAGGAAATCACCGAAGCATCTTGGAAAGTTGTCTTGTCCATCTTTTTGCACCAAACACACCAATCCGTGAAAAAGTCGATGAGCACGGGCTTTTTCTCGGCTTTTGCTTTGGCGAGAGCTTCTTCAAAATTGCCTTGGAAGTAAGTAACACCTTCGCCAGAAATGGGGGCGGCGAGAGTGAATAAGAGCGCAAGTTCTGCAACCATGTTTTTTCCTCAGACAAGAAAAGTGTTTCTCATCCTAGGTTCTATCTAATAAATATCCAGGTTCATGAAGAGACGCTTTTTCAGGGGACCTCTAATAATTTCTCGCGGCTGGTTTGCGGCGGAGTCGGACGGCGGCTTTGTTGCAGCTCCTCCGAAACCCGTCCTAGGAGGGTTGCGTCGTCGCTGCGCCTCGCCGCCCTCCGACCGCGCTCGCAAACCAGCTCGCGGGGAATTATTAGAGGTCCCCTTCATCCTTTTACTGCTTTGCCTGTTCCCGTATTTCCTCGGGCTGAACTCTGTAGGCCTTTTTGAGGCGGAGGAAACGCGGCAGGCATTGATTGCGAAGGAAATGTTCGAGACCGGGAATTGGCTAGTGCCGCGCTTGTCGGGAGTGCCGATTCTGGAAAAACCTCCGCTTGCGAGCTGGTTGGTGGCGGGGTCATTTCATTTATTCGGGGTGCAGGAGTGGTCTGCGCGGCTTTTGTCTTTGCTCTGTGCGCTGTTCACGGTGTTTTTTGCTGTGCGGCTTGGAACTTTGCTAGCCAATCAAAACGCAGGAGGGATTGCCGGAATATTGCTTGCGACAAGTCCGCTCTTTTTTGGAATGGGACGGTTGTTGAGTACAGATATGTTGTTTAGTGCAGCGATCGGCGGCGGGCTGTATTTCCTCTTAGCCTACTCAGTCAAGAACTCTTGGTATTCGGCCTTGGGATTTGGACTCAGTCTCGCTGCGGCATTACTAAGCAAAGGTCCTATCGGCGCTTTCTTATTAGGCTTCGCTGTATTGGCGTCGAGTTGGACTCAGCGCTCCTGGAAGGAATGCAAGATTCTATTTCACCCTTTAAGTTTGCTGCTAGCGATTGGATTGAGCCTGCCTTGGTTTTGGCTGATTGCGCAGCAATATCCATCCTTCCTCGATCATTACTTGCATCAGCATTTAGGGCGGTTTTGGGAAGTCGATTCGAGTGAACGCGATTTTCATGCGGAGCCGCTCTGGTATTACCTGCCAGTCATTTTTGGAGTTTTCTTGCCGTGGAGCGCTTTTCTCATTTCTGCTTTCCTGAATGTTAGAAAGAGTTTCTTGCCAAATTGGGATTGCAAACGAACTCGTGCGCTTTGGCTTTGGGCGCTGCTTTCCTTTGCTTTCTTTTCTGTTTGTGCAGGGAAGCGAATTCCCTATTTACTGCCGCTGCTACCGGCCTTAGCCGTTGGGGTTGCGATCTATCTCGAAAGCTGGATGGTGAAGAAAAAAAATCGCCCGATTCTTCTTCGAAACTTAGCTCTAGCTACGATCGCGCTAGAAATGACTTTGGTATTTTTCCTGTCCCACTTTGATTCTCGTATTTCGATGCGTAGCACGATGGAGCAAGCACAGGCTTGGATGGAGACAGGAAGAACGTTAGTGCTCTTTCCACGCTATCGACCTGGACCTTTTTACTATTCACCGTTTCCAGTCAAAGTCTGTGGTTCCCCGGACGAACTCGATTTTGGTCTGGAATTGGAGCCGCAGCGGGCGGGCATTTTTCTCTCGGATCCGGAATTTAGCGCTTTGTTGTATCGACCTGGCTCTTTGGTGATTGTCGGTCCTTCAGATCATTTGCTGTCAAATTTGAAACGCTGGGACCCAACAGGGAAATTTCAACGTGCCGGAGAAAATCAAAAATGGATGGTGGTTAAAAACTAACCAGGGCCGCGTAAGTTTTTGAGCTTGGCGATGGCATCGAGCACGGATTTTTTCTCGGAAGGAGAAGTTGACGGAGGCTCGGGAGCTTTTCGAACGGGCTGTTCATGTGCATGAGTTCCGCCAGCCGGGGCTGCAACTGGAGCCGGCGCCGGCGCGCTAGCCAAAATACTTCCAGGTCTCGCCTTTGCGCTGTGCTGCGCGAATTCCAATTGTTCGAATAAGTTGACAGCTTTTTCAGCGGATTCAGCGCTCTTCTGAGCGGCAGAGGCTGCCAGGCTGGCGGCTTCAAGAGACTGATGAATCAAAGCCTGGCTCTTCGAGATTTCTGTATGCAGCTTGGCCAGACCATTACGCTCTTCTTGCTGTGCGTTAGTGATTGCCGTTTGCAGTGGCTCGAGTGAAACGGTCGGCGCTTTCAGATTAATTAAAACGGTTTTCAATTGTTCTAATTGCTGTTGAATGGGCTCTAGTGATTTGCCTCGATTCGAGAGCATGGCGCTATCTTCGCGCAGTCGCGACATTTGGACTTTGATCTCTTCAAAGGAGCCGGCGATTTCTTCAATTTTGAGTTCCTGCTTTTGCAAGCTGGTATGAACGGTTTCCAAGGGTTTCGCAAATTTCTGCGAAGCCGTGAGCACCGGAGAAATGCGCTCTTCGAGTCGTTCCGCAAAAGGACGAAGGGCTGCAAGTAAGGAAGCCACTTCTCGATCGAAAGCCTGCTCGGTGAGATCGCTCATTTTGCCTTCGATGCGGCGTAAGTCCTTCATCAAAAAGAAAAACGCAAGTAATACGGCTCCCATTCCTGCGAGCATTCCACTCAAGAGCATCGAGCTTTGATTCGAGGCGGCTGCAGCTTTCTCGATGCCTTCGGGAGTGACCGTGGCCGCGGCGCCTGCAGGGTTCGCTGGGTTCGGCATTTCTCCCATCTGCAGAGAGAACATCAAAATACCGCCGACCAAAGTGGCGGCCCCCAAGACTGCCAAGAGAATAGGGAAAATTCCCAGCGGAGCTGAGTTTGCTTCAGATTCGGGGCGTTTTATTTCTTCGTCCACGGATGTCCTCGAAACAGATTAAGAGCCCCTTTTATCGGATAATTCCCTGGCCAAAGTTGATAGAGAAACGGTTTTCTTGCTGCTGGAGTCCCCCAGGCGTATCCTGCTCGGCTCATGTCAAATTCTTTGCGTGGCATTGCCATTTCGACAGGAATTGTGGTGGGTAAGGCCCAGGTTTTGGATCTGGAGCCAGAGGAAGATCTTTTACCCATCCCTCATTCCGTCAACCTAGACAAAGAAATTCGACGTTTTCGCGCGGCTCTGTCTAAGGCAGAGCGAAAGTTGCATCAGATTAAGAATGCGGTTCAGAAGAAGGCTGGCGAGCGCGATGCGATGATTTTTCAGGCCCAGCTGGCAATTTTGCGAGACCCTTCTGCCCACGAAGAAGTCATTCGCGCTTTAAGAGAACAGAAAACCACTTCGGAAAAAGCGGTTCGCCTGTTGATGAAAGGTTTTGAAAGCAAATTTCGCGCGATTTCTGATCCGGGGCGCGATTGGGTTTCTGAAGTAAGAGATCCTTGGAATTTGGTGCTGCAGGCTTTGTTGCTTGGAGAGCAGAAAAAATTGCTCGGCGCAGAGGATCGGTACATTTTGGTCACCGAAGAACTCACTCCGACCATTGCCATGTATTTGGAAAAGGGACGAGTGATTGCCGTGGTGAGCGAGCGCGGGGGAAAGTATTCACACGGCGCGATTTTGGTGAGATCGTTTGGAATTCCTGCCATCGCTGGAATCTCGAAAGCAACGAGTCGGATTCGCAGTGGCATGACTTTGATCGTCAACGGGGATGACGGAGAGCTTTGGATTGAGCCTTCTTCCGAGAAAGTGATCGAGCAAAGACGGCGCAGTCGAGAGCAAGCGGTTCGGGCGCAGTTGATTGCGCATCGAGCGCAGGAGCCGCTGAAGTCTCGCAACGGCGACCGCATTTTGGTTGAAGCGAATGTAGAGAGCCTGCGCGATCTAGATCAATTTGATTTATCCGTTGTCGATGGAATTGGTTTGCTTCGCACGGAATTTCTTTTCCGCGAGCGTAGTGAATTTCCCTCCGAAGACGAGCAAGTTGAGATCTATCGTCAGGCATTAAAGAGCCTGAAGGGTAAGCCAGTCACGTTTCGGACTTTGGATATTGGCGGTGATAAGCCCTTGCCCATGCTGCAAACGCCTAAGGAAAACAATCCAAGTCTCGGATGGCGGGGGCTGCGCCTCTCTTTGCAATGGCGAGACTTGTTGATTGTGCAGCTTCGCGCACTTTTGAGGGTGAGTGAGTTTGGGCCAGTTCGCATTCTTTTGCCCATGGTGACCAACCTTGGGGAAGTGCGTACCGTGCGCGAGTTGATCGATTCTCTACAACAGGATTTGCTTGGAGTAAAACGAGGGGTCAAGGATTCGGTGCCTTTGGGCATCATGGTTGAAGTCCCAGCGGCGGCTTATTTGCTGCCACATCTGAAAGATTTGATCGATTTTATCAGCGTTGGAACCAACGATCTGACTCAGTATTTACTTGCAGTCGATCGCGACAATCCTTGGGTGGAATCTCTATATGAACCGTTTCACCCGGCCATGATTCGCTTTTTAGACGAGTTGGCAAAAACGGCAAGGCAGTGTAACATTGCAACTTCCATCTGCGGTGAGATGGCAGGCGACCCAGAAGCAGCCATGCTTTTCTATGCAATGGGGATTCGAAGTTTGAGTATGGTTCCCAATCGAGTGGCGGGGGTAAAAGCGCTGCTGCGTTTGGCGGACCGGCGCGAGATGGAACGGTTGAGGACAGAAGTATTGGGACTTGCAACGGCAGAAGAAATTCGCCAAGCTCTCAGCCGCGAAGCGAGGAAACTGTGGGATCTGGCCCCTGGCCGAAAAGAGTTGGGGGGAAGTCGAGCTCGCACGGTGCGGGCAGTTTTGAAAAAAGGACGAGGGAGATAGAAACGATGAATGGTGTTCGCAAAGAAATTCGGCGCGGTAGATGGTCGATTGGGGAAGT
>CAZMYG010000004.1:0-31997 GCA_964570465.1 uncultured Planctomycetales bacterium
TTTTTAGTAGACAAAATGATACTCCGGCAATTTTGGGCGAAAGATTGTATCGGCAAAGCGAGTTTCAGACTACCCGGGAGCTCAGATAGTTTTATTTGACTTAAAAACCACGGCGCGTACAAAGACGGCTTCGATTCAGCAATCCCAAGCGCCCCGCAAAGAAAATTTGCTGGAAACGCTCTTTCTTATTCTTGGACAACTTGGCAAGGAGATGAAAATGAGCTTCTTCAAAATTGGCGGACTTACCTTTCTTTTAATCAGTGGCGTTTTTCCCACGAGAGCGCAAACGCAAGAGCAAAAGATTTTTTTCACCTCGAAATATAAAATTCTTCGCGTAGGGAGTGATGGCCAAAATCCGCAGACCATCCTCGAACCAACTTTATTGATTCCATCCTCGGTTTGCGTAGACCAAGCTGGCGGAAAGATCTACTGGTCGGAAAACGCTGGGTTTATACGTCGATCAAATCTTGACGGCACCCAAGTGGAGCAGCTGTATGAAGACGATCACTCAATACTTTCTCTCGCGCTTGATCTACCGCGAAATCAAATGCTGTGGATTAGCTCTTATGAAAACCGCATTCATCGCGCCAATCTCGATGGAACGAATGTCCAAGATGTTCCGCTCATTCAAGAATCTCCAGGCTATATAGATCTCACGGTCGACTCGGCAGCCGGGAAAATCTATTGGGCAGGCAAAGATAGCTACCCCAACGGACATATCTCCCGTGCGAATCTCGATGGTTCAAACCAGGAGTTGTTGATCGCTTCAATCCCGAATCTCGAGCATTTTGCTTTGAATCCAGAAGAAAACACCCTTTACATTCAATCCCAGCAAAGTAGTCCTTCTTACTATGACCAGATTCAACGTGTGAACTTAAATGCTCCGAGCCTTGTGACAATTTATCAAACGAATCAATCGATCTTGGACCTGTCGATCGAAGCATCAACAGAGCAAATTTACTGGGTAGAGTCGGGTCGACTTAGAAAAGCCAATTTAGATGGCTCCGAAATGACAACTCTTCTTAGCCTTCCTGGCCAATACACCCGTGCCTTAGCAAATTCGAACGGCATACTCTTCTTAGGAAGTGCTTATGAAATTAGTACCCTAGAAACTTCAGGGGCTAATTTTCATTCTTTGATCAAAAGCGAAATAGCCCAGCCTTATGCATTAGCCTACGACCCAGTCACCGAAAAAGTTTTTTGGGCTGACTCCGGTTTTCAAAAAATTCGCAGCTGCAATTTGGACGGAACAGAAGCTTCTGATGTCGTTACAGTGACAAGCACTTACGACACACTTGGCAGTTTTTCGCTTCACATGGGAGATCGAAGAGTTTTTTGGATTGAATATTCATTTTTTAATTACGCGACAAAATTACAAAGCGCGGAATTCGACGGCTCTAATGTGACAAATCACTTTTTGCTCTACTCAAACTCTTTGCGAGCCATAGAAAATTTCACCATTGATTCCGCACAAAACAGGATTTTTTGGACAAAACATAACTACGACAGAAACGATATTTGGACAGGGAATCTTGACGGTACAAATATTCATTTCCTTTTTTCTCAAGAGAGCGAAGGCTATGGTTACCTACGAGATATTGAATTTGATCCAGGCACCCAAAAACTGTACTGGTTTAACAGCACATTCCCAGAATCGCTATGGCGCGCCTCACTCGACGGATCGGACATGGAAGAACTTTTCCCAAATCAATTTGGTACAGAGCTTGCCTTAGATCTCAATCAAAATTTTGTTTATTGGAAAGGCACTACAGATGCAATCTTTCGTGGCAATCTGTTGGATTACACTGTGGAAGCAATCTTGGTTCTAGGGGAAGAGTCTTGCTATGAGTGCTCAGGTCTTAGCCTAGAGACCTCATCAAGATTTGTGAGTAGCGTTCCCCCTGCCTGCTCTGTAGATGCTCGCACTCCACACCATGTTGAGAATGAAGCAATTCGATATGGCTGGAATAGCTTTGATCTTCAATTCAACTTTCTCCCAGCTCAGATCCCGGCCGGGATGTTTTCTCTAGCTCAACTTGATTCAAATCAAATTGCTCCACAAATTGCGACGACAAGCTTAATCAATCCAAACACAGTTCGAGTCAACTTGTCCTCCCCGATTCAAGCTGGTGCTTGGACTTGCCTTCAAGACAATATAAGTGGCGCGAAAGCCTGTTTTGGCTATCTCCCTGGCGATGTCAACGGAGATGGCATCACGAATCCTGTCGACATCCTAGCAATCATTAACAATCTCAATGGCCAGATACAACCCCCTTACCCCAGTTGGCAAAGCGATATCAATAGATCTGGATCATCCGAACCTTCTGACATTTTGGGACTCATCGATGTTCTGAATGGCGCTGGTGCATTGTTGCCTTGGAATGGAACTTCTCTCTCTGATTGCCCAAACTAAAAGGAGAACTCAACATGAAATTTTTTCTAAATACGTTCATCTTTGGATTGGCTTTGATGACAACGAACGCATTTGCTCAAGATCAAAAAATGTACTGGCTAGCAAATGAAAAACTGCAACGAGCAGATACAAACGGACAAAATCTAGAAACACTCTATGAAGTTGAATTCGGAGACCCTCGTGACATTGTTGTAGATTCGAAGGGAACCAAAGTTTATTGGACCGACAGTGACGGTTATATTCGTCGCGCTAATACCGATGGCTCGGATTTTGAAATTCTTTTTCCAGGTCCCTCTGCTTCCTTTCTAAATTTAGATCTAGATCACGGCAAAATGTATTGGGTTTCAGGCCTGCAAATCTTGAGAGCCAATTTAGATGGGAGCCAACTCGAAATCTTAAGCCAATACACAGAAACCTATGGTTTCTCCGGCTTTGCCTTAGATGCTTTGAATCAAACCATTTATTGGACAGCCCGCAATTCCAATGAGTTTACAGATCAAACGAGACATCTGTCCCGTGCGAGCTTGAACTCAAGCACAGAAGAGATCCTGATCCCTTCAATGGAATACTTGCTACAAGTTATTGTGGATTCTGAAGGGGAGAAACTCTATCTCGTCAAATCTCCTCCATCACCAGCGATAGGAAGAGTTTTACAAGCTAATTTGGATGGCACAAATCTCAACGGCCTTTTGGAATTCCAATATTCCTTTTCACTTTCATTTAACTCAGTCGAAAGGAAGCTCTATTGGACCAATAGCGCTCAAATATTTCGCGCCGAACCGGACGCCTCAAATCCTGAATTACTTTTAAATCATCTTTACTTGTATGCGGGCAAACTTGGCTTTGATGATGCAAATCAAAAGCTCTACTTTTCCTCTGGCGCAGTCATACAAAGAACTGATCTAAATGGAGATTTTCCAGAAAATTTTGCTGCAGCCGAAATGCGTTCTCCAATTTCTATTTCGATCGATCCCGAATCTTCGAAGTTGTATTGGCTTGATTATGGGTTGAAAAAAATCAAACGCACCCAGTTGGATTTTTCAAATCCCGAAGTGATTGTTGCGATTGCTCCGGAGGCAGTACCCCTAGCATTTACGCTCGATCTAGCTAATCAAAAAATTTATTGGTCACAAATCAACTACTTCGAAAACAGCGAATTTGGATATCGGATCAAATTGCTGAGATCTAACTTTGACGGCTCTTCAATTGAAGAAATTGTGAGTGAATCTCCTGAACTGATCTATAGCATCGCGATTGATCCATTCTCTAGCAGAGTGTTTTGGGTTAGTTACGCTTGCTGCAGCAGTCCTGCATCGAAAATATGGAGTTCAAATACCGATGGCTCAGACATTCAATTGGTAACAGTAGTCGAAGGAAGTTTTAACTTGCGCGATCTCTACATAGATGCAAAGGGCCAGCATTTATATTGGTTTCATGCAGACTATAACCATTTACGGATAGAGCGACTGGCTTTAACCGACAACGCAAGCGTGGAAACAATTCTCGATTCTTTTTCTGGGGCTGGAAGTATTTCAGGCATTTCTCTCAATTTTGGGGATAGAAAAATCTATTGGACAGATAGCTATTCAGGAACAGTGCGCAAGGCCAATTTTGATGGAAGCAATATCCAAATTGCTTCCTCTGGAGGTGAATTCGGCTACATCAATATTCAACCCATTTTCGTGAATGCCGCTCCGGCTGCGAGCTCTAGCACACCCAACGCCTGCTCTATCAACGCCCAACAACCACATGAAATTCAGGATGCCAATTTGCGCCATGGCTGGGATTCCCTCGATCTTCAATTCTCAAATTATTTGCCTTCAACAAATCTCGAATTGTTTTCCTTATCTCAATTTGGCTCCAATCAACCGGCGCCAGAAATTATCTCCGCGACTCGAACGGGATTGGACAGCGTTCATCTCGCTCTTTCGGAACCAATTCGGGCGGGAGCGTGGACTTGCATTGAATATGGGGACAACAATATTTGCTTGGGCGCCTTGCCCGGCGATGTCAACGCAGATGGGCAAGTGAATCCATCGGACATTTTAAATTTGATTAACTTGCTGAATGGACAAAGCAATTATCCCATTTGGCAAACCGACATGAATCGTTCAGGAACTGCAGAACCCTCCGATATTCTGCGCCTGGTCGATTTGCTGAATGGTGCTGCTGCTTTTGTTCCTTGGAACGGTGCGGCTCTTTCGGTCTGCCCAGGTAATTAACCAGAACCGTCCGCCGAACTAAATTGCAATCGATAGAGCTTGGCATAAAGCCCATGCTTGGCGAGTAGCTCTTTGTGACTGCCTTGTTCGCGGATTTCACCTCGATGCATGACGAGAATTCGATCGGCTTCACGCACAGTAGATAGTCGGTGTGCCGCGACAATCGCGGAGCGGCCTTTTAGCAATTCACGTGTTGCTTCCTGAATCTTGTGTTCGGTTTCACTGTCGATATTCGCGGTCGCCTCATCGAGCACGGTGATCGGTGGATCGGATGCTAAGGCGCGAGCAAAGGCGAGTAGTTGTCGCTCACCCAAAGAGAAAGTCATGCCGCGCTCCGCAACTGCGGCATGATAGGAACCTTCTAATTTTTCGATGAAACGATCCGCCTGCACAATCGCTGCGGTCTCGCGGATCTTGGCTTCTCCAATTCCTGGGCGATCGAGATGAATGTTCTGCGCGATATCTCCCGCGAAGAGAAATACATCCTGAGGTACGAAGCCAATGCGGGAACGTAGTTCACCCGGATCAAGTTCACGTAAATCGATTCCATCGACAAGAATTTGTCCGCTTGTGGGTTCATAAAAGCGAAGCAGCAATTGCAGAATCGTCGATTTTCCGGCACCGGTAGCGCCGACTAGTGCGATTTTTTCACCAGGGTTCACAGTAAAGGTAACGCCTTTGAGTACAGGTGTAACTCCGTCATAGGAAAAGTGAACATCGCGGAATTCGATCTTTCCTTGCAATGAATCAATTTTCTTTGGGCTCGCAGACGTGATGACTTCCGACTCGGTATCGAGGATTTTGAAAATACGCTCACTCGACGCCATGGCCGATTGAAGAATGTTGTATTTTTCCCCCAGCTCTCGAACGGGTTCGAAAAGCAGCTGCAAATAAATCCAAAACTGCATGAACTCGCCAAAGCTGAGTGTCCCCTCGAGAATGCCTCTCCCACCAAACCAAAGCACCGCTCCTAACGCGCAATAGATGAGCAAATCCACCATGGGGAAGAGAATCGCAAAGAAAAATACAGAGCGCAGATTCGCATCGAGATAGTCTCGATTGATCGCGCCAAATTTTCGCGAAGCTTTCGCCTCTTGGCGAAAGAGTTGAATCACACGAATGCCGGAAATCGCTTCTTGGAGATAGCTGTTGAGTTTCGCTAATTGCAACCGCACGCGTCGATAGGCATCTCGAGCGAGTTTCTGAAAGAAAAAGGCTCCTACAATCAAAAATGGCGAAAAGGCCAAGGTGACGAGAGCTAATTTCACATCAATCCAGAAAAGTACGGCGACAGTGCCGACAATGCGCAGAGTATCGAAAACGAAGATCACGACTCCACTCGTGAAAAGCTCGGAGAGATTCTCGACATCGGAGCTAATTCGCGTGACTAAACGCCCGACGGGATTTTTGTCATAGAAAGGTAAGGAGAGTTTTTGCAGATGGGAGAAAAGCGTGACGCGAATGTCATAGACCACGTTTTGCCCTGTGCGATTCATCAGTCTCACTTGGGCGTAACGCAAGAAGCCGAGGAGAATCGCAACGCCGGAGAAAAAGGCGACGTATTGCAGTAGCTCTTGTCTCGCAGCGCTGACAATTTCTTCACTCCGCGCAGTTTGCACTACTTGAGAAACAGGGCCGTCGATGGCTTTGCGAATCAGATACGGCCCAAGCAATTCGAGCGAAAAAATCACGATCAAGGTCAAAACCGTCGCGAAAAAGAGCCAAGCGTGTGGCTTGGCAAATTGCATCAAGCGGCGGATTTGCTCGCGATCGAAGGCGCGTCCAAGTTTTTCCTCTTCGTGGAATTCGCTCACGATTAGAGCACCTCCAATTCGTGTTCGATCTGCTGGCGTTTCCAAGTCTTGGCATACCAGCCGCCACGTCGAATCAATTCGGCATGAGTACCTTCTTCCACGATTTTCCCCTCGTCGAGAACAATGATGCGATCTGCTGCTTCAACAATGGAAAGGCGGTGCGCAATTAATAAGGTAGTGCGCCCACTAGCAGCTTGATGAAGGTTTGCGATGAGCTCGCGCTCTGTATCGGGATCTACTGCAGAGAGACAATCGTCGAAAACCAAAATCTTAGGTCGCAACGCCAGCGCCCGCGCGATCGATACTCTTTGTTTCTGCCCTCCGGAGAGAGTGACACCGCGTTCACCAATTACCTGATCGAAAGCTTTTGGAAAGCTGCGAATTTCGTCAGCGATTTTTGCCTGTTCAGCAGCTCGCACTACGGCTTCGTCTTCAATCGCTGAAAGTCCAAAACCAATATTTTCTCGAATCGTGTCTGAGAAAAGAAAATTGTCCTGCGGGACAAAACCAATCGCCTCGCGCAATTCATCGAGCGGGACTTCGCGAATATCACGGCCGTCGAGGAAAATCGTTTCAGCAGGAGGATTGAAGAGTCGGGCGATGAGAGAAACGAGAGTGGTTTTTCCCGAGCCGACCTTGCCGACGATTCCTAGTGTTTCTCCTTTGTGCACGCGAAGTTTCACTGCCTTGAGAACCGGCTCTGCGTTGTAAGCAAAAGTGAGATTTCGAATTTCGATTTCCCCGTGAATCGGCAGACCTGCAGAAGCCGTTGGCGCATCGGCAACTTCTGGCTGAGTTAGAAATAGTTCATCAATGCGTCGCGCAGCAGCGGCAGCGCGGTGATACATACCGACCACCCAACCCAAAGCAATCAACGGCCAGAACAACATCAACACATAGCTATTGAAGACGAAAAAATCTCCCAGGCTGAATTTCCCCGCGATGAGATCAAAGCCACCCACAGCGAGAATCAACAAGAAGGCGATATCTTTCGAACCGTCGATCAAGGAATCGGAAAGCCCGCGTACCTTGGCGAGTTTTAAATTGTGTCCACGATACTCTTCACATTCTTTCGCGAACTTATCGATCTCCGCTTGCTCGCGATGAAAACTCTTCACTACGCGCACACCAGCGAAGTTCTCCTGAGCCAGAGTCGAGATTTTTCCAATACTGCTTTGTATCGCTTCTGAATATTCGTGAAGACGCGGAGTCAGCAATCGCACAGAGAACGCCAGCGCCATCAACGGAATCGCAACGAAGAGAGTCAATTTCCAATTGAGAAACAACATCACCGTGAACGCGATAGGAAGTGCCAACAGCGATCCCGCCACATACATGAAGCCCGGCCCCGTGAACATCCTGACTGCCTCGACATCTTGAGTGGCGCGCGAAATCAAATCGCCGGTGCGCGACTTGTTGAAAAAGGAATAGGAAAGCTTGTTTAGATGCGAGAAGAGATCGTCCTTGAGCGCGCTTTCGACTTTGCGTGAGACCCCCACAATCCAAAG
This sequence comes from uncultured Planctomycetales bacterium, assembly GCA_964570465.1. Classification (GTDB taxonomy): domain Bacteria; phylum Planctomycetota; class UBA1135; order UBA1135; family CAZMYG01; genus CAZMYG01. The sequence goes on from CAZMYG010000004.1 coordinate 7,958, forward strand.
TCGCATGCCATAGCGAAAAAAACCTTTCACCAATGCGAGTCCCAGCACCAACCCAACATATTTTGGCAAAACCTCAGAGGCCGCGTTTTTTTGCAAGGCATCGATTCCCCAACCAATGACCAGAGGAATCAACAAATCCAGCGCCGCGGAAAATGGCAGACAACAAACACCCAAAAGCCATTCACGCTTGTGGCGTTTGTAGTAAGGCAGGATTCTCGCGAAGTTTTGGAACAAAGAGCCCATTCTTCGCGATACTAACCGGCTCGATAGTGACGAGCAAATTTTGGCGAGAAGCTTTTCCTTTCAACGACGAAAGTGCGCGGCGGGTCTCAGCAAAGGCTGAGTCAACTCCGGTAAAACAGTAATAGTCACTACCTGAGAAGTTTCCAAGCTACCGTTACTCGCCGTGAAACGAATTTGATGCTCGCCGATTTGTGAGTGATTCGGTCGCCAGACGAATTGTTGAATGTTTTGCCCTGCGTGATTCGTAAAAACAGCGCCAAGTGCAGCTAGAGAGTTTCCATTCTCCTGAGTCGCGGAAAGAAATAGTGGAAGATTACTAGGATCATTCGCCATTACAGAGAACCCAAGCAAATGCCCCTCTTCAACGTTTTGATTTTCTATGGGGAAAAGCACAGGACGAGTCAAAAAGAATTTCACTGCAAAGAGGTCGGCACTTCCTTCGTTGGAGCTATGCAGATCTTCCACTTCACAATCGAGATTGAAATCGACCTGCCCTCGGAATGCACCGCCAAATACAATTCCACCGTCGTGAGTGCTGATCAAAGCAAGACCCTCGTCATTTACACTCCCACCAAAGGTCTGAGTTCCCAGATAAGAACCATCGCGATTCAAGGCCGTTACGAAACAATCCCAGCTGCCTCGCGATCGTCGAATGTCCGTTTGACTTGGATCTGGATTGAAGTCCATGGATCCTGTAGCAAATTTTCCCATCAATAGAATTCGATTGAATTGATCTACCGCAAGAGAGCTTCCTTCAGGTACAGGCAAACCACTTTCTCTTAAGAAGCTGCGAGTCCAAATATTCGCCCCCTCGATTGCATCTAACTTTGTAAGAAAAGCATGGACTGATCCTGGAGAACCTTGATTGTCAATCGCAGACCCAAAAGCAAAGTCAACAACTCCGTAAAAACGTCCTGTAATCAAAACATCGCCTTCATTGTCAATTGTGATGCCGTTGCCGCGATCAAAGCCAGTAGCCCCTAATCGACGATTCCAAAGAAATACGCCTTCAGAATTGAGTTTGGTTACAAAAATATCTTCAGAGCCGTTAGAGGTCCTAGTGAAGGAACCCGATCCAGGATCAAAATCCACCGTTTCTAGGAAAGAACCCACAATGAATGAATTTCCTTCTGGATCTATTGCGAGCTGATTGATTTTGATGTCGCTATCGAAGTTCCGATTCCAAAGCAACTGTCCTTCGGAATCACGTTTCATGAGAAAGGATAGAAAACCAGAACGCCCAGAAATCAAAATAGGTCCAGCCGGATCGATGGCTAGAGCATTAGGAAAATCTGGATCTACTCCTCCAAAAGTTCGAGTCCATAGATGTGTTCCTTGAAGTGTCCACTTGCTCAAAAAAATGTCGTTTGCTCCTACAGCCGTGTGATTTTCTTCGAGAAGAGGATCTGGATCAAAATCGACCGTGTTTCGAAAGAAACCCGTCAACAGCAAATTCTCATCTGCAGAGACTTTAATTCCTGTGATTCCTACATTGATTGATCCAAGGCCAAGGCTTTTCGTCCACAGATAGTGCCCATCACGATCAAGCTTTGTCACATACGCATTTGCCCAGAGCAGTGTCGATTCCGTACTGTGAATGTCTTCTTGTTCAAAATTTGGATTGAAGTTAACCGTTCCTCGAAACTGGCCCGCCAGATAGATGTTTCCGTCATGATCTGCGGTGATCGCTAAAACAAAATCGTCCATGCCTCCTCCCACCGCATAGCTCCAACCCATCGCAACTTGTTCTATGAAATCCTCACAGTCATCTGGGATCCAATTGTTATTGCAGTCGTAGCTTTGGCCGTCACAAAGTTCCATGTAATCTGGAATGCCGTCTTGGTCACAATCACCTTGAACCTGACATGAATCGGGAACCCCATCGTGATTACAGTCGAGAAGCAAACCATCTGCAATATCGCATGAATCCGGACGGCTGTTATGGTTGCAATCAGGAGCTGAAGAAGAAGGACACTCATCTGGTATTCGATCACCATTGCAATCTTGACTGACTCCATCCTCAACATCCCAACAGTCCGGGCTCCCATTCGCGTTGCAATCCTGAGGCAACCAAGGAAATTCGCATTCATCTGGATAGCTGTTCTGATCACAATCCCGCAACGTGCCGTTACAAATATCAATGTGATCGGGAATATGATTGGAATCGCAATCTATTGCAGCGCTCCACTCACATTCATCGAGTATCGCGTTGTGATTGCAATCGACAGCGAATCCCTCTAATAACTCCACTACATCGTTGTAACCATTGCTATTGCAATCATTGCCAGGCAAACGCACGCGAATCCAGCTTCCTGAAGGCAAAGAATTGAGATTGGAATCCTGCACAATCACAGAAATCGGAGTACCAATTCCAGGAACACCTGGAAAAAATTGGTCCGCATCGACGAGAGCTTGACATCCATCAGCCTGTGGAATGACTCCCTGATAAGGCAACCAACTACAAGAGTAAGGTGGAATTCCTCCCGTAATGATTGGAGTGAGTAACAATTGCTCGCCGTTATGCAGATCCAAATCGTCGATCGGAAACACGACTTCAAGTGGACTCAATTCAATTTGCACTTGGATTGTTCTGTTTTCTCCAGTGCCCGTGATGGAAAGAACCGTGATTTTTACTCCCGCAATTGGCTCTGTGAAACTTTCGCCGACTCGCAAACTCACATCCATCGCATCGAGCCAATAATTGTTGTCCCCGTTGTCCTGCATATCGATGAGTTCAGAGTTGGGATAGTCGTTGGGATTGGGACCGCGATAAATTCTCAATCCTTCTAAACCATCTGCGGGAAAGTAGCCTTCTTGCTGCGCCTTCGCTGCGGCGATTCCTTCAAATCCAATCGGCTGGCGAAATTCCATCCAGAGATCGCGCCCTTCATACGGAGTGTCACCTACTCGAATGGGAACACGAATAGCTTTCGCTCCTCCCGAAGTCTCTAACGGAGTGAGTGTGTAAATGCCGCTTTCTGTGGGACTGATAATTTGTTCAGGATCCAACCAACCCAACCACAGCTTTTTATTCGCACTGAAATGTCCTGGGACAATCGCGCTTCCCATGCAATCGAGTTTGTCACCCCAAGTGTAACGATCGCAGTTGAGCCCCTCAGGCCGCCAAATCGTCGTGTAACAATCCCAACGCTCTGCATGCCAAAGTCCGAGAGAGTGACCAAACTCATGAATTGCTAGGGGGAGACCCAATCCCTCCACAAATATCGTATATAAGGTGTCATCTGTAAGAGTGACTGTGCCTGGCCAAGCGACGGGGAAATAAGGAAGCACCAAGATAATTCGATCGTAGCTCGCGACATCCACTCCATCTGCAGTGGCAGCGGCAACCGCCATCTCTCGCGCTCGATCTAAATCCCAACACCAAGGTAATCCCGGCGCGTTGTTGCAATTGGGCCAGGGAGTGACGCGCATATTGATCGTGTAAGGACCAACCGCTTCTCCCGCGATATGAAAGCGTCCGTAGGAGTTCTCTATAAACCAATCATTAATCGAAGTGTGATCTGGATTGCCATACACCAGAGAATTGCGCGCTTCTTGATCCGAGGGGTAAACGGTTTGCCCAAAAGCGTTGATCCCCCAAGGTGCATTTGGAAAATCCAAACCCTCGGGATATTCCACATAAGTCGCAAATATCGTCAGCACTCGATATTCACCGACATGGCCACCACCACCCGATGCATTCGCTGTTTGCTGTCTTTGAAATCGCAATTCTTCCGGAGCCGCACAGCGTTGCGCGGTTGAACTGTGATCTCTTGTTCCTAAAACAAGAGGGAAACTACTAACCAAAAAAACCAATCCCAAAGAAGAAAAGAACATTTGCTGCTTCCTAGTTGTGAAAACAAAAAAACCTCTTCCGCGGGATTGATATAGTTCGAGCGTTTTCTGAAGTAACGAGCTCCTAAGCTCTAGTTCCCCTGCGGGCGACCAGGATTGGTGGGTACAGGTGAAGAATTTGACGGAGAGAGAATGCGTGTCGCCGATTCGAGTCGAGTCAGCAGGCGAACGGCTTCAATGCGAATTTGTTCTTTGTCTTTATTCTCCACCGCTTCGCGAATACCTGGCAAAGTAGAAGAGGCATAACCGGCATAGAGTCCCGGCGCGTAGAGAAGATTGCGAAACCAATTGCGACCCTTGAGTCCTTCGCGATCGATGAAGGATTGCTCAACGCGAAGAAAATTCTGATTCATGACATTGGCTTCATAAGTCGATTCGGTTCTTAGAATCTCGGAAGATCGCGCCTGATACTCCTTGGCTTTATCACGCATCGCTTCAGCAGCTTTGCGCGCCGCGAAGAATTCCGAAGGCAGCTCCTTCGTGCCTTTCTCAATCGAATCGAGATAACGCACAATCGCTGCACCAGTTTCTCCCATTTCGAACGGAAGAATATCACCTTCGCTAAAACGGAGCAGACTCAACCCAATCACGCGTGTCATCGTTGCGTGATATTCAAAACCTGGATCCCCAAATTGCGACATCCAATAGAAGTTATCCAAAGCCGAATGATAGACGCCATAACTGCCACCAAAAGAAAGATCGAGGCAAGGAACGCCCAAACGATCGAGAAATGGCGTGAAATCAGAACCACTGCCGAGATCGCCAACTGGCGGCTCCTGTCCAACCATCTCAGTCATAATGCCCTGAAGATTTTTCTCTCTCTTGCGATCCTTCTCGACTGATTTGGCAAGCCAGAGATCGTAAATCGGTTTTATCTCTTTTGGATCTTCAACCTCGCGCGCGATTTGTCGAATGAAAGGAGCCAAAGACGGCACACCACTCGCACTGAAATTCGGCCCACAAACAGCGGAATCAATATTGATATAAACTAATGCTTTCTTCGCGAGCTCGTCTTCGTGTTCTTCTACCCACTCGGTCGAACCGATGAGTCCAAATTCTTCTCCATCCCAAGAACCCATCACCAAAGTACGACGCGGCTGCCAACCTTGTTTCTTGAGCTCGCCAAAACTTCGCGCGAGCTCGAGCATGACAGAAGTCCCACTAATAGGATCTACAGCACCGTGCACCCAAGCATCGCGATGATTGCCGAGCATCAGCCACTGATCGGGATAATCCTTGCCCGGCATTTTTGCGATGACATTCCAAATCGGCCGATCCGCGAAATCCATTTCGAGTTTCATGCGAACGCGCGCGGGGCCTGGTCCCACGTGATAGGCAAAAGGCAAATGTCCTTGCCATCCTTCAGGCACATTGGGTCCAGCAATCGCTTTCAAAAGTGGCGTGGCGTCGGCATAGGAAATCGGCATAGAAGGAATCTTGGGCAAACAAACAGAACCGCCTGGATCTAATCGTTTTGCTCCAGCGACTGCGGCCCAACCGGGAGAAAGCGGATCGCCTGGATATTGAGAAATGCAGGAAATACTGCCGCGCTGAACGGCGGTCTCGGGACGCCATGGTCCACGCGGATACACATCCCCTTTCGCATAGCCGTCATCTGCTGGATCGGAATAGAGAATGATGCCAATCGCGCCATGTTCTTCCGCGAGTTGAGTTTTGATTCCACGAAAAGAATTTCCATAACGCGCGATGACAATTTTGCCCTTCACATCGACATCGAGCTCGGCAAGCTTGTCGTAATCTTGAGGTAAACCGTAATTCACATAGACCAAATCTGCGCTGACATCTCCCGAAGGGGAGTAAGCATTGAAAGGGATCACTGCATCGAGTGAGGATCCATCCTTGTCCCATTCGCAGCCTTCTTCAATAAGCTTGGCGGTGTAAGTTTGTGGAGCGAGAAGTTCGAGGCTGGCACTTTTGGGATAAGGCAAATAAACCAGATACTCGACCATCTCCGCTTCCCAGCCGAACTCGCGGAATTTTTGCAGCATGTACTCGGCCGTTTTCCGATCCGCGGGGGTGCCCGCCATGTGTGGATCTTCACTCAGCACTCGGGAGTATTTTTCGCAGTTTTTAGGAGAAGGCTGCGATAGAAATTTTTTCTCAAGCTCCCTTTGCACCGCGCCGCGCTCGCTAGTGAAACCTTTGAGGTTATCCGCCGCCAGAAATGGAAGCACGACGAGAAAGATCGAGTTCGCTAACATACGTCTCCTTAAGTCTCTAAATGAGCCTACTACCCTAACCCAATTTCCAATACTCGTGCACTACGAACTGGTTATTTTCGATATCGACGGCACCTTGGTGGATTCGCGCTCGATTTGGGCACCCGCCGTGCAACGTGCCATTCGCGAAGTATTTGAAGAGAAAAAAATCGCTCAAAAAATCCCCAGCATTGCAGCGATTGAATCGCGAATTGGAATTCCTGGCGTGCAGGCGCTCGAACCTTTGATTGATGCGCAGTTTCATCAAATTTTGCCTGAAATCGCGAGCCGAGTGGGTCATTACGGCAGCTTAGAAATGCGCCAGCAGAAGCTTTGTCTTTTTGAGGGCGTGTTAGAAACTCTTCAAGAACTCCGCCGACTCGAGAAAAGAACCGCACTCGCGAGTAACTGCGGACAGTCCTATATCACGGAAGTACAGAAGAGTTTGGGTTTGAAACAATGGATTGATCTTCCGCTTTGTCTCTCCACACCCGGCGTACAAGACAAATCCGATATGCTTGCGATTGCTCTCAATCATTTTCAAACACGGCGCGCCGTGATGATTGGCGATCGCTATCTCGATTATGAAGCCGCACAAAAAAACGGAATCCCTTTCATTGGTTTTTCTGGCGGCTTTGGCAAGACAGAAGAATGGCCGCAAGCGGACGCGGTGATTCATCACTATTCAGAACTGTTCCCTGCTCTGAGTTCTTCCAAGCTCCAAGAACGATTTTCAAAACTCCGATGAGTGACTCTCTACCTGTTCAGATTCGTGGCGTTCTCTTCGATCTCGACGGAACACTTTTTTTAGGAGACGAAGCTTACGAAGGCGCCATCGAAACCGTTCGCCGTCTTCTTGAACGCGGATTGAAGATCGGCTTTCTTTCAAATATCACGCGCATGTCCCGTCGAGCCATCCTGGAAAAACTGAACAAGATGGGTTTCGCTGTAGAGGATTCTGAACTCGTCACACCCACTCTCGTTGCCGCGCGTCAGCTTCGCTCCAAAGAAAATGCTCGCGTGATGCTTCTCACTGGACCGGAAGTACATGAAGATTTCGCTGGCATAACGCAGGACTCAAAAGACCCTCACTGGATTGTTGTCGGAGATATGGGAGATGGCTTTCTCCCTGCAGTTCTCGATCAGGCTTTTCTGGCATTGATGCGTGGCGCTGAATTACTCGCCCTTCAAAAAAATCGCTATTGGAGAACTCCGCAGGGATTTCGCGTGGACGCTGGCGCCTACGTTGCCGCGCTGGAGTATGCCTCCGGGAAAAAAGCTCAGGTAGTCGGCAAACCCGAACCCGCTTTTTTCCAAACCGCTTTGTCTGTTCTCAATCTTCCCCCAGAACAGGTGGCGATGTGCGGCGACGATCTGACAAACGACATCGCAGGAGCCAAATCCTTAGGGATGTTTGGAATCTTGGTTCGTACCGGGAAGTTTCATGAAGGTGATTTGCGTAAAGCCAAAATCCAACCGGATCTTGTTTTGGACTCTGTTGTCAATCTACTCCTTCTTCCTTAGCCCCTTGCATCACAAGAGCTAGATGAGTATGCTTCTACGCCCTTTCCAAGGGTTAATCGTCAAAGAGGTAATCGAATGGATTCCACGCTACCGCAAAAACTACAACGTGCTGTGTCCGGCTCTTTTCACAAAACCTCTCTACTCCAAAAGAGAGTGCGCGAATTAGTCCGAGGCGCAAACCCTCTTTTTGAAACCCGGGAAAAGAATCCAATCAAAATCGCCTATCTCGAGATGGAAAAAGGACTAATCGACCTGATTCCTGATGACGAGAATCCCGCCCCTAGCATTTAGGCGGCCTCTTAGCTCGACCGATATATAAGGTACATTTCCCCGGGCGGGGGAAGCGGAGGGCAATATGTTCCGGACTGGCTTTGTTTTATCGGTTTTATTCTCTTTCTTCGCGGCTTCACTATCTGCGCAGCAACAAGAACCCAAAGAATCAAAAGAAACCAAGGTTGCTAGTGGCGCACACTCGGAAATTATTCTTTATTTGAAAAGCGGCGACAAAGTTCGCGGTTTCGTCAAAAACAATCAGTTCTCCGAAAAGTCTGTTGGTAAAGAATTCATTTCGGTGAAATCCGGAGAAAAGGGTGCTGGTTTACGGCTCTATTTCATCGAAGACACTCAGTCCTATGTCTTCTTTCCAGAAACGGTGATTCAAAAATATCAAATCGTTCGCGGGATTTCAGATCAGGACATGCGAGCGCTTTCGACGAAACTCACGAAAGCCGCCAGTGACAGAAAACAGGAATTACTCCAGGATCAGGCCCCAGTAGAAGAAGCTACCAAGCCAACGGAAGAAGAAGCTGCAAAAGCTCCAGAAAAGACAGATAAGAAAGAATCTGCGGCTCCAGCACCAGCGAAGCCTATGACCCCGGAAAAAGCAGAGGCAGCAAAGCAAAAAGCGGAAGAAGAAGCGGAAGCTAAGGCCTTGCTAGAAAAATTTTCCCCAGAAGCTGGGTGGAGTATCGAGAAATACGACTCGATACGCCAAAACCGAGTGAACGATATTTATCCCACCAAGGAAGAAGCCGAATTCGAGAAAAACTTCAAAAAATGGAAGCAAGCCTTCCTTGCTGAACAAGAATCAAAACAAAAAGAATTGGAAAAGCACGAAGCGGAACAGAAGAATCAACCAGGTGAAGAAAAGAAAAAATCGCCGCCCAGTGAATCCGCGTCGGGCAGTTAGCCTCGCACGCGCTTTATCCAAACTCGGAGTTCTCTCGCGCTCTCAAGCTCAGAAGGCGATTGCAGAAAACCGCGTACGCTGCAACGGCCAAATCAAAAACAATCCAGAGTTTCGCGTCGATCTCGCCCTTGATCGCCTTTCTCTGGACGGAGTCACTCTCGATCGCAAGCTACAAAAAATCTATCTGATGCTGAATAAACCCCGCGGGCTTGTCACGACACGGCAAGACGAAAAAGGCAGAGCCACTGTCTTTGAATGCTTACAGGAGATCAAAGCCTATATCTTTCCCGTGGGTCGTCTCGATGCGGAGTCCGAAGGCTTGTTGCTTTTCACCAACGATTCCCGATTTGCCGAATCGATTTCGAATCCGCTCGCCAAAGTTCCCAAAACCTATGAAGTTCATTTGAATCGCGCGCCTTCGACAGAAGAGCTGGAAAAATTGTCCAAAGGAATTCGCTTTCCAGATGGCGAACTTACACGACCAAAATCGGTTCGCGCTTTGCCACAGCGTGGCGAGTCCGTGATTGAAATCATTTTGCTCGAAGGGAAAAACCGCGAGATTCGACGCATTTGTGAGGCACAGGGCTTTGAAGTGAAGCAGCTTTTGCGCGTTCGTATTGGCGATCTCGAATTGGGAGAACTTCTTCCCGGGAAAACTAGAGAGATGACAGCTCGGGACATTGAGCTCGCTCTAGGCGGCAAACCGATTCGAGACCTTCGCAGACCACGCCACGAGAAGTTATCCTAGTGAGCGAATGAGCTCAGCACTGTCTCTGACTTCTGATCCTCTGCAACAGCCGATTCGCTTTCTTAAAGGCGTAGGCCCAAACCGAGCGGATCTGTTTAAGAAGTTGGAAATCGAAACAGTTGGCGATCTGCTCCATCACCTCCCCTTGCGTTACGAGCAATGGGCGCCGACACGGAAAATCTCCTCGTTGCGCTATGGAGAAGAGCTAACGATTCGGGGAAAAATTTTGAGCGTGGATCTCGAACGTTTTTATTGGGGAAGGCGCAATGTGCTTTGCGTTTGCGTAAGCGATGGCACGGGAACTATGGAGGCGCTTTTCTTCAATCAGCCGTATTTACGCGATCGTTTCCGTGTTGGGGAGGAAATTGCTTTGCACGGACGGGTCTCGGGCAGAAAAACTCTCGTTCTTCCCGCCCCCCGTGTAGAAAGTGCGGCGCTTCCATTCCCAAAACAAGGAAGCATCGTACCGATTTATCCCGCCACCGAAGGAGTGGGGCAAGCGTCGTTCTGCAATTTGATCGCCCAATCGCTGGACAAAATCGCAAGCCAAGTCCAAGACCCTCTACCCGCAGAACGACTGAAAAAACTGGGCTGCCTTCCGCTGGGAGAGGCCTTTCTTGCGGTGCATCGTCCCCTCTCTTTGGAGCTGGCAGAACTCGGACGACGACGCCTGGCACTCGAAGAGTTGATCTCCTTGCAAAGGGTCTTGCAAAGCAAGCGAGACAAAGCAAAGAAGAATCCGGGTGTGCGCATTCAAGTGAATAGCGATTTGCACGAGCGCATTCTCAAACGTCTTCCATTTCAACTCACTCAAGGTCAGAAAAAAGTCATATCCGAGATTCGCACGGATCTGGTTTCTGGATTTCCCATGCGTCGTTTGCTGCAAGGAGATGTGGGTTCGGGAAAAACCGCCGTCGCGATCTACGCCTGTCTCGCCGCAATCGGCACTTACCATCAAGCCGCTTTTATGGCGCCGACAGAAATCTTGGCTGAGCAACACGCGCGTGTGCTGCGCCGCTATTTAGAAGGTTCGAAAGTTCAGGTCGCACTTTTAATTGGCTCTTTACCCGCGAGTGAAAAACGCCGCATCTTGCAGAGTGTAGAAAAAGGAGAAACTCAATTCTTGGTTGGCACTCACGCCATGATTCAAGACAGCGTTCGCTTTCGAGATTTAGCTTTGATCGTGATCGATGAACAGCATCGATTTGGAGTTTTGCAGCGCGAAAAACTCTATCAAAAAGGACTCTCGCCTCATTTGCTCAGCATGACGGCAACTCCGATTCCGCGAACTCTCGCTTTAACGGTCTATGGAGATCTCGATATCTCGACTCTGCGAGAGAAACCGCCAGGACGCGGGAGCATCGAAACTCATTACCTCACTAAGAAAGAGCAAAGCAAATGGATGCGCGAGATGCGCCAGCGTTTGCAGAATGGCGAGCAACTCTATTGGGTAACTCCACGCATCGAGGATGAAGGGGAAGAAAGTCGTTCTGCGATCACCGCCTTCCAAACTCTTTCCACGGGCGCGTTCGCTGGAGTGCCAATCGGACTCGCGCACGGACGCATGAAGGCTCAAGAACGTGATGATGTACTCGATCGTTTTCGCCGCGGAGCTTTGCGTGTGCTTGTTGCGACGACTTTGATTGAAGTGGGTATCGATGTCCCAGGCGCGACTTTGATTGTGATCGACGGTGCAGAAAAATTAGGACTCGCTCAATTGCATCAATTACGCGGACGAGTAGGACGTGGAACTCAAGACTCGTTTTGTTATTTGCTCGGTTCCCCTAAAGCAAAAGATCGATTTTCGATTTTGGAAACGACAAACGACGGATTTGATATTGCGGAAGCGGATTTGAAACGCCGCGGACCTGGCGAACTCACTGGATTGAGACAAAGCGGACTGCCCCCCTTAGCCGCTGCTGACCTAGAAAAAGATTTCGATCTCTTACTCGCTGCTCGCGAAGAAGCTGCCAAGGGAACAACAAGCTCGAAAAAACTCGAACGCATGTTAATAGACTAGCCCATATGAATCTGCGACTCGCTTTTGCTTTGGTTTTAATCACGATTGTCTTTCTCGGCGGACTCGTTCTAGTTCGCACGAACTCACCAACCTTAGAAATTGAAAAACGTTGGTCTTCGATTTCCGCCGCTGCTGCCGAACAAGGTTTTGAACCGAGCTTAATCGCAGGCATTGTCTATGTAGAAAGCAAAGGACGTCCCGATGTCATTTCCTCTGCAGGCGCCGCAGGTTTGATGCAACTTAAAGTTGATGCCGCTTCTGATGCAGCCAAACGATTGAAAATTCCCGCTCCACAACTGGATGACTTACTACAGCCAGAACTCAACTTGCGATTGGGTGCGAGCTATTTACGAATTCTTCTCAATCAATTCGATGGCAATGAAGATTTAGCGGTGATGGCTTATTTCGTTGGCGCGGGTACGGTCGAACGCGAACTTGAATCAAGCAATGGAAGTGTCAGCGCAATGAAAGATCGACTATCCAAAAAAGCTGGCAGCGCTTTTGAATATCTCGCTATGGTTCGGGACATCGAATCGCGATTCCGAGAGCGGCACTAGACACGACACAAAAGTCCATCAATAAACGATTGTGGCTTATAGTTTTAAAGCTATTTAGGAAATTTCATTTTATTCCCCGCCTATGTTGTACACTTCAAGGATTGGTTTAGGCCGGGGTGATATCCAAAGGGGAAAAATGAAGGCCACCATCAAATTCGAAACTCTGGGCAAATTCGCATCCGCCCTCTCAGCGATTTTTTTTCTTAGCGCTTCCGCATCTCCAAACGACGGGCCCAAGAAACCTATCGCGCAAAAGGTTCCAAATGTTGTAAGCCAGCTAGAGCCCTCTTTAGTCCCAGGACCCAATCAACCTTCGGCAGATCAAATCTCTGTCTGGAAACGAACTCAGTTTAATTCGATCACAGGCCAAGAAACCTGGTCTCCTATTCAAAATGAAACAGAAGGAATCGAGCTTGGGCTGCGCGTGCGATTTCAGGCTCTCGCCCTAACGAACGCAGCGTATCTGATTTTTTGGCATTTTGATGATTCACAATTTGGTAGCTCCCTTGCGGCGCCTTTGCATGGCTTTGCGCAGGAGGGCGCTCATGAGGTGACGCTCACAACCTATAACACCCAGGGTCAAGTACTAGCACAGCGCGCGATCACTGTGCATGTCAACCGAGGTATGGAACTCATCAGCGTCATGGATCTACCGAACTCAAACTGTGAAACGGAAGAAATTGGCTTCCGTCTCAGCGCAGCCGCTGACAGTAGAGTCTGGAGTATTGGTGGTTACGGACATTTGCTTACGGGAGATCTTTCCGATCCTCTGCATCCTCAACCAATGCAATGCTTAACAGGCGATATGGGAAACACCGGCCCATTTGTCGGAGCATGGACCATGGATGTGAGCGCCGGCAATCTCTACATCGCTGACTATATTACAGGTGTCTCTATCTACAACGCCGATCCAAACAACTTCGTGCAGCTCGCCAGTCCCTCTCAATTTGTTTGCCAGGGCAGAAATGTTGTGGCCACTGGTGCTCACATTTTCATTGGAAGCCCGGCGGGAAATATTTGTTCGTATGATGTTTCAAATCCGACAAATCCTATTTTGCTAGACTCTATTTTCCTTCCCGCAGGCGTAAAAGGAATGAATCGAATCGGAACTGAACGGCTGCTCGTTTATAACAACGGCAGTACCGCAAACTTGATCGACATCCGTAATCCTGAAAACCTCTTAAACACTCAGGTGATATTTCTTGCCTCTCCCGCTCTGGAAGGAGCTGGGGTTTCCTACGGCAATCGCGTTGTGCTCCAACTTCTATCCGGAGGAAGTCCGGTCTTGGAACTGAGAAACAACGGAGAATCTTTTTCGATGGTTCAAATCGCCAATCTGCCCCAAGGGCTGTTTGCCCAACCTGGCTTTGCTTTTAATGAGGGAAGAATTTTCAGACATTGGAGCTTTTCTGATTTTGAAAAATACGATTTTCTTAAGCCATCAAGTATGTACTTGATGGAAGAAACCGTGCCGCCTGGGGGCGATTCTGTCGGCACTGTCTTTCTCTATGACAATGATGGGCCTAACGGACCCGCGCCGGAGCTTTTGTATGTGAGCCGAAACCAAATTGGGTTTGCCATTTACAAACCCTAGCGAGCAGATTTAGCAATCTCCTGCAACATTTCCTCGTTTGAACTGAATTTGAACTCTTCGAGCCCACGTTTCTTGGCTTCAGCTTGTTCGACCTGCTCCAAGGTCTGAATTTTTTCATAGGGGATCGCAGGACTGGCGGCGGTGCGAAGTCGATCTTGGAGCTGATTTATACGTGTCTCAATTTCTTCGGTCGGCAATTTTGGCACTTTCTCCAAGTCGTGCAAAACGACTGCCGCTCCTTTTTCCGCATCCTGCCGCGCCTTGCCCACCAAGCCCTCAGAAGCTTTGCGCGCCCAACCGATGACATATCGCCCAGGGATCACGGCGCCTTGTTTGGGATCGTAAACCCGAAAAAGGGAATGCTCCGGATTCAGGGGATCTGATTTCGGATCAGTCAAAAAGATTCCGTCCTTGTAGGGAAGACCCAACTTCTCATCCACCCGATCGCCAATCGCAAAGACCACAGTATCTAGAGGAATTTCCTCAAACTCTCCTGTGGCTTGCTCGCGAATCACAGCTCCACGTTTGACCAATCGATTCTTCTCCACACGCAACGCACGGACTCGGCCTTTTTCGTCCTTGAGAATTTCCTTCGGTGAACTGAGGAAGCGAAAACAAAAGCGAACATTCCCAGTCGGGGCTTGCGGAGGCACATCTTCCTCAATCTCACGCAAAATTTTGTCCCCATCTTCGCCAACCTCTTCCAACGCGGGGCGAATGCGTGCGATCTCCGCGTGGAAACCTTCGCGGTCGAAATGTCCTGAGAAATGCGCAAACTCAGGCTTGGTGTATTTTCTCTCTCCAGGACCGCGGCGACCGATCGCTAGCACATTCGGCGTGTGCAACAAATTGCAGGCATAGTTGGAAATATCCGCCATGACATTGCCAAGACCGATGATTCCCAGACGATTTCCAAAAGGAAACTGTTTCTGGCTGAAAGGAGGTAAGTGATTGTAGTGATAAACAATATCCTTAGCGTGATAGACACCCTTGGCGTCTTCTCCCGGAAGTCCCAGAGATTTTGTTCCCTGCGCTCCCGCACTCACAACGATGGCCGAGGGGTTTAACTTTTCGAGCTCGCCAAAAGAAACCGTTCCATCTTCGCCAACACGGACATTGCCAAAGTAACTCACCAAAGGATGGGTAAGGATTTTCCGGTACTGCTTTCGCAGGCCTTCCTTCATTGCATGTTTATTAGGAAAAATCCCGTACTCCGCGAGTCCCCCTGGTTTGATATCTCGATTGAGAATGACAACGCGCGCACCTGACTCTGAGAGTTTTTTCGCCGCATAAAGTCCCGCCGGCCCTGCACCGATCACAAACACCCAATGTTTTTCTTCGCTCATTAGCCCTCCGCAACGGCTTTCAGTATATTGTGCACCTCAATCAAAAAGGAGAAAGACATGGTAAAAGTCGGCGTTGTTCTATCCGGTTGCGGCGTGATGGACGGTTCAGAAATTCACGAGTCCGTTTTCACGCTCGTGGCGCTAGACCGGGAAGGCGTGGAAGCAATTTGCATGGCGCCCAACATGGAACAGCGCGAAGTGTTTGATCACACGCAAAACAAAACGACTCGCGGGGAAAAACGAAATGTACTCACCGAGTCCGCCCGCATCGCACGCGGTAAAATCCGCGATATCGCTACAGTCAAAGGGGACGAACTCGACGCCCTCATTTTTCCAGGAGGATTTGGCGCGGTGAAAAATCTCTCCAACTTCGCCGAAGCCGGCGAAGACGCACGCGTTCATCCCGAGGTAGAACGACTCATCCGCGAAGTCGCCATGCGAAACCGACCCATCGGCGCGATTTGTATTTCTCCCGCACTGATCGCCGCAGCTCTGCGAAGCCAGAATCTCCGCCCGCGACTCACCATTGGCTCTGACAATGACACCGCCTCGAAACTCGTTGCCATGGGAGCTGAGCACGAGAAACGCGGAGTGAGAGAAGTCACGGTCGATCGCAAAAATCTCATCGTCTCGACTCCGGCCTATATGCTCGCCACGCGCATTTCCGAAACCGCCGACGGGATCAAGCTACTCGTCAAAGAAGTGCTGAATCTAATTCCAAAGTAGGGGCGGCGCATGCGCCGCCCCTACAGCTCGTGTGAGAGACCTAACTAGGCCTCTTATTCTTAGAACCTCAGCCAGGCTGCATTGCTTTGACAGATGCGTCGGCTGCAGTGAAAAGTGGCTCGGGTTTAGGCAGCGCTACTAACGAACATGCCTCGTCGAGAATTTTTTCAAATCCGTCTTTGGAATGCCCAACTTGATTGCGACGGATCTGTCCCGTTGAGTCAACCAAGAACAAAGTTGGGACATTGGTAACCCCGTAAGAATCAGAGACAGAATAAGGCGGCGTGTCTAAGGCAATGGGCATGCTCAAACCATACTCATCGCGAAACCCTGCAATTTCGTCTGCGGTGTTTTGACCAATCGCAAGCAAAGTGACAGAGCTTCCCTTGAATCGCTGATACAACCTCTCCACAAAAGGAAAAGCGAGCTGACAAGTTGGGCATTCGGTTTTGAAGAAGACCAGAATCGCTGCCTTGCCCTGCAAACAGGCACGCAGGCTTTGCTCCTTGCCTAAGTCATCGCGCAAGCTGAACGCAGGAGCGTTCTGCCCCGAATCCAAAGCAACCATCGGTTTTAGCCGACCTGTTTGGTGAACTCGATCGAACGAGTCCCAACATTTCCTCGGGCATCGTAAGCGCGAACGGTAATCGTATGCACTCCGGGTTTGATTTCTCCCAATGGGAATTTGAACTGTTCCTTCGGTCGATCGAAGAGCGAGTCCGCTGGGTAAAGCAAATGCCATTCACTCCCATCAATCGAGTACTCAAAACGAGCGATATTGCTGAAGGAATCTTCCACTAGCACTTCGCAGCGCAATTCTTTATCCACCGCGAGATCGACAATATCCGGTTTGCGATTGTCGACTAAGACAGGTTCAGAGACCTTGGAAACTTTGTACGAACGCTCCGTCGGATTCGCTCGTTTGTCCGAGGACTCCAACTTGAAGCTGTACCAACCATCCGCAAGCATCGTTGTATCGAGATTGAATTTCTTCTTGTCGATCGGCCCTTCGCGATTGATCAAAATCCAATTGCCGGCTTCTTGGTTTCGGTAAGAAAGATCGAAGACGAGGCTGTCCCCATCGGGATCGTCCGACTTCCAACCAAACTCGATTTCGCGGCTATGAGGATCTTGACCCTTGTAAGCGGCATCCGGTTCGCCAGAACGAACTTCGAACTCGGCGATTCGCGGGCGCTGATTATCGGTGAGATAAGAAACGCTAACCGAACGCAGCAAAGCATTCGGATCGCTTTCCCAAGTCGCGCGGAACTGTAGGAATCGACCTTCGGGGCTGGCAATGCTCATCGTGCGAGCATCCGAGGCAGGAGTCCAATCCGACCAGAAATCGTCCGGCTTCGAAGTGTTTCCACTTCGAACTTGGAAAGAAACTTTCCCTTCTCCAATCCACTCGAGAGATCCCCAGCGAGAATGAAATTTTGCATCCAAAACAGTCGAGAGATAACTGCCCTTCTGTGCTTGGCCGCTATCGACGCGATAAACCGTCCCGGCATTGCCCGTACCGACTACCATGAGTTTGCCAGAAGCATTCACGCCCAAAGTCATCGCCTGGTTTTCTTTGAAATCGATAAAGGTTGTGTAACTTCCATCTTCTTTCACGCGATACACGCGGCCCTCATCACCAGTCGCAACCAAAATTCGCCCGCTTTCATCGGCAGCGATATGAATCACATAGGATTTGGAAAACTCAAAGAATTTTTCCGGTCCGCCACTTTGTAAATTCATTCGGTACACCACTCCATCAAACAACTCCTGGAATGGCGATCGTTCTTCCGTTCCCTCGGCTGCCTTCTCCGCAGATCGTTTCAAGCGCTGCACAAAGGCCTTGGGTTTAAACTTCTTTGACTTATTGGTGCCGAGATAAAGCGTATTGCCGCGAATGTAGAGCGAACGGACTTCATTCTCTTCGAAGTCTTGCAACACTTGTGGCGCGCCGCCAGGAGGGATGCGATAGAGAATTCCTTCGTAGGTTGTGCCTGCATAGAGAGTGCCGTCATTGGCAACCGCGAGCGAAAGAACATGATCTTCTTTGGAATCGAAAAGCACCGTGGCTTCCCCAGCAGGATTGATCTTGTAAATCTTTCCATCCTCGCCAGTGCCCGCGTACACCGTCCCATCGGGACCGACGGCGATTGACCATACATAAGGATCTTTCAGCGTGCAAAACACGGAAGACTTGCCATCGGTTCCGACTTTGATGACGCGACCATCTGGCAAAGTCGCTCCGTAAATCGATCCGTCCGGGGCCTGAGCCATCGCGGTGACGACGAGATCTTCGCCTTGATAAACCGTTTCCAATTTATCGCCGACGAGTTTGGCAATCGTTCCCTGATTTCCTGTTCCTACATAAATCGAACCATCTTTCGCAACCAGAGAAGACCAAATAGCAATCTCTTCTGTAGCGATTTTGGAAAGACGTGTTCCCAAGCCGACTTCCCCTGTGGAAGTGACGACGACATTGTCGAGTTCTCCTGCAAGAAATCCTTGCTCGGTAGAGACTCGCCAAATACTCGTGGACACAGCCCACAAGGATGGCACCAACAACCCTGCTGCAATCAAACTGGAAATCACAATCGTTTTCTGTGCTCGTTTCATTATTCACCGCCCTTAGTCGTGCTGACTTTGATTTTCAAAGATTTGCGCCCGCTCAAAACATACGGCGTTGGGGTTACCAGTCGCAGTGTATCCGGCGCAATCGTGATTCCTGCGGAAGTCGAAGAGAACAAAGTTCCAAATACGGAGAAAGGCAACTGACGAAGCGCCTTCCCTTCTTGTCGAGTGCCAATCGTGCCTAACTCTAAAACCGTGACCAAATCGCTGGTCTTGTATTTTGCTTCGAGCAAACGCACGAGATCCTCGACATTCTTCGGCGAAGCCGCATCGGGCTCGACTTGCCCACCGGCAGCGATATCGAGGTCGTAGACTTCGTCCGGAAGATTCTTAGGAACTGCAATCGAGACTACGAAGCGCTCCGGTTCTCGGTTGTAGGGCCGCAGCATCACCGTCGCCTTGACGGTTTCTCCCGGTTTGACTTCGTTGACATCGAGCCAGGCCGCTTCAATCTCTGCGGTGCGTCGTTCATGAGTGACTTCCAGATCCGCTTCGATACGAGAGAAGCGCACGGCGGAAAATGGATTTCCTGCTAACGCTAGCACTGGTAATGACATTCCAAAATTCGATGGTCCGTTTGAATTGGCAAAGGTTTCTTTGAACACAACCGGTTCCTTGCGCCCATCGATCCAAACCTTCATGTCCAAATCGACACTGTTCGCCAACATGCTGCTCTCGGCGGATTCCACGGCGTTGTTCATCGCAAAGTTGAAAAGCAAGGGACTCAAAAACTTATGCCAGATCATCTCGCAGTTAAATTCTTCCTTAGCGCCAGTCAACGCGTTGTGTGTGCGAATGACAAAGGGAATCATCTTGACCTTGCGACCCATTTCTCCGGCTACGCAGGACTGTCGATCGATGGTAATGGCGCCGACTTCTTTAAGAGCGATTTGCATTTTGTCGGAACGCTGCAAGGAACTCATCACGGTATAGACCTGCGCAGTGGTCATCGGCATTTCGATATCCCCCGCGCTGAAAAACGGGTGTCCAAATCCCAGGATGAGATTGCCATCTCGATAGGAAACTGTTCCTCCAGAATCAAATTCAATGTCGCCGCGCATCAGCTGCACGCCGAAAGCATCTCCCGGTTGCAAATCCCCTGGGCTATCGTCAACTCCGTTACGCGCCAAAGATCCGCTTCCTCCTCGCATCACTTGTACACCGAAGGGACTTAGTTGCTCGTTGAGCCACCCTTCTGTTTTTGGACCAACCCCAGACACAGTGAAAGGAAGGGGTATCTGTTCGTAGGAAGAACCCGTTCCCGGTTTCTTGGGTGGTGTTGGATCCAAGTCCTTACTATTTACTTGAGGATTCGCGGGCCGTGTCCCGTCTGCAATCATTCGCTCGATCGGAGTTACGCCAGTCAGCAAATCTTTGGGAAAGAGTTTGAAGAATCGAGACGCAGCACCAATTAACTTACCTTCAATATAGATAGGACTTCCGCTCATCCCCCCACAAATTCCCGTATGGGAAAGCGTGGGATGAGAAGAGCGAACTACGATGAGATCTTGATGGGGTTCGTTGTTCCAGAGAACGCCTACGACCTCGATCTCAAACTTCTCCGGCTTGCTCCCCTGAAAGACAGTGAGCCCGTACCCTTTCATGCCCGGTTTGATGTCTTTGACCGGCATGATCTCGGGACCAGCAGCGAAAGCCGCCTGCGCAAGAAGCATAAAGAATGCCACAGAAACTCCGCCCAATTGCTTCATTTGGAAAACTCCTTACTTCGCTGCTTTTGTTTTGGAATAGTCCTCGTGCATTTCGATTGTCCCGCTCATTTTCACGCGCTGCTCGAATTCCATTTCATCTGATCGGGAAGAATTCATCTCAAACTGAAGCGGGCCAGCTAAATCCAGCTTGAGTGGCTTGCCCCCTTTGAAATCGAAAATGAATTCTCCTTCGAGAGAACCGCGAACGGACATCTCCATTTCCATGCCGCCCATTTGCTCTTGAGCCTGCTTGGGTAAATCATCTTGAGTCAAATCGAGATCAAACTTTGCCTTAACGGAAATGCGCGCAGTGGAAACACCCTCTTCAACCGCCGCAGAAAGTAGTTTGCAATCGACAGAGAGACTGATTTTTTTAAAGAGAGCCTCCATATCCATTGGGCTCTCCTCTTCCTCGTCTCCCGGAGAAGGCAAAGCATTCTTGAACATCTCAATCAGCTTCTTTTCATCAGGAGTCCAGGCTTGACCTACCTTGATCGCCTCTTCCGGCAAAAGATTGCGGAACTCATCGCCCATGCTCATTTTCTTGAGCAGCTTTTCCTCTATTTTTCCCCCACCTTCGAGCTTGGCACTGACTTCTTTACCTTCTTTCTCAAGGATGACCACTTTGCCTTCCAATTCCTCCATAGGATTAGGCACATCGCCGGTTGGGCCTTCTGCTTCAAAATTCACTTCCTGAAATTCGCGGCGGAGTTTCTTGATCTGACCTTCGGAAGCATCGAGCAATTCGTCCGTGGTTTTTTGATTCGATTCGAATTTGAATTTTTGTTCCGGAAGCTGCCCTAACTCCATGGCCTTTCCGTTGACCTTGACCTGAATATCGTCGAGTCCGAATTCAAACACCGACTTTTCCGAACGTGTGATTTGATCGCCGCTGTGGAATCGAGGCTCCAACTTGATCCCTTCGCCACTGACAGCAACTCGCTCTTCCATTTCCAAAGACCAGCGGAAATCTCCTTTCGCAGTCCATGGATTTTGCGCGGCATCTTTGCTTTCCCGTGATTCAACTGTTCCCTCGACAAGGAAATAGCTGGGCTTGGAAGTAATGGGGTCGAAATGCAAAGCGCCTTTCCAATTCATGTTCAATGGCAAACGAGCGGGCTCACTTTTGCCTTCGACTGGAAGAGTCACCTTGCAGGAAAGTGTGCCCTCGAATGAGATCTTGGCTACTTTCTTTCCCTTTTCCTCTTCTATTCCTTTGAAACTGGCCTGAATCGAACCATCAATCTCTGAGATCTCGAGACCAGAGCCTTCGATTTGTTGGCGTAAATAGTTCGCCAGCTTTTTTCCTTCAATTTTCCAATCCTGACCTTCTTCTACTTTGGTAGTGGGGAGGAAAACCGAGCTTGGCAATTCAATTTCTAAGCCCGTTTTCATTTCTGCGCTGAGCTTGGCTCCGCCAGAAACCAATTTCACTGCATCGCCTTCTTTCTGCAGAACTTGATTGTCTTGATGAAATGGGCTGTCTTCTTGCTTTTCAACGAATTCGCCTTTGCCTGCACGAGTGCGGACTTTCGAAGAGGATCGCGAGTATTCGCGCCGCGCTTTGGCTGTGAGATCTTCTTTCGCTTCCAAGACTTCCACACCAAATCGCTCTCGGCGCTGATAGCGGAAATCAAACTCTTCCGCTTCCTTCTTCTCTCCCGCCGCTGCACGCAAATCGAGGTTGAGATCCAACTCGGTTGCCGTCGTCCATTGATCTCCCTTATGCACATAAGGTCGCAGCAGCTTTGCTTGAGGAAGAATCAAAAGAGCAGGGAAAACCGACAGAGCTAGCCAGGAACGCTTCATGGAATGACTCCTTTAGCGGAGAAAAAGTATGTATCTGTATAGGACGGCAAGCGGAAAAGTATAGGGGCGATGCGAGAAGCCCTCCAAAGAAATTCTGGGCTATTCTCCAACAGGAGCGGGTTGCTCTGTCAAAGTAACCGTGATTTCCCAAACGGTTGTTGTTCCGCTCACCTCGCTAGCAACTGCAAGGAGATTTTTGCCGTTCGGGCTTTCGCTTGCCGGGATGAATTTTAGAGTTTCTGGTCCGCTGTCTCCCGATAGCAAAAGCGAAGGGGCATTGTAGTTTCGATTGTTGGCAAATTGAACGAATTGAGCTGCATGTGGATCGGTTACTTCATAAACCATGATGCCTCCAACACGCTCTAGCGTGATAAAGGCATAGATCTTGTCGCCAATCTTGCCTATCTCAACTCCTTCAGGCTCAGGGCCACGCTTGGTACTACGAGAGTCGAAAGTAGCGGTGTGCGTGTTGTCCGTATTGAATCCCTGCGGGCTTATCTGCGCAGTGATTCGCTCGAAATCGTCTCCACTGTCGAAAACCAGCTGTCCTTGAGCATTCCAAATTGAAAAAGAACGCGTCCCGTAGCTAAACAGGAAATCTAGATCGCCGTCGCCATCTGGGTCAGCATGAACTCTAGAAATATCCAAACGACCGAGCACATCTTCTTGTTTCAAGAACGCCGCGTTGGGAAAAATCACTGGGTCTAAATTTTCGTATCGCAATTCCGTCTCTTCTCCAAGCCCACGGATATCGCCTTCGTTCGCAGTTACTAGAAAGAGTTCTCCTCCAACTTCAAACGTAGCGATCCCATCTGGCTGGTAGAGTGCGTGAACTGGCCAATTGTTGATGAGAATGCCTGCATCTCGGTCACCGCCATCGAAACCTGTACCAGGGAGAGAACAATCTTTAGTACCCAAAGCAACCAGTTCTGTCACGGTCGCAGAATCGATATCGACAAGAGCCAAAGCGTTGTTTTCTTGAAGCGTGACGTAGGCCGTCTTCGAATCTGGACTCACGGTGATGTATTCCGGCTCTAAATCCTGAGCAACGGAGCCAATGATGCCGGCGACACCAAAAATTCGAATCTGCGGATCAAGAGTCGCGTTGTTGAATTGCTGAAAGCCTGCATTTTGCACATTGGCTTGAGTGAGATTCTCTACGCCAGCAGAAATATCAATAATGCTGATCGACCCTTCAGGATCTGCCGTAAACCCAAACGACTCGCCTTCATTCGCAGCAAGTACTTTCCGTCCGTCTGGCGTAAACGTGACCATATCGGGCAGCGCACCAGCAATGACTTTGTTTTTGAAATTACCCTCGGTATCGAAAAAGAGAATCCAACCTGGTTCCCACTTGGGGTAATTTTCAACCGCCGCTGCGACGATTCCATTCTTGACCGCTACACTGTTGATTGAAGGTTTCCCTGGATTACCAAAATACCCAGTCGTCGTCACAAAATCTCGAACGGCTACACGTTTCACGAGTGTCGGCTGCGCGGGATCTTGAATCGAAATGATATCGACTGAGGAATGTTCGTCTGTGGCGGTGCTAAATAAATTCGAAGTAAAAAGTCTTTGTGACTGAGCATCGTAGGCAATCGATTCGGATGCTCCTTTATCCCAGTGATCTGTTGGATCCGTAGGATCGGCAGCAGAATAACTTCCCAATATAGAAAGAGAAATCTCTTGTACCGTGATCACATTAGGAACATCTGGCTCTGGGGCAATTTGCGAAACCGGCTTTTGAGAAACGTCGAAACAAGAAAGCGGCAACGTCACCAAAAGTGCGAGAGCTAAATAAATTCCTAAGTGAGTCTTCATGAGACCCACCATGCTGTTTGGCTCAAGCTAAGCTTTGGTTAAGAAGGGATGA
>CAZMYG010000004.1:32097-47767 GCA_964570465.1 uncultured Planctomycetales bacterium
ATAGAAATTCCCCTCGCGCTTTCCGCCTAGTAAAAGTTTGGCCCCAGCTTTTAGCGCTTCTTCTACCCA
The DNA here is from genome assembly GCA_964570465.1 of uncultured Planctomycetales bacterium. Lineage (GTDB taxonomy): Bacteria > Planctomycetota > UBA1135 > UBA1135 > CAZMYG01 > CAZMYG01. Next base: position 32,167 of record CAZMYG010000004.1, read on the forward strand.
CTCTTCGATTCGTTTCGCCGCAGCTTCATCAATCATAGGACCGAGATCGGTTTTCTCGTCCATTGGATCGCCGCGTTTTAACTGCTTCGCTCGCGCGAGAAAGGAATCGAGAAAGGGTTTTTCAATCGACTCATGTAAATAGAGTCGCTGCGTTGAAATACAAATTTGCCCGGAGTAGGCGAAACATCCCGGAATCAATCGATCGACAGCACGCTTAAGGTCGGCATCGGCATGCACGATCGTTGCCGCATTGCCACCGAGCTCGAGCAGAACTTTTTTCTTTCCCGCAATCGATTTCAATTCCCAGCCAACCGCCGCACTACCTGTAAACGAAAGCACTCGAATACGCTCGTCTTGTGCGAGAGCCCGAGCCTCTTGCGCTCCGCCTTCAAACACTTGTAACACTTCACGAGCACAGCCCGATTCCCAGAGAATTTCAGCGAGTTTCCATGCGATTTTCGGCGTGCGTGGCGATGGCTTCACAATCACCGAACAGCCACAAGCAAGCGCGGGAGCAACTTTATGCGCGACGAGATTCAGAGGAAAATTGAAGGGTGTGATTGCTGCGACCGGCCCCAGTGGAAATCGACGAGTCCAGCCGATTTTGTTCTGCCCTTGAACTTCGGCATCGAGCGGCAACACTTCCCCGCCGATGCGCTTCGCTTCTTCTGCAGCAATCGTAAAAGTGTTTTCTGCGCGAAGGACTTCAGCTCGCGAATCGCGAATGGGTTTGCCGTTTTCTGAGGTGATGAGCCGGGCGAGTTCATCCCGTTGAACTCGAATTGAATCTGCCGTTTTTTGAAGAATCGCAGCCCGTTCAAAGGGCGCTTTTTTTCGATAATCCCCAAAACCCGCAATCGCGCTTTGAACGGTTTTCTCGAAATCAGGATTCACTCAGCATGCTCCGCCAGCCATCGTTCAGCGTCAATCGCTGCCGCACAACCGCTACCGGCCGCAGTCACCGCCTGGCGATAAGTCGGATCCATCGCATCACCACAAGCGAAAACGCCTTCAACGTTCGTGTAGGTCGAAGGAGATTTCACATGGAGATAACCCTGAGGATTCATGTCCAACTTGCCCGCAAAGAGCTCTGTATTTGGCTTATGTCCGATCGCAACGAAAAGTCCGCCAATTGGCATCTCGCTCATTTCGTTCGTCTTCACATTGTGCAGCTTAAGCGCGCGCAATTTGCCTTTGCCGTCCTCGATCAATTCCGCCACTTCGCTATTCCAAACGAATCCGATCTTGGGATTCTTGCGAACTCGCTCCTGCATAATCTTCGAGGCTCGTAAATCTTCGCGGCGGTGAATCACATTCACGTGGTTTGCAAAACGCGTGAGAAAAAGCGATTCTTCCATCGCCGTATCGCCGCCGCCCACAATAGCGACTTCTTTTCCTTTGTAGAAAGCTCCGTCGCAGGTCGCGCAAGCGGAAACAAAGCCGCCCGTTTTCATCAACTTTTCTTCATTGGGCAAACCTAGCAACTTCGCCGAAGCACCCGTTGCAATAATCACCGCACGCGCCTGATACTCTTTTCCTTCGGACTTCAATGTGAAAGGCCGTTTGGAAAAATCGACGGAATCCACATTCGCAGGTAAGATCTCCGTTCCAAAGCGCAGTGCTTGCTTTCGAAATAACTCCATCATCTCCGGTCCCAGAATTCCCTCGGGAAAACCGGGGTAGTTTTCAACATCGGTCGTGATCGTGAGCTGTCCACCCGGGAGATTCGGGTGAGCGCCCTCGAAAAGAAGCGGATCGAGACGAGCGCGAGACGCATAAATTGCCGCTGTGTATCCAGCGGGGCCTGAACCGATGATGGCAACGTTATAGATCTTCATAAAAATTTTCGCAGATAGTGTACGAGGCAACGATGCGCATGGAAAGGAATGCTATGCCAGGACCCAGAGTATTTACTGTAGAACAAGCCAACGAAACGATTCTCGACCTCAATCGAATCTTTGAATCCCTCGACAACGTTCGCAAGAAAATCCAAACGACAAAACTACGACTCAACGCTATCGAAATGATTTGGGGAGAAAAACTGCAAGAGGACGATTGCCCGGATCACAAAGAGTTTCTCCATTTCGTGCATGAACTGAAATCACTCGAAGAACAATTCAACTCGGAGCTTGGCAAGATCACGGCACTTGGAGGCACGGTGAAAGCTGCCGACCCCGGCCTCGTCGATTTCTACGCCGTGCGCGATGGCTTCCTCATTTTTCTCTGCTGGCGGCGCGGGGAAAAGAAAGTTGAGCATTGGCACGAATTGGATTCGGGGTTTGCGGGAAGACAGAGACTTTAGCCTCCCCCTTCCCAGATCCGAAAGTCTCGGTTAGCTTCCTCGCTCCTAAAAAGTTGTTTTGGAGTAGTAATGTCATGAGTTTTCGTTCGCTTCGCTTCGTGTTTGCAGGGGCTCTTCTGATGGGCTCTGTCTTTGCCCAAGGGGAAACTCTTCTACATGAGGATTTCGAAGGCGAAGCTCCGGGCTGGACTTTTGAAAACTTTGAGTCCGGACTCTGGCATTTGACAAGTGCACACAATTGCCTCGGGGAAAACAAAATGGCGGCCTATAGCGCTGGCCTGCCGATGTGCAACTACTACAAAGGCGAAGGGATTCCAGGACATGGCTATTTGCAATCTCCTGAAATTCACCTGACGGGCCTTCCGCCTTATGTCATTTCCTTTGACTATGCACATGAGGTGGATTCCGCCGATTCGACTTGTTTCCAAATCTGGGACCTCGATTCCGGCGAGGCGGATCCTTTTGTTTGCGAGCTGATGGATAATTCAGGCAACCTGAATTCTTTTTCCTGGCTGCTACCTCCAACTTTCCCTCCTACGATCAAGCGAATCGCTTTACGTTTTGAGTTCACTGCCGATGGCGAAAACAATCAAGGCCTTGGCTGGTGGCTCGACAACGTCGAAGTTCGCAATAGCGGCACAGTTCCGCCACCCGTAGTAGAGGCGGAAGGAATTCACTATCTCCGCGTTCAACTTCCAGAACCGGGGGATTTAGCCGACAGCGCTACGGCATTGCGCATCGATTCGAGTTCATTCTCAGGAGAACCCAAATACTTAAATGCTGCGGGAGAAATTGTCGCGGCGCCTTTTTATCAATCCTTCGTTTTATGGAATGACCTGCTTGTCTCGGATTCGCTGATCGATTCCTCCACGGTGTATGAAGTAGCAAGCTTTACTCAACTTCCCGTTGGAGGTTTTGTTTTCTCTGACTCTGGCAGCGATCAAACCTGGCGTCTGGGCGATCTCGACCAAAACGGCATTGTCAATCTCAATGACATCCTGCTCGTCTTAGCAGCCTTTTTCGGCAACTTCGAATCCGTCTCTCTAGAAGCGGCAGACCAAGCGGGTCCTGACGGAGTGATCAACCTCGCAGATGTGCTCGCCGTACTTTGGGGCTTTTCAAGATAACCCCTAGCTGTTAGGATCTCGCAAATTGATTTTCAACAACTATGAAAAAACTACAACTTTGCCTTTCGTTACTTGCGATCGCCGCCTTTTCGGAAGCTGCGTTCTCTCAAGGGGAAATTCTTTACTCGGAAGATTTTGAACACGGCAGCCCCGGGTGGACTCTGTCTAATACTCAAGCCGGTCTCTGGCGTCTGAGCGAGGACGGAGAATGCCTCTCGGAAAGCCGAATGCTGGCCTACCACAGAGGCGAAAGGAACTGCGATTACAATCAGGGAAAAGGCGTTTCTCATTCTGGATCGATTTTTTCCCCTCCTGTGCTGCTGCAAGGAATTCCGGCCTACTCGATTACTTTGAATTACAAGCGCTCGATTGGTGCAGGCGATTCGACTGAGTTCTTCGCCTTCGACGTTCAAACACAACAGAGCGTACTCGAATGCATTTTCACGGATTGTAGTTTTAGTTCGGACAATTCCGGGACGATGCAAACTGCTACTTTTTTGCTGAGCCCTTACGCGAACGGCAAAACCATTGTCTTTGGCGTCCATTTCACTGCGAACGGTTCACAAGACCAGTTCCCAGGCTTTTACCTGGACAATGTGGAAGTGCTCAATTTTGGCTCTTTGTCACCGCCTATCGTCGCTGCGCAAGGTAGTCACTATCTTTCCATTGAAACAACCCATTCTTTCCCTGAGGACGTAGATTTAGCCGTAGTTTTGGCTGTTCGCTCGCCCGCCTTTCGTGGTGTGGAAAAATATGTGGCCGCCGACGGCTCTATTTCGGATTTCCCTATTGGACAAACCATCGATCAATGGGGAAGCCTGATTGTGTCGGGTGAGGAAATTCTCCCTAGCACCGACTATGAAGTCGTCGCACACTTACTGCTACCAATCGGTGCTTGGGTTTCTTCCGATAGTGTGGCAGATTCCACTTGGCTTCCTGGTGATGCGAATAACAGCGGCAACGTCAATCTCGACGACATTCTTCTCGTTCTACTCGCATTCAGCGGAGATTTTTCTATGGTTAGTCCTTGGGCAGCTGATCAGGCCCATGTTGATGGAATGATTAATCTCGACGATTTGCTTGCGGTACTCGCCAACTTCGCAGGGAATTAATTCCTGACGTGCATCGAAGTTGCTTGCTGCGATCGACTGCGGTAGCTTCTCTCCTCCCATTTTCATGAAAATCTGGTTTCTTAGCTTTTTGTTCTGTTTCTTTGCCGGCATTGCCAAGGCCGAAGAAACCGTATTGGTCGTTCCGCTGACAGGTCAACTCGATGCAACGTGGGCAGCTCTGATCGAACGCTCGATGAAGGAAGCCCATTCTAAAAACGCGAAGGCGATTATTTTTGAAATAGACACTGGCGGCGGACTCGCGATCGAAATGTTCAATATCGGGCGAATCCTCAACGAAGAAAAAACGATCAAGACCATCGCCTATGTACATCCCATTGCCTATTCCGCCGGTTCCTATGTCGCTCTCGCTTGCAACAAGATCTATATGTCCCCCACGGCTTCAATGGGCGCTTCGACTCCTGTAATCCAAGGCCCCCAAGGCATCACCTCGATTTCTGAAGATGAAGATGTCAAACGCAAGCAATACTCTGCGTTTCGCTCAAGTTTTCGTGCAGTCGCAGAATCTCAAGGGCGTAATGCTCTACTGGCTGAAGGCTTCGTCGAAGATCCCGAACTGTGGATTCAAAAAATTCGCATCGACGGGGAAATCAAAATTCTCAAAGGTGAAGAGGTCGACGAACTAGTGCAATCCGGACAAAAAGTAGAAGTACTCGAGACGATCAAACGTAAAGGCGAAGGTCCGCTAAGCCTTACGGCCCAGGCTGCTTTTTCTTACAACTTGATCGACGGAATCGCGGACAGTCGAGAACAATTGCTTCAACTCTTGGCTTTAGAACGAGCTAATGTCTTTGTGCTTGAGCCCACCTGGTCTGAAGGCTTTGTCCGATTGCTTAACCAACTCGCTCCGCTGCTTTTGGTACTTGGATTCGTTCTGGCTTTTGTTGAATTCAAAATCCCGGGTTTTGGGATTTGGGGAATTCTCTCCATCACCTGCTTCGTGCTACTTTTCTTTGGAAACTATCTCATTGGACTCGCCCAATGGGTGCATATCATCGCCTTTGCAGTAGGAATCGGTTTGATCGGAGTTGAAATATTCCTCTTACCAGGCACGGTGGTTTTTGGAGTTCTAGGATTCCTCTGCGTCGCTTATGGGCTTGTGTTTTCTTTCACTGGTTTCTATTGGCCGAGCCAAGAAACTGAATATGAAATGCTCCGATCTACGGGAAGGATGTTCTTCTACTCGCTCCTGAGTATTTTGGTTGCGATTTTGGTGCTGGCTGTGGTGATCGCTAAGTATTTGCACAAGATTCCCTTTTTCGGGAAACGACTGGTGATGGAGGTAAATTCAAGCGCATACACAGGAGACGCCGCTCCAATCACCCTTTGGGCACAACAATCTCTCTTAGGCAAAATAGGGCGCGCAACAACCGATTTGCGGCCTGCAGGGAGAATCGAAGTAGAATCTTCCGTTCTCGATGCACAATCGGATGGAGCGTTTATTGAAAAAGGGTCTTCAGTGCGCATTGTCGAGGTTTCGACGAATCGCATCATTGTGAGCAAGGAGGGGAGCTAGATGTTTTGGCCCATTGTGTTGCTGATTGTCAGTGTAGGGCTGATTTTCGCTGAGATCCTCTTGCCGAGTTTCGGCGCGTTGGGAATCGGTGCCATTCTTGCCTTGATTGGTGGCACGATCATGGCATTCGGAGAGAGCTCTCAATCCGGTTTTATTTTTCTCATCGTTTCTTTGCTCGTTTGCACAGGATCAATTTTCATTGCTTATCGAATCCTGCCCATGACTCCGTTTGGCAAAAAACTTTTCCTCATTGGTCCCGAGCCGACGGCACAAGAACGCCGCGGAGTGGACTCACGACTGAACATACTTTCGGGAAAAGAAGGCACAGCGATTTCTCTTTTGCGACCTGCAGGTGTTGCCCAAATCGATGGGCAACGAGTGGATGTAGTTTCTACAGGAGATTCCATTGAACCTGGCACTGCGGTCAAGGTAGTCTTGGTAGACGGTAATCGAGTCGTCGTGACGACAGTCTCAAAATCCTAAAAAAATAGAAGGGATACAAAATGTTTCAGCTGATTTCTTCTGGACTCTATCTAGCAATTCCCGACGCGGTCATGGTGATTGGAAGCATCATCGCCGGGATTATTTTATTGGTGATCCTGATCGCATTGGGTCGCTACTTCAATCTCTACGTTCAATCTTTGACCACGCGTGCAGGGATTGGCCTTTGGGAAATGGTCGGTATGAGCTTTCAAAAGGTAAACCCTTCGGTGATCGTGCGTGCAAAAGTCCAAGCCGTAAAAGCGGGCATTCACGACATCACGACCAGTGGACTTGTCGCGCATTTTCTTGCCGGTGGAGACCCTGTGAAGGTCGTCGTTTCCTTGATCGCTGCCGATCGCGCCAATATCCCTCTGAATTTCAAAACCGCCTGCGGTATCGATCTCGCCGGACGTGACGTGCTCGACGCCGTACAGACTTCGGTAAATCCCAAGGTCATCGATTGCCCAGATACAAAAAAAGGTAAAAGCGAAATCGCCGGTGTTGCGAAAAATGGAATCCAAGTACTCGCTCGCGCTCGCGTGACCGTACGTACGAATATTGCTCGACTCGTTGGTGGAGCTACAGAAGAAACCATCATTGCTCGCGTGGGTGAAGGTATTGTGGCGGCGATCGGTTCAGCGGAATCGCATAAAGATGTCTTGGAAAGACCGGACAGCATTTCGAAAACGGTATTGGGTAAAGGACTCGACGCGGGAACCTCCTTTGAAATTCTCTCCGTCGATATTGCTGACGTCGATGTCGGTACGAATATCGGCGCCCGACTCCAAGCCGACCAAGCAGAAGCAGATAAACGCGTCGCTCAAGCTAACGCTGAAAAACGCCGCGCCATGGCGGTTGCTGCAGAACAAGAACAAAAAGCCGAAGTCACAGCGAATCGCGCCAAGGTCGTCGCTGCTGAAGCTCAAGTTCCCCTGGCGATGGCAGACGCACTTCGCTCGGGTCGTTTAGGCGTGATGGATTATTACCGAATGCAAAACATCACTGCCGACACTCAAATGCGTAACGGAATCGGTGGTAAGGGCGGGGAAGAGAAGAAGGAATAACGAGCGCGCTTGGACTTCAACAAAATCCTTCGTTCGATTATGGATAATCTCGATCAGTGGATCGGGTTTATCATCTTTTTCTTTGCGATTGTCGCACCTATTTTAAAGGCAATTTTTTCTAAGAAAAAGCAAACGTCCCCCAGCCCTGCGAGCACGGAAGAAACAAAAGAATTCGATTGGTTTCCCAAAGAGGAAGAAGAAAAAGAAGAAGACGATTTTGATTTTGAGGAGGAAGAAGAGGAGAAGCCAAGAACTCAAATCCCCGCTCGCGTAGAAGCTCCCGTCATAACACAACGGACTCCAGAACCAACACCGCCGCCTTCACCAATTCCTGCCGTTGTCTTTGCGCAAGAAGCGATCCCGATTGAACAAGCTGCAGATGATGTAATCGCCGAGACTAGGGAGTTAGCTGCAGAAGCGGAGTCCGTCTCTACTCTGAGAACAGAATTACCCTCGTTTCAGAGCATGCGAAAAGAAGAAGTTGAGGAAGCGGCAATTCCAAAAGCTAGACCCCGCACATTTCAAGAATTGAGCGCAATCGAAGGCGCGATTGTTTTGGGCAGTAGTTTGGATCGACCGTTTGCTCTGCGTGACTATTAGCCGATCAAACAGAGACTTTGCGAAATAACTTGCGGAATTTTTCTGGGATTGGCTTTGCTTTGAAAGTTTTCATATCTACCGCGACCAACGTCAAATCCGAAGCCACACAAATCGTTCTTCCTCGGCAGAGCTCGAAATGAAAAACAACGGAGCTTTTTCCAATCCTCGCCACGGAAACCTTTGCGTTGAGTACATCACCAAAAGAAAGGGGCTCTCTGAAATCGACTTCCATGTGCACGTTGGGAAATCCTAAATTCTCCCGGTTAATCAAAACCTGATAGGGAATTTTGGCATAGACTTCCCAAAACTCTTCGAAGGCAAAATGGAAGTAGTCGATGATTCGTGGGTAATAGGCAATCCCCGCTCGATCCACATCCCCAAAGCGGACCTTGATCTTCGTTTGAAAAGGAGCCCCCAAAGCTTAGCCCGCAGCAGCTTTATGAGCCGCAGTGCCTGGCGCAGCAGGATGTTTTCCGTTCGCTGGGCTGGCAATCGAACCTTGCGGAATCGAGGGCAGAGCTGCCAAAGCTTCTTCGACTACTGTGACGAGCATATCGGAAAGAGCCTCTAAGCTGGCCTTACCTTCATTTGCACTCGCTGCCGCAGGATCTCCGAAATAGGCGTCCGGGCCGCCGGCCTCGCGGAAACTCTTGGAACCAGATTTGATTTTTTCGGAAAGAGAAGTGGTGTTTGGTTTGAGACCTTTACGCGCTTTCTCATCCACGAGATTTGGGTCCGAAGCCAGAATCAGAGAGGTTTCATATTGTCCGGCATGACAAGCGCCACTTCGAAACTCCTCCGTCAAAGTCGCAGACCAGCGTTCCCGGCGAACATCGGGGAAACATACGGTCGCGCCACTTCTTCGGCTTACTTCTTCAGCAACCTCGCGCAGAACCTTAATATGTTCTGGTTCGAGATGAGAATTTGCGATGCAAATCGTCTTGAATCCCTGTTTCCCCAAGGAAAGTCCAATATCTCTCAATAAAGCGATCGAAGTTTCTCGGGTGATAGAAATCGTGCCAGGGAAGTCGGCAGCAAAATCGGTAACCACATAAGAAACAGACGGCGCAATGACTGAGCGAACACCTTTCGCTTCCAGTTTCTTCGCAGCACGCCGTGACATCGCCATGGAAATGAGGGTGTCGGTTTCGAGTGGCAGGTGGGGCCCGTGGGCTTCTGTGGCTCCTACAGGCAGTATGACGATCGCTTTTGAATCAACGGCGGATTTTACTTCACGCCAAGTCATCTGAGCTAAATCGTAACGAGTCGGGTTGTCTTCACTATCTGGCATTCCTGATCTTCTCCTCACAATGAGTCAAGTTAGAAGGAAACATTGAACTAATTGCGTCCCGATTCGGCAAGTGGGTTTTCCTGCGCAGAACTAATTTTCTTTCTCCGTCGTGTCTACGTCGATCTGTGCAACGTAACGTCCACGGCGAAGCAAATCACTTTTCCACTGACGAAGGAAAAACTCCGGCTCTGCTTTCACTTCTTTCTGAACTAAGAGATTTCCATTTTGCAACACGGTAATTGGTTGTTCAAAATCAAAGACTCCGTATTTTAAGTAGAGTCTTAATTTCTTTGCACCTTTGACCTTTAAAGAAATCACATTGCCGTCCAATACTTCTGCCTCAACGCGAGCCGGGTTTTTCGAACTCACATTGCTATCGAGCTCTAAAATTTCAATCCACTCTCGACGGGGAAATAAATTTTCTGCGCAGAGATAGAGAAGATGCGTATCCGAAGTCGCACGCTTGTGCTTAGTAAGCCAGTCAAAGAGCTCGCTCGGGGTGATTTTGAGCACATGCTCTTGATCCGCATATTCCTTGAACTCACAAACGCCCCCAATTTTTTCGAATTGTTTCGCTGTGTACACCACGCGTTTGGTCCAGTAGTCCTCGTCGTCCGCTCCCACGCCTAAAAAAGTTGGCAATGGTTTGAGATTGTCGATTAACTCTTCTTGATCTCCAGCAGCGAAGCCCGGAATGAAGGCCGCTGATTGAAACAAATCTCCCATACGCAAAGCAACATGAAATCCCGCAACTCCCCCACGCGATTGACCCACGAGATATACCTTGTCGCGATCGACTGGATAGTTGGCAAAAATTTCTTTGAGCAACGCGGGCAAGAGCAAGAGATTTCCCTGATCGCCTTCTCTAGAAATCAAAATCTCTTCCTGCCCTTGATGATATTTTGATTCTTCATCGCGACCGATTGGAGAAAGTACGAGAAAGTTTCTCTTCAATCCTTCCTCACGCCAGTAGCGCGAGAGAGAATCTTCTACAGATTGTTCTTTTCCCTCACCCGGAGGAAGAGCCAACAACAAAGGCAAACGTGTTCCTGGTTTTACGTTCTTAGGAACGAGCAATCGATAGCCGACATCCGCCTTACCAACCTTGCAATAAAAGAGTGTCGCCACGCCGGGATGTTTCCAAGTAGGCACATGGCTTTCCGCAGCTTCGAATAGTTTTTCCATCGCCGGCTTTCCCGCCACAATGCTTTTGAGTTGTTTTTCCGCCTTGGCTCCGTCTTTTTCCGAGAGATATTTACCCACTGAATCCGGGAGTCCGCCGCCAGCGAAAAGAATCATCGATGCTAAAAATGTAGTGATCATGCCTTTTCTCTTTCTCGCAAAGCTTTGCGATCTAATTTTCCGCGATCGTTTTTAGGAAGAGATTCGACGAATTGGATTTGTCTGGGGTATTTGTGTGGCGCGATGGTTTTTTTTACAAATTCCTGAATTTCCCCGACGAGTTTGTTCGAGCCTTCGATCCCTTCGCGCAAAACAAGAAAGGCTTTGGGTAAAACGAGACCATCCGGATCTTTGATCCCAATCACGGCCGACTCGCGCACCGCTGTGTGTTTGAGTAAACAATCTTCTACTTCATTGGGAGAAACCCAGATGCCGCCGATTTTGAGCATTTCGTCTGCGCGTCCGCAGTACCAGAAATAGCCCTCCTGATCGCAGCGGAATTGATCTCCTGTGTTCACCCAGTCATTGTGAAAAACGATTTTGCTCTTCTCGTGATCTTGCCAATAACACAGCGCCGCTGAATCTCCTTTTACCCAAAGAGAACCCATTTCTCCGACAGGCACTTCTTTTTCATCGGCGCCTAGAATTTTCGCTTCATAGCCAGGGACCAACTTGCCCAGAGAGCCGGGTTTTACTTCGCCCAAGCGATTGCTGATATAGATATGAAAGAGTTCTGCAGAACCAATTCCGTCGAGAATCTCGACTCCGAATTTCTCTTTCCAGCGATTGTAAAGCTCTGGTGGCAAGGCCTCGCCTGCGGAAAGACAGATTCGTAAAGAAGAAAGATCGTGATTGCCGGGCTCGGCAATCATCCCGTTAATTGTCGTGGGAACCGAAGTGAGCATGGTTGGCTTATGCCTAGCGATTTGGCGGAATACTTCGTCTGGAGTCGCGCGTTCTTCAAAGAGAACTGTCGTCGCACCTACGGAAAACGGGAACATCAAATTGGTTCCCGTGGCATAGCCAAAAAATAATTTGGGGACAGAGAGCGTGATATCTGACTCGCGAATTTTGAGTACCTGCTTTGCGTAGTGCTCCGTGTTGTAAGCAAAGTCATGATGAAAATGCACGGCCGCTTTTGGTTTTCCCGTGCTTCCTGAAGTGAAAAGCCAACCTGCAATATCATCGCGATGTGTGTCCGCGTTTTCGAATTGCTTGGAGGCTTTCTCACAGAGAGCGTGAAACGAAGGCCACTCTTTGTTTTCTTTCCCAACTACAAGCAACGCCTTGAGATGTTTTGCCTTTTTTGCCGCAGGACTCATGCGATCGAGAGTCGACTCATGCACAACGGCGACCTTGGCTCGGGTGTACTCTAGGTAGTATTCAAAATCCTCTGCGGGCACGAGAGGATTCACCATTGCAAACACGGCGCCACATTTGAGAGTCGCAAACCAGGTGAACGCAAACTCCGGGCAGTCTGGTAAGACGATCAAAACACGATCTTCAAACTCAACTCCAAGCTCTCTCAGTACATTTGCGCACTGATTGGAAGCACCAAATACATCGCCATAACAAATCGAGAAACTGCGATAGAGAATTGCTGTCTTTTGAGCTCTTCCTTCGCGCAAATTCCGATCGAGAAAATAATCCGCCAGATTGAAACGTGCGGGGAACATCTAAGTCTCTAAGCCAATTTGAGAACGGACACTCCAAAGCTCTGGAAAGCAATGCTTGGAAACGGTGCTGCGTAAATACTTCGCGCCTTCCATCCCTTGGTTAACCGGCGCTCCCGTGCCGGGCTTATCGCCAATCATTCGCTCGACCATGCGAACATGATGCTCGCGCCAAAGCTGCAGATGCTCGTCGAAATCAACCAAGGCTTCAGCCAGCTCATAGAGATCGTGGTTTTTTTCTGGCTCTTCATAAAGCCGCTTGAGCTCTTTTTGATTTTTGCTGGAGTCGGCCCCAAGAGAAAAACCATTCTTACTCGCGCAAATACAAAAAGCATCCCAAAGAGTCGGTCCTTCGAATCGTTTTTTTGCTCGAGCGACGAGCGTTGCATCTCCTGTACAAAGTTCGAGTAATTTTGGAATTTTCAAACCCGACAAAAATTCAATCTCGCGAAACTGAGTCGATTGAAATCCGCTGGCTGGTTTAAGCGGCTCACGAAAACGAAGGAAATCGACAGGTCGCATCGTTTCGAGCACATGAATTTGCTGAAGCAATACTTTTTGAATGGTGGCAACCCGACGCAAATGATGAATCGATTGATGAATGGAATGCGGCGAAGCTTCTTTCATCGCAACAAAAGTTGCATCGAGTTCATGTAGCACGAGCTTGAACCAAAGTTCATAAACTTGATGCACGACGATAAATTGCAATTCATCGTGATGGCCCGGTTGACTCAAACATGTCTGCAGCTTCAACAATTCCGGTACTTTTAGATACTCACCGTAATTGAGCAAACTGTCGCCGTAGGAAGAAGTTTTCTTCTCCATGTTTAATGTGTCAAAGTCTTGCCTAGAAAGGCTTCGTATCTTTTCTTCGTAATAATTTCGTCAATCGCCTCCCAGGCTGCGTGCAACTCCTCATCCTTCGAATAAAAATGCGGCGAGAGTCGAATCCCTGCACCGGGGCGGAAATCACAGAGAATGTTTTGCGATTCCAATGCTTTCACAACTGCCTGTCCATTGGGAATGTCAACAGTCACTGAGCCACCACGACTCGCAGCAGATAGCGGAGTATTCACTCGATAGCCTCGTCGTTGCGCCTGGTCTATCAAAAGCTGAGTCTGAGTCAGCGATTTCTCGCGAATATTCTCCACTCCCACTTGTTGGATGATTCCATAGCTTTTTCGCGCTGCGTAAAGAGCAGGAATCGCCGCCGTTCCATGGAAGAAGCGATAAACCGAGTCGGCATAGCGAATGCGACCCGTCTCAAAAGCGAAGGGCGCTTGATGAGCCATCCAACCGGTTAACTTGGGCTCGAGCTTAGGAATCAGAGAAGGCTTTATATATAGGTAGGCAGCACCTGGGCCCCCACAAAGCCATTTCACCGAACCACCGGTATAAAAATCGACATCGCTAGCCTGAACATCGAAAGGCACTGTGCCCGTGCCTTGATAAGCATCGATCAAAACCAAAGCTCCAACGGAATGGGCCTTTTTGATAATCGGCTCGAAATCGCAGAGCTCCGCGTTGCGAAAGAAAACGAGAGAAATCACGACGAGCTGCGTCTCTTCATCAATCGCATTCAAAATTTCTGAATAGTTTGGATGCAGTCCATCTTTAGATTTCACACAAACATGTCTCGCCCCATTTCGTTTTTGCTCTTCGCAAACATAGACAACGGAGTGAAACTCAAGCTCGTTGCTGACAATTTTATTGCGCCGCGATTTTTGCCAGTCGAAACAAGAAAGCACCACCGATACCGAGACGGAAACGTTTTGGTGCATGACTACAGAACCGGTAGGTGCATGAAAAATCTTCCCGACGAGATCGCCGGTTTCTTGGGCGATTTCCCACCAGCCTTCATGCCAGGCTCGCACTCCGCGATTGGCCCAAGTATCCGCATAGTCTTTGAGTCCATCGTAGACCGAACGCGGCATCGCACCCAAGGAATGGGTGACGAGATAATTCGTCTTCTCGAGAATGGGGAATTGCTTACGCCACTCGAGCAAACGATCGCTTTTTGTTGTGCTTTTACTCATTGTAAAGACGAATCACTCGGACAATTGCACGGTGACAGACTGCGCAAAAATGATCTGGGTTACGAGTGAACATAATGCAATCGGTAGCGGGGCGATACAGGCCTTTCGCTTCGTAGCCCGCTCCTTCGAAAGCTCCGACTCGATTTGCATATTTGTCATTCGCCAACATAGGGCCTGTGCTGCGTTTCACTTCCTCGAAAAGAAATTCCATCTCTTCCTCCGGCTTCCCGGATTCTTGAAGTTCTTTTCTGCGTTTTTGGTGTTCGACAGAGAGCTTATCGTAACCAGGTTGATCCCAGGGAGTCGGCAAAGGCGTTGAAGCCTCCACGAGATCTTTCCATTTCAACTTCGAAGGGTCTTTCAACGCCGTGATATTGGGTTCCCACGGCTCCGTCCCAGGAGTCACGTAGTCCTGATAGGCAACTTCTGAGGTGTAATACTCATCCGCGAGTCCGGCAAAGGAGTGACCGATCTCATGTACGAATACATAAGGAGCAGGCGCGGTATCAGAAGCCACCGTTGACCAAAGATTGAAAATACCCCCGCCTCCGTATTTCCTACCGTTGAACAAAATCACAAGCGCATCGTAAGGAGCGAGCGCTGCCGCTTCGCGAATTGCTTTGTTTTCGTAGGAGAGAACGTAACGATCCACATCGAAGGCGTTGAAACTACAACCGAGTGGAGAGTTCACCCAAGTTCCTTTGCGTGGATTGCTAATTCCCGATTGCGCGGCGGCAATGTCGAGTGCCCAAACATTGATGTCACTCTTCATCGTCTTGTAAGGTTCGGTGTTGAGCATCACCTCGACAAGACGCTTTGTATCGGAGTGAAATTTTTCCTTCTCCGACGCGGTGTAACCTTCACTCAAGATGAGAAAGTCCACCTTCTTCGCAGGCTTGCCACTTTCATGAACTGTCCAAACTTTTCCAATCGGATTGAGTGGAGAGCGATTCACAAAACGGCTTTTGGGATCCACAACTCCGGAATAGATTTCGCGCAGCGAACCATCGTCCTGTCTTTTCTTCAAAACGAGTTGCACTTCTTTATGCGGCTCCGGGAAACGCGCGGATTCATGGAAACTACGCCAGATTTTTTTCGCTTCTCCGGTTGTTTCCCATTCACCATAGATACTGGCAAAGCCACGCGAATAAAGCAGTCGATTGCTTTCTAAATCCCAGACCTCGAAGAAATACTTTC
>CAZMYG010000005.1:0-42339 GCA_964570465.1 uncultured Planctomycetales bacterium
TGCCCGCGGAAGCATTGCTTTCTCCGCAGTTGTTCGTCGCGCGGACGAAATAGTAATAACTCGTTCCAGGTGTTGCCGTGGGATCGTCAAGGTAATTTCCGCTGCTCTCTCCGCGCAGGATTGCATTGGCGAAATTGGAGTTTGGTCCTCGATAAACTTTGTAGTTGTCCGCGTCATCCGAAGAAGACCAAGTGACTCGCACAAAACCGCAATGCTCACCGTCTGTGGCATCGATAGAGCTTGGCGTTAGAGGCGGGCCAAACACTCCCGAATCTGGTATTGGGCTAATGGTGTCTAGGTCGCAATCGTTTTCTGCCTCGACCCAATACCAATAGACTACTCCAGCCGTGGCGCTTGTATCGAAAAAAGGACTCGCATTATCGGTACCCACTTGGATTGCAGACCCAAAGGAAGAATTAGTGCTTCGCCAGATTTTATAGTTTTGTGCATTCGAGGCGGCCTGCCAAGTAACGCGAATCTTGTCACACCAATTTCCATCACTGGCTTCGACATTCATCGGAACACCGATAGATGGGTGTGCGCGTGAGCCAGTATCCGGAGTGCCAAAACCAAGCAGCGGATCGCAACCATTTTGGCCCACGGTGACCCAATAATAATTTACTTCACTACCAAAAAGGGCGTAATCGTTGTGATAAGTTTGGCCGGAGTTCGCGACTCCGACTGTGAAGGCAGAGCTCGGCAAGTTTACGGGGCTGCGCCAAACCTTGTACTGACTTGCTCCCGGAACGGCATTCCATGTAACTTGGACATAGTCGCAATACTGCCCATCGCTTGCAGAAACTCCGGAAACGACTTGCGGGATAAAAGAACTGACTCCAGAGTCGACATTCGACCAATGAAGAGTATGGCAGGGATTATAAGACCAGATCTTGTAGTAATAGGGTATTCCAGGTTCTACCTGAAAATCATCGTAGAAGTCGACACCGAAAACTAAAGCGATAGGGCCGCAATGCTCGCAACCCATATTGAAATTTGGGTCAGGTGCTTTTTGGATCAAATAACCATCGCTCAAAGGGACTTGATTCCAGGAAATGCGAATCCGATCGCAAAATGTATTGTCCGATGCCGCGACGATAGGGATTTCATTGACATCGCATTCAACGAATGTGTAAACGATGTCGGAGTATTCCCTGCCATCAATATCGGTGACGGTAAGTTTGACAACAAAACGTCCGACCTCTTGACCACTCCAATCCCAAGTTCCCAGTGGTCCATTTTCAACCGGCGTATATATCGGGCCGCCAATGGGGATCCATTGAACGGGTTCCGGTGGATCGTAACGGCGTCGATAGGAGAGTTGATAGTGATGAAAGTTTTCTCCAGAGGCTGAACCAGTTACCGGGGTCGAATGAATGGACAGCCAATCCCAAATGCTTCCGGATCTGGGGCTAATAATATTTGCTTTCATCAAAGAGGATTTTGGGGTGTCTGAGGCCCGTTTGACGTTCAATCTGCCGTATTGACTGAAAGGATCGGGGCCCAAGTTACTCGCTGGATCGGCGGACAATTTCAAGGCAGATCGCAATTCTTCTAAATCCCAATCGGGGTGAGTCTTCATCAAAAGCGCCAAGGCTCCACTAACATGGGGAGCCGCCATACTCGTTCCTCTGGCGCGATAGAAATACTCACCAACAATCATTTGACCCACAACGTTGGGATCATTGAACGCGAATAGGTCGGTGTTTGCAGCTCGCAGGGAAAGAATGCTGTTGCTCAAAAGGCCCAGTGCTTCGCTGCTGCTTTCCCCGCCTGGTGCGGCAACGTCGATATCAGGGCCGTGATTGGAAAAATTGCAGCGTGAATCCAAGTGATCGGTTGCTGCAACAGTAAAAGTTTCTGCGGCGTTTTGAGGATAGTAGTAGGCAGCGTCGTCATTATTGTTTCCTGCGGAAAAAACGAGAATCACGCCAAGGTTATAAGCTAGCGTTACTGGCCCCTCGAAAGCAGGAATACTTTGACAGTGCTGGCTGCAGCCCCAACTGTTATTCACGATGTCGGCGCCGTTGAGTGCGGCATAGACCAAAGCTTCAGCCAAATCCGATGCGCTGCCTTGGCCGTGGTCATTGAGAGCTTTGAGCGCCATGATGTGAGCTTTAGGCGCCACGCCAATCACGCCAAATGAATTGTTTCCGATCGCCGCAATTGTTCCAGAAACATGCGTGCCATGCCCTTGTAGATCAAGAGGATCGGGATTGGGTATGGCGGGTTCAAGACATTGTCCGCTCCAAGGGTCGAAGCGAGTGCATTCGACAAAATTCCAACCGAAGCCATCGTCAACGAGTCCGTTGCCGTCTTGATCTATGCCGTCCGAACTCACTCCCTCCTCGAGGTTAATCCAAAGATTTTCGGCGATATCGGGATGGGTGTAGTCCAAACCCGTGTCGACAACGGCGACGACAATTCCTTCTCCGAGATTGTTTTCGTTTTCCCAGACAGAAAGGGCTTCAATTTTTTTGAGTCCCCAAAGATCGGCGTAGTTCTGCCCCCAAGCTCCCTGCGAATAGAAATAGGGGTCGTTGGGGAATGCATGTTCCGGAGGATTCGTAGGAGTAAGCCCCGGGTTGTCATTCGCGACACTCAAGATGTAATCAGGATGGGCAAACTCAACATGGGGATCCCTAGAAAATTCGGCTGCAGCTTGTTCCAAATCCGTCTGTGTGTCTAATTCCACTCGATAGACATGAATGAGTTCTGAAGACAAGGAGTTTGACATCACACGCGCGCTGCGTTTGGAGTAACGCGCTCGCACAGAGTTCCATTTCTCATTCCATTGATTGCGCAAAATCTCTACTGAAGCGGGCTCTCTGCCTTTTCCTTCTTCCGATTCTTTTCGAAATAGCGGGGTAATTGCCGTTGGGCGATAACGTGTAAAAAGGTGGTCGAGTGAGTCACTTGCGTGAGAGCTCGCGCTGCGAAAGGTTTGATTGTTTCTAAACAAACAATGAGGGCAGCTTCGAATTCCCGCGCTGTTGTTCTCTCCAGTTTTAAATTGAATCAGGAGGCGACCGGCAATCCATGGATTTTTTTCTGATGAGCGTGGAATCGAGGCGTTCGGGGCCTGCTTTGTTTGAATTGGAACCGGGGTATTTCCCCAAGTTGGCGCGAGAAAGAGTAGCGCAGAAAACCACTTCATGTTGTCGTCCTCCAGTTACCGTTGTCGAAGTTAAATCTATTTCAGTCGTTACTAGGGAACGCAGCGCCAGCCTTGGTTCGAAAAACTAAATGGGCCAAGTCCACAATCGTTTTCCGCGCGAACCCAATAGTAGTAGTAAGTGCCGGGCGTTGCCGTTCCATCGTGGAAGAAGGGTTCTTCTCCAGCATTGGCAAATCCGATGTAGGAGGCATTGCTAGAGTTGTTCGCGGTGTTTCGATAAATTGAATATTTGGTTGCTGTTGGAAACGAATCCCAAACCAAGCGCACGAAATCGCAGCTTGTTCCGTTGGTCGCAAACACGTTTTGCACAACGCCTGGTGGAATTGGTCGATACCCAAGATTTGCAGGAGTGAAGTCGCTCCAACCGCAGATATTTCTCGATGCGCGGACAAAATAGAAATAGGCGCTTCCCGGCGTCGCTGTTTGATCGTCCCAAAAGTTTCCGTTGGTTTCTCCTAGAGGCGTTGCGCTATTTGGATTTGAGTTTGGCCCGCGGTAGACCCTGTAATTCGTGGCCGTATCCGAAGGAGCCCAAAGAATTCCCACATAGCCACAATATTCACCGTCGGAGGCTTCGACATAAGGAGGAGGAAGAGGCGCACCGAAAAATCCCATGTTGGGAACCGGACTCATTGCGCTCAATCCGCAATCATTCCTCGCTTCGACCCAATACCAGTAGTTAACTCCGCCAGCAGCGCTGTTATCAAAAAACGGGCTTGTCGGCGAGCCTCCGATCGGAATTGCAGAGCTCGGAGAGGAATTTGTGCTGCGCCAAATTTGATAGTTCTGTGCGTTCGACGCAGGCTGCCAAGTGATGCGAATGTTGTCGCAGGGATTTCCATCGGATGCGCTCACAGCACTGGGCACCCCGATTCCTGCGTGCAAACGTGAGCCTGTATCGGGAACTCCGAAACCGTAGCTCGGATCGCAGCCGGTATCGGCGACCTTAACCCAGTAATAATGAGTTTGGTCTGTGGGGATGGTGTAATCGTCGATGAAATTTTGGTTGGGGAGGCTACGCCCGACCAGTACGGCTCCGCTTGGAACATTCACCGGACAACGCCAGAGTTCGTAATTAGAAATTCCAGACAGCGGAGTCCAATTCACTTGGACGAAGTTGCAAAATTGCCCATCGCTGGCGTTGACGCCAGAAACCGTTTCTTCTGGTATGAAGGCCGCGACCCCGGAATCGGTGTTGGAATAATGAGGCGTCGGATGACAGTAGTTATAAGGGAGGACTCGATAGTAGTAGGCGACTCCTGGCTCTACATTCGTATCTTCGTAAAAAAGGCCTTCCTGAAGACCTAGAGATTCTCCCTCGGCATAAAAGTCGAAGTCTGGAGTCATCCCCCGCATGAGAAGATGGGTAAATGAGTGGGGGGTAGATGTCCAGGAAACTCGAATGCGGTCGCAGAAATCATTGTCGGTAGCAGTCAAAATCGGAGTTCCTTGGATGTTACATAATAAGAAGGTGTCCACCGTGTCTGAGTGCTCGACGCCGTTTGTGTCCGTGACTGTCAACCTAATCAGGTATTCTCCGATGTCCAGGCCGGACCAATCCCAAACGCCGAGATCTCCATTTTCGACAGGAGCGTACACTGGTTCTCCTATGGGATACCAATAACCTGGATGCCAATCATCCGACCATCTTCGACGATGAAAGAGTTGATAGTGATGAAACTGCTCCCCCATGGCCGTTCCACGGACAACGACAGAATTCGCAAGCCAGTTCGTGGCAATGCCGGAACGTGGGCTAAAGATATTGACCTTCATCGGGGAGGCGGCCGCGGTCGCTTGCGCGATATCGAGTCGTCCCCAGAGACTAAAAAACTCGTAGGGATCTGTGCTAGACAAGGGATCGACAGAGTTTCGCAACGCATAACGTATTTCTTCGATATCCCAATCTGGATGCGCGTTCATCAAAAGAGCGATCGCGCCGGAGACATGCGGCGCTGCCATGCTTGTCCCTTTTGCGCGATAGAAAAAATCGTTAACGACCATGAGTCCCGACGCAAGAGGGCTGCTCATTGCGTAGAGATCCGTATTCGCAGCGCGCAGGGAAAGCACGCTATTGGCAAGAAAGTCGAATTCACCTACGGAGCTTTCTCCTCCAGGCGCTGCAAGATCCACTTCGACTCCGCGATTTGTGAAGCTGCAGCGCGCATCTAAATGATCTGTCGCCGCGACGGTGATCGTTTCGGGCGCGTTTTGCGGGTAATAATACGCCGCTTCGTCGTTGGAATTGCCCGCGGAAAAAACAAGCGCGACGCCGGATTGATACGCAAGCTGTACGGGAGCTTCGAAGATCGGCACGGAATAGCAGCGACCTGCACATGCCCAGCTATTGTTGATGACATCGGCTCCATTGAGAGTTGCGTAGAACAAAGCATCCGCCAGATCCGAAGCGGAGGCTCGACCCTGATCGTTGATTGCCTTTAAGACCATGATTCGCGACTTCGGCGCGACTCCAATGACTCCGAAATTGTTATTTCCAACCGCCGCGATGGTTCCGGCAACGTGAGTGCCGTGACCCATTAAATCGAGAGGATCGGCATCTGGTTCCTGGAATTGAAGGCACTGCCCTCCAATGTCAAAGAAAATACAATGAACGAAGTCCCAACCGATGCTGTCGTCGACAAAACCATTTCCGTCTTGATCGATTCCATCAGCGATCAATCCTTCGGACTCGTTGATCCAAATGTTTTCGGCAAGGTCGGGATGTGAGTAGTCTATTCCTGTATCTATGACCGCGACAGTGATGCCTTCGCCGAGGTGGTTTGTTGCCGCCCAGAACTGCGGGGCTTGGATTTTTTTGATTCCCCAAAGATCGGCATAGTTTTGACCCCAGCTTCCTTGAGAATAGAAATAGGGATCGTTGGGATAGGGAGGTTGAGGACGAGCAAGGGTAAGTTCTGGCAAATCGTTGCGAGCGCTGACAGGCTGATTCTGGGCTACGTTTAGAATGTAATCTGGATGTGCAAACACGACATGTTCGTCTTTGGAAAACTCCGCAGCGGCAATTTCGATATCCGTATTGGAATCAAATTCAATACGGTACACATGAAATAATTCGAGATTTGTTCCTGCGATCTGGCTTCGGTTCGCCCGATTTGAGAATCGCGATTTCATTGTAGAGAGCTTTTGTTCCCACTGGCTGCGCAAGGCATGCACAGAAATCGCTTCTGCACTTTGTCCTTCTTCAGCGCTTGTGCGATAGAGGGGTTTAATTTGCGCAGGGCGGTACATTTCAAAAAGCTGATCCAGCGAATCGCTGTCATCAGCACTCGCGCTGCGGAAAGTTTTATTTTTTTCAAATAGGCAGTGTGCACAACTTCGCAATCCAGCGCCGTGATTCGCTCCTGTTTTGAATTGGATTAAAAGTCTGCCGGGTAGATAGGAATTGTTCTGATCTTCGGAGGGGCTTGGGAGAGGATTTTGAAGGGAGGAGATTTGAGAGGAGGGGAGGTTTTTTGATTGAGGAGAAGAGATTTGAGAAACTTGACTTGGGGACATCGCCCAAGGCGGCGCGAGGAACAGTAGTGCCGGAAACCAACTTCTACCCCAAAGCCTCGCGAAACTTCTTGCCCCAATTCTTGCCCAATGATGAAACGCAATTTGCATGCTGTCATCCTCCAGGAAGCGTTGTTGTGCTTTTTACTGGGAGTCCCCGTTCAGCAAACTCCTAGGTTTTTGGCTAGTTGAGGCAGGTTATCGAGCCATTTTTAAAACCGCAAGGGACTTGTCATTGAATTTTTGATTTTTTATTCTTTCCTGTGAAAAATGATTCAACCCTCTTGCATTCATTTGATTCGACATGGCGAGACGACGGGAAACAGTTCGTTGCGATATTTTGGAAGCACGGATATTCCTCTGTCTGATCTCGGTCGCGAACAGGTTCGCAAGCATCGGTCTTTTGTCCAGAGTCGCGAGCTGTCGGCGATTTACTGCAGCGAATTGATTCGCGCTCGCGAGTCGGCAGCCATTTTGCTGGAAGGCAGCGGTCGCCAAGCAATCGCGCATTCTCCATTCAATGAAGTTGGTTTTGGGAATTTGGAAGGAAAGACAGAAGAGGAGATTCGCGAACAGTTTCCGCAGTATTGGCGAATCTGGAGAGTGGAGAAAAAGGCAACGTCCTATCCGGGCGGAGAAAGTTTCGAAGGTTTTCGGCAACGAGTGGTGAATGGCGCAATCGCGCTAGAGAAAAATGGCAATTGGAAGGGGGAAATTCTGATTGTGGCGCATCGCGGAGTGATTCGACATTTGCTGGGACATTTTTTGAAGCTGGGTTTAGAAGAATCGCGAGCGCTTGCCCCTGAGCTGGGACAACGCATTTCCTTGCAGTCGAAGGCTCAAAGCTGGTCCATCATTTCCTAAAAATCAAAAAAATCCGAAAAATCGTGTCCCCAACCCCTTTCTTTCGCGTTCTGAGGGTGGATTTCGCGATTTATTAAATTGCGACTTCTTTATTAATCAATGATTTAAGGCTTTTTTAGAGCCTAAAATTTGACTCAAAGGCAAAGAGGAGTATACTTCTCCGGCCGCCATTTCAGGGAGGCGGAATGTGCACCGGGGAAATATCGTTAGGAGTAGCACATGAATTCAGGGGCAGAGTATCGGGTTCGCCTCACGGCGATTTTGGCAGTTTTTTTCTTGGCCGCAGAGAGTTCTGCATTCGCGCAATCCAATCCTTGTCTCAACAATCCAGGTCCAATTGCGGCGGTCGCGGCGTCATCTGTGAACGGTACAGTTGGTGTGCCTGTGAGCTTAAACGCTTCACCTTCCTATGATCCCAATGGAAGCGTGGTGGGCTATGCCTGGAACTTTGGCGACGGAAGTCAGGTGCTGAGCTATCAGCCCAACGCAATCGTGCAACATAACTATGCTTCGGCTGGAAGTTTTACAGCGATTCTTTGGGTGAAGGATAACTGCGGCAAAGTTTCGAATCCTGGCAAGAATGTATTCGTGACGATCGGCGGCGGTTCGGGCGCTCCCAATCAAGCGCCCGTAGTGAATGCCGGTCCCGATCGCAGCATTACTTTGCCCGCGAGTGCTTCTCTCGCCGGTTCGGTGAGTGATGATGGATTGCCAGCAGGTGCCGCGTTGACAAAAACTTGGTCCAAAGTGAGCGGGCCCGGCACCGTAAGTTTTGCGAACGCAAGTTCACCCAACACGAGCGCTAGTTTTTCTGCGCCTGGGAACTATGTGCTCCGTCTCACCGCAAACGATAGTTTGATCACGGCTTCTGATGAGATGTCGGTCAATGCGAGTTCCGGCGGGAATCCCTGCGCAAACAATCAGCCTCCAATTGCCAATGTTGGAATTGATCGAACAGGAACCGTGGGCGTGTCTATGTCATTTTCCGCTTCGCTTTCTTCGGATCCTGGTGGGTCCATCGCGGGCTATCAGTGGAGTTTTGGTGACGGCTCCTCAGCGAGTGGAGCGAATGTGACGCACACTTATGCAAGCGTAGGCGTTTTCAATTTAACTCTCACGATTACCGATGCCTGCGGCGCCTCGGCGATGGATAGTGCCCTCATCACAATCGAATCCGCACCACAAGCGCCCAGTTCTCCGCAAACTTTGTTTGTCGACAACGACGCGCCAGGGGATTTGCTCGACAACGATACGAGTCTGAGCGACCCGCTCGAAGACGGCAGCACGATGCATCCTTTCGATTCGATTCAAGAAGCGATCGATGCCGCTTTCACCGGCGACACGATTCAGATCAAGCCTGGAATGTATAAAGGGCCGGGAAATCGCAATCTCGTGATCCAAAACAAAGGCATCACGATTAAAGGAATGGGTTCCGTCGATGCATGTCTCATCGATCTCAATGACGGGAGCGATAATTCCGTGTTTGGTTTCATGGCGACTGCGTCGAGTGCCGCCAACTCTGTTCGTATCGAGGGACTTAAGATCATCAAGGCGCGTGGTTCGGCGATTTCTCTTTCTGGAGGAAGTCCCGTGATTTTCAACTGTACGCTGATGACCAATTACGGCGTCGGTGGAGCGCCAGCACTCAAGCTTAGTGGTGTAAGTAGCGGCACTCTCATTGAGCGATGCAATATCAAGGACAACTATGCAACGGGAGTGGATATTTCAGGATCTGGCATCGTGCGCAACTGTCTCATCGCCAAGAATCTTGCCAACTCCGGAGTCGGCGGAGGCGGGATTCGAATTTCCGGCAGTATCACTGTGAGGAATTGCACCGTCACCGGAAATGTCGGGCAGTACTTTGGAGGCATCTCAGCGACTGGCGGCAGTCCCTTAATTCAGAATTGCATTTTCTGGGATAACGATCGTTCGCAGTGGAATTGCAATATGGCTGACGAAGTCTGCCTTGCAGACGATATCTACGTTCAGTTGAACTATTGCAATATCCAGAACGGAGAGATTTCAACTGGTTGCGGGACGGTGATTTCTTACGCGGGGCTCGTAAACGTGAATCCCCAGTTCCTCAATACAACATCCTACCGTTTGGGAAACAATTCACCGTGCGTGAATGCCGGGGCTTTTTCAACACAACTTGCGCCGAACGAAAAAGATATAGATGGACAGTCACGTCTCGTAGGTTCCCGTGTAGACATGGGTTGCGACGAGAAATAATTTTTAGAAAATTGCAAATTTTCTGTCCCTAAAATGGGGCTAGCGCGTTCAGAGGTGTGGAGGGTGCGGAAGGAGAGAGTGTATGTAGGACAGTAACGGACTGTGAGGTCTAGGAGAGCAGCGATGAGCAACCGGGTGTTTCAGAATGGGCTATTATTCTTTTTTCTCCTATTCATTGGCTTGGAGAGGGGAGAAGCAGCCCCGGTTGCGACGCTTACAGGCGGCGTATTGTGGGTTGACGACAACGCCTCCGGTGCCGTGCAAGACGGATCAGCTGCTCATCCTTTCTCCACTATTCAACAAGCAATTAATATCGCCGGGACAGGTCAGGAAATTCGTGTTGTCCAAGGCACGTACACTTCGGCAGCCGGAGACATTGTCACTTGGGATCAGGCCATTTCTGGGGTTCGTTTGCTTGGGGGTTATTCAGCGGTTGAAGGGACGCGTAATCCTGCACAGTTTTTGAGCATTCTTGATGGACAGAATCTTTTAGGACGTCGCTGCGTCACCATCGCCAACATTGATTCCAGTTGCGAATTCAGCGGCTTCCTCCTTAGGGGCGGAAACGCTGAAAGCGAAATATATGTCAACTACCGTGACGGTGGTGGAATGCGCATCAATGCGGGGAATCTTAAAATCAGTCATTGTGTTTTTGAATCCAACTCATCTCAAGATTTAGGAGGAGCTTTAGCAAGCTTCGGCAGCAGTCCTCTCATAGAAAACTGCAAATTCATCAGTAATCGTTCCAAGCAGGGAGGAGGGATTTTTACTCGAGAAGGGACACCGGTCCTTTCTGATTGCGTTTTCATCGCGAACGAAGCGGAGCAGGGTGCAGGCTTATTCTATTCCATTAATGCTGGAGACGTTGCGATTCGAAAATCGCTTTTCCTTTCGAATATTGCGACAGAATCCGGAGGTGGAATTTTTGTCGAATGCGATGACATGAAAATTGAGAACTGCAGCTTTGTTTCCAACCAGGCGGGACATGGTGCCGGAGTCTATCTTGAGACCGGCGCTTGTTGCGATTCAAGCAATTACCAGGTGAAAAACTGTGCGTTTATAAAAAATTATGCCGTTCTGCGCGGAGGCGGTCTGCATTCTGCTTCGACAACTCTAGGGGTTCAAAATTGCACGTTTTTAGAAAACATTGCAGTTGAAGGTTCCGGTGTTTCAGTTCTCGGTGGGCTAAATTCCATTTCGAATAGCATTTTATGGGATGGCTATGACGACAATCTCCATTCTGAACTTCACTGCGCCGGTTTTATGGAGGTGAATTACAGCAATATCCGGGGTGGTTACCAGGGAGTCGGTAGTGGCAATATCAATCTCGATCCGCAGTTTGTGGGTTCGGGGAATTTTCACTTACTGTCGACTTCTCCTTGCCGAAATACAGGGGCGCCCGGCTTTGTGCCTGCTAGTGGGGAGACGGATCTAGACGGACAGCCACGAGTTTCAGGCAATCGAGTCGATATGGGCGCAGATGAATTCTCGACACAAAACCCAAGCGGGAATTCTCCTCCTATTGTTAATGCGGGCCAGAATGTTTCGATCACCTTGCCGATTTTCTCGATCCCCCTTCAAGGGTCTCTTTCCGACGACGGATTGCCTGGTCCAGTTTTGAGAAGTGCCTGGAGTAAGGCTCAAGGTCCTGGGAAAGTTGAATTTCAGAATGCTCTTCATGCCCAAACCGTGGCCAGCTTTTCTGCTCCTGGTTTCTATCGAATCAATCTCACGGCGACCGATGGCGAATTGATTTCGGTGGCACAAATTCAGGTCACCGTAAATGCCAATCCACAACCCGCGGTGCTCTGGGTTGATGACAACAGTCAGGGCAACTCAATTCAGAATGGATCTTCCCAATTTCCCTTTTCCAAAATTAAACAAGCAATTGCTGCAGCAGCGCCAGGAGATCGCATCCGCGTTGTCGCTGGGGAATATAGTGAAGAGTCGGGCTCAATCATTTATTGGGAGAATAAAAGTCTCACCATCCAGGGTGGATTCGCTGCGACCGGAAGCGAGTTAAGAGATCCTCGCCTGTATCTTTCCGTGATCGATGGGAGCGAACTGCTTTCTTCTCAGTATGAGGAGGATTTTTCCGTGGTAACGATAGGGCTGGATTCCACTTCTGAGTTCTCTGGATTTCTTGTTCGCAATGGTTATGGGGGAATGGCGAACGATCATTCCGATCTTGCCATCTTGGACTGTGTATTTTATGGCAATCAGCGTGGAGGAATGATCAATCGCAATTTCAGCAGCCCGAGAATTGAAAAGTGTGCCTTCATTTCTAACAGGTCAAATGACGGAGCAGGGTTATATAACAGTTTGAGTTCCCCTAAAATTTCAAAATGCTTGTTCTTAAATAATTACGTACGCCGTGACGGTGGGGCTCTTTACCATACGGACTTTGAATACCCAAACTTTGGCTCTTTGGGCCAAACGCTGATTCAGGACACTCTCTTTTTGGGAAACCAAGCTGGGGAGCTCGGTTTTGAGGACGGTGTGCATTATGGCTCTGGTGCGATGGTTTTTTTTAGTGGGGCCGGCGCACAACAGCCAAGATTAGATCGTTGCGTTATTGCAAACAACTCTGCGCCATATGGCGGCGCTATTGGTTGCTATTACGGTTCGCCTGAATTCCGAAATTGCGCTCTGATTGGCAATGTTGGTTTTGAGCAGGGTGGGGCGGCCTATCTGGGTCCTTTTGGTTCTCCCCGGTTTGTTAATTCCACCTTCATGGACAACAACTCTCCGGCGGGTTTTGTCATTTATTCCGGTTGGACTTCAGCGTCGATTCGCCGATGCATACTTTGGAGCTCGGGTGTTACAAATTCTTCAGCGATTGAGTACGAGGATCAAGGGGGATGTGCTCCACAGATTTATTATTCCTGTGTTCAGGGGGGATTTCTCGGTCCTGGCAATATTCAAACCTCGCCTCAGTTTGTGTCAGCGGGCAACTTTCATCTCTCCGCAAGCTCTCCCTGTATCAATTCAGGAGATACTGTGAACCTCCTTCCTGGAGAAACAGATTTGGATGGAGAAACGCGTGTCACTGGACCAAAGGCAGATATGGGAGCGGACGAATATTTGGGAACGGGATCAGGCAATTTGGCACCGCTGGTGCAGGCGGGTGTTGATTTGGTGATCAACTTGCCCACTACGACAGCCAATATTCAGGCAAGCGTCAACGACAGCACGCTTCCCCAAAATTTATTGCTTATGGCCTGGACAAAAAAAAGCGGACCTGGAGATGTGATTTTTTCCAATCCGATGCAAGCATCCACGGCTGTTTCTTTTTCTGCGCCGGGTACCTATATCCTTAGACTCTTAGCTTGGGATGGTGTTTATTTCGCTCACGATGAAATCCAAGTAACACTGCTTGCCAACCCCCAATCTCCGATTCTCTGGGTCGACAGCGCAGCTCAAGGAAGCAATATCCAGAACGGTTCCGCATCTCAGCCTTTCGCGACAATTCAACAGGCCGTAGATGCCGCCGCACTCGGCGACCGCATTCATGTGGTTGGCGGGAACTACACAACGGCTTCTGGCGATATCGTGGTTTGGGAAGAGAAGGATTTGATTTTGCGCGGAGGCTTTGCCGCAGCAGGAAGTACGGTTCGAAACCCGGCGCTATATCGCAGCATTCTCGATGGTCTTCAGTTGCAGAATCGCAGCTGCGTCGTTGTTCGCCAATTGACCAGCAGTTCCGAGTTCTCAGGCTTCGTGCTTCGCAACTTAGGGCGGACGAACCCGGGTTTTTATTATGCGCCCTCGGGATATCCAAGTTTCCGAATTGAAGGGGCAGATCTACTCATTTCGGATTGTGTTTTTGAAGACAATTTCGCCACAGAAGCAACGGTTCGGATTATAGAGGGCTACCCGTTTCTTCCAGCAAGTCCCACGATTCAAAATTGCAAATTCTTACGGAACTATGGATATAACGCGGGAGCAATCTCTATATATCCCGCAGAAGACGAGCGCTCACACCCGGTCATTCGGAACTGTTTATTTGACAGTAATCAGGTGTCGTCTGGTGCAACGGCCATCTCTGTATTTCTTGGCGATGCTTCAATTCTAAATTCCACATTTGTTAGGAATAAGCAGTGGCAGGTATCGCCCTCAACGAAACCGACGATCGGCATTGGCTTCAATACAGGCGATGTAATCCTCGACGGCAACATTCTGTGGAATGACCCCGCGGAGGTCAGCGAGATTTCAGTACATGATTGGTATGAAAGCTCGCTGACGGTTCGCTATTGCGATGTCCAGGGCGGCTATACAGGTGTTGGAAACATCAGTGCAAATCCACAGATTGCTGTTGGCGACTTTCATCTCTCCGCAAATTCGCCCTGCATCAATGCGGGGAATCCAGCATTTAGCGCTGTTTTCGGTGAGAGTGATTTAGATGGTGGCGCTAGACGCGTCGGGAATCGCATGGATATAGGTGCGGATGAATTCTCGAACGGAAATGGGCCAGTCAATCAAGCTCCTATTGCAAACGCCGGTGCAGATCAGGCAATCACCTTACCTGCAGTCGCGAATTTATTGGGGCAAATGCAGGATGATGGATTGCCGGTTCCGGGAATCTGTACCTACTCTTGGTCAAAGCTCAGTGGCCCTGGCAATGTGAGTTTTGCGAATTCTTCTGCTTTACAGACGACAGCGAGCTTCTCTCTTACTGGAAGTTATGTGTTGCGTTTGACTGTGAATGACAGCGCGTTGCAGAGTTCCGATGATCTGAACGTTACTGTGAATGCTGCGGCAGGAAATCCCTGTGCAGGAAATTTGGCTCCCATTGCAAACGCGGGACCGGATCGTTCTGGTTCATTGGCTCAGGCATTGAGTTTTAGCGGATCTGCATCTACCGACGCGAACGGCAATGCGACTATCGTTTCCTACTGGTGGAATTTTGGCGACGGACAATTTGCCAATTGGCAAGCAAGTGCCAGCGTCTCACACAGTTTCGCTGCGGCAGGCAATTACAGTGTGCGTCTGTGGGTGAAGGATAGTTGCGGAGCGATGTCGGCAAGCGACACGGCGATTGTCACAATCGGTTCCAACAATCCATGCAATGGAAATACTGCTCCGATCGCGAATGCCGGTCCCAATAAATCGGGACAGACAAGCCAATCGCTGAGTTTCAGTGCATCTGGTTCCTCGGATCCGGGCGGTTCCATTAGTTCTTACTCTTGGAATTTCGGTGATGGACAATCGGCGAGTGGAGTGAGTACTTCACACAGCTATGCGAGTGCCGGTAGTTTCACTGTGACTTTGACGGTGATTGATAATTGCAGTGCTTCGTCGAGCGACATAGCACTCGTAACGATTCAGTCGCAATCGAATCAAGCACCCGCTGTGAATGCTGGGTTGGATCAAAGTATCACTCTGCCGGCGTTGGCAAATTTGGATGCGACGGTGAGCGATGATGGCTTGCCGAGTAATCCCGGACAATTGAGTTTTGCTTGGACGAAGCAATCGGGACCCGGCAATGTCAGCTTTGGAAATAGTTTAGCGAGCGACACGAGCGCGAGTTTCTCGATCGATGGTAGCTATGTACTTAGACTCACGGTGAGTGATGGCGCTTTGAGTGCGACCGATACGGTATCTATTACCGTGAATGCAGAGCCACCAATCGAACCTGGAATTTTCTGGGTCGATGACAACGCAGCGAACAATCCAACTCAAAATGGTTCCTCTGCGAATCCCTTTGGAAGTATTCAACAGGCGATCAATGCGGCAGCGCCCGACAATGAGATTCGAGTCGTTGCCGGTACCTACACCAAAATCAACGGACACGTTCTTGATTGGCAAAATAAAGACTTGAAGATTCGCGGAGGTTATGCGGCTGTTGGCAGTACAGTTCGAAATCCAGCACAGTATCCTTGCATCATTGATGGAAACAACCTTGCGAACCGCTCTTGCATAGTCGCACGCAATCTCAACGAAGATGCTGAACTTTCCGGCTTCACCATCAAGCGCGGAAATTACTTTCAAGGTGGCGGGATGCATAACGATGCCAGTCACTTGTTAATTGCAAATTGCATCTTCATTGAAAACCAATCTCCCAGTTTCGGTGGCGCTATCTATATGAAGAGCTTCGCTGAGCCAGTGATTCGCAATTGTAAATTCCAATCAAACTCTGCTGTGGAAGGTGGAGCAATTTACTCAAGCGATTGCTATCCAAACCTTCGCAATTGTGCCTTTCTCTTAAATACTGCATCCAGTATGGGAGGAGCGTTGCGCAGCAAGTACAGTAATCTCACGATTGCGAGCTGCTCTTTCATTGCGAACGCAGGTGGCTCGAATAATGCAGGTCATGCGCTGGCGCATCTCAATGGCAGTTCCACGATCAACAACTCTTTATTCTGGGATGGCACAAGTGGTGCAGAAATTTATAAACAAAGTGGAACACTCACGGTGAGCTACAGCGATGTGCGTGGAGGCTATGCCGGCACGGGCAATCTCAATGTGAATCCGCAATTGGCGACAAATAGTGACTTCCATATTGGAAACAACTCACCCTGCAAAAACGCAGGCGACCCGATGTATCAGCCTGAATCGAATGAATTGGACTTAGACAGCGAGATTCGAGTGAAAGAGGGTCGAATCGACATAGGTTGCGACGAGAAATAATTTTTAGAAAATTGCAAATTTACTGTCCCCAAAATTGGAGTGACGCGTTCAGAGGGGTGGAGGACGGAGCGGGAGGAGTTAATTTGTAGAGCAGCAACAAGACTAGACGGTCCAGGAGAGTAGTGATGAACTGCCGGGATATAAGAAGAGGGATCAGGTCAATTCTATTTTTCTGCTTAGCTACGAGCGCGTTGTTGAGCTGTGGGAACGAGGAGCAGGCAGCTGTTTCTCTGTCCAATTCCAACTTAAGCAAAGCTGAAGATCCAGCGCCCGTTGCGGTCAGTAGCTCACAGCCTCAGTACCACGACCGAGAGTTAATCGTGGAATTCGAGCCGGGGTTGGCGGTTTACAACTCTTTTGCGCAGAAGCTTTATCTCGAATCTAATCAACAGGCTCTTTCGCATTTGAGAGAAACGATTTCTCCCCTACAAAGAGTTGAACTCGCAGAAGTCCGTCCAGTGCTTTCCAAGCTAGCTCCTTCACGAATCCAAGGAGAAATCCGATCTGGCAAGATGCCGGATCAAATTTTTCGTAATCAGGCGGCATCGATTCGATCTAAACGATTGCTTTCTGATAAACCTGCCATGACAAAATCAGATGCCGACCGTCAAGCCAGCGCAATGGCAAGTCAATTGAGCACGAGGGCTGCAAATTCTTATGTCTTGAAGTTTTCCTCCGCCATCTCGAACCGTGAGGAACTGATCGCGGAAATCAAGCAACAGGCAGGAATTAAGGATTGCAGACCTGTTCTTCAGCTTTCGATTGTTTCTGATCTGCCAAGCGATACCTACGTCGATCCAAATCAAGATGGACAGTGGAGTCAGGGAGCTTGGGGACAAACCTTTCTCGATTTGTGGGGGATGGAAAAAATTGAAGCGGATCAAGCTTGGAATATCGATCTGAAAGGGCAAGGTGTGATTGTCGCGGTGATTGACACTGGAGTCGATCGGAATCATCCGGATATTTCTGCAAACATGTGGACGAATCCAGGGGAGTTACCTGGGAACGGCATCGACGATGATCAGAACGGTTTTGTAGATGATGTTTATGGAATGGATTTTGCCCAAGGCGATACGGACCCAACCGACGGTCACGGACATGGCACTCATTGTGCCGGAACGATCGCAGCTCCCATCAATTCAATTGGTGTTGTCGGAGTTGCGCCACAAGCAAAGATCATGGCGGTGAAGGGGTTGAGCGATGGAGGTTCAGGAGCTGACTATGCATTAGCTGACGGAGTTTACTATGCCGTTGATAACGGGGCTCATGTTTTGAGTAATTCTTGGGGTGGCGGTGGAACTTCACCGGATCTCATTGATGCGTTTCACTACGCACATGAACAAGGAGTTGTAGTTATTGCTGCAGCGGGAAATGAAAATTCCGATGTCGCCAATTTTTTCCCAGCAAATATCGATACGGTCGTTGCTGTAGCGGCAACAAATTATCTTGACCAAAAGGCTTCATTTTCGAATTGGGGAGAGCAAATAGATATTTCCGCTCCAGGAGCAGCGATCTTATCTCTCAAGGCAAATGGGACCCAGATGACTTCCGTCGTAGTTGGCTCAGATTACCTTCCCGCGAGTGGAACAAGCATGGCGTGTCCCCATGTGGCAGGAGCCGCAGCGCTTATTCTGACAGGCAATGTGGCGCTTACTCCCGATGAGGTTTTGAATTTATTAAAATTCACGGCGGATGACTTAGGGAATCCTGGTTTCGACGTTTACTTTGGTCACGGCAGAATCAATGTTTCTCGATTTACTCCTCCTGGGCGTGGAATTCTCTTTTTGGATCAGAACATCTATGGGATTCAAGAAACTTCTGCGCAGATATCGCTTGTCGATTTCAATTACCCCATTAATCCAAACCTCCGAGAGACGGTTCAAGTATTTGCAACAAGTAGTTCCCGACCTTTACCACTACCAATAACTCTCACAGAAGTAAGTCTTCAAAGTACGCGATTCGAGGGAGTGTTGCCTTTCACCACGCTACCAAACGGTGCCGGTTTACTCATCGCGGATGAGGATACGGTTTCTCTAAAGTACTTCGATGCCAACGCAGGAGAAGGACAGTCGGCCGTTGTGGAGATATCGGCAAGCATCGATGGGTCGATACCTCTGATTAGTAATGTACGCGCTGGTCAATACTCTTCGGGGGCAATGATTACTTGGAGCACAAACGAACCCTCATCAAGCCGTGTTTTCTACGGAACTTCGATAAACCAAATGAACTCCATAACGCGTGATGAATTGACGACATCCCACAATATTCTTCTTAGCGGACTTGAATCAGATCGCATCTACTTCTTTTATGTTCAATCGACGGATCATGTGGGTAACATCGGTATCGATAATAACCAGGGCGCCTATTATCAGTTTCTTACTCAAGACGTCACTTTATGGGTAGCTCCTGGAGGCGGAGGAGGAGGCACATTTTTAAGCTTACAGGAGGCCGTCGATGCCGCGGGGCCTTTCAATACAATCCAAGTTGTTCAAGGGGTCTATACCAGTGCCAATGGACCGATCATTCGATGGGTTGATAAGCCTCTTTTCATCAGGGGTGGCTATGCCTATCTCAATGGACCCCGAGATCCCGTTCTATACCCAACGATTCTTGATGGCGAGTACAGGGGCATCTCCTGTGTCTCCATACAAAATGTTCCAGCGCCTAGCGAGTTCTCAGGATTCATAGTCAAGAGAGGCTTAGGGACATACTTGCCGAGTACAAACTCTGTCTCATTCGGAGGTGGGTTATTTGGTATCGATTCGAGTTTGCTGATTCGGAATTGCCATTTCGAAGATAATCAGGCCGGCTATGGTGGCGGCCTCTCTTTGTTTTTTGAAAATATTCCAGGTCAGGTGAGGATCGAACATTGCAAGTTTCTAAAAAACCAGTCGAATGCCAACGGCTACTACGTTGGGGGTGGCGCCATATCAGTTCAAACCAAACTTTTTGTATCTCTAGAGAATTCTATCGAAATCGATCAATGTGAGTTTGTGGAAAACGGAGCTACTTCATATGGAGGAGCGATTTTACTTCAATCCACTTCACTGTACTCGATTTCTAATTGTCGATTTGAATCCAATGTCGCGGCTTACGGGGGCGCTGTAGCTATCGCCCATTGCGGACTTGGGCCTTTGGGGTTGCCAGATCCAGTGCATGCCGTACGGCTGAAGAACTGTGTGTTTTTGGCAAACCGTGTTGGCGGTTCTTTTTCCCCTCAAACCTGTAATAGCTGCGCAGGAGGAGCTATTTATCTTTACTATTCCGGCAGTGTTATTGATCACTGTTCTTTTCTTTCAAATTCTTCCGAGCGAGGGAGAGCGATCGCAACCGATTTTGGCTCTATCGTTAAGGTTGCCAATTCAATTTTGTGGGATGGAGGGGATGAAGTAAGGGCCGAGGAGTTTTCGGGTCTCGCTTATATCGAAGTTGCGTACTCCAATGTGCAAGGAATTACTTGGGGTGTTGGAAACATCAATGTCGACCCCGGGTTCTTGAACGCTTCTGACGCACACCTGTCCCTGAACTCGCCATGCCGAGACGCGGGTGACCCTGGTTTTACTCCGGGAGTTAACGAAAAAGACATCGATGGAGAACTGCGAATTCTAGGAAGTCGGACAGACATGGGGGCGGATGAGTGGAGTAGTGTGCTACTGGGGAATCAAGCACCTTCAGTCACACTTGGCTCAGATCAGAGCATCCATTTCCCGCAGTCGGTTACTCTATCCGGGGTGGTTCAAGATGATGGTTTGCCGTCAGGAAATGCTGTTGTGCTGCATTGGTCCTTAATGAATTCATCTGGCTCGGTTGTTTTTTCTGATGTGTTCTCAAGCACTTCATCGGTGAGTTTTCCGGAACCTGGCACTTATAGTCTTCGGCTAACAGCTTCTGACGGGCAGAAAACCGGTTTCGATCAAGTGGACGTCCGTGTTCTACCTGCGATTCCCAACCCTACTCCGGTTTTGTGGGTCGACTCAAACGCTACAGGCTCAAGTGGCGATGGATCTGTCGAAGCGCCTTTTTCTAACCTTCGTTTGGCACTCGCAAATGCCGCGTATGGATCCGAGATTCGTGTCGTTGGCGGGAACTACGTCGTCGAGCCTCCAACCGGTCAAACGAATCACTACTATTCACTACATTGGGAGGGAATAGACTTGATCATTCGTGGGGGATGGTCGGCTGTGGGGAGTTCGCTGCGCGATCCAAAACTCTATCCGTCAATTTTGATTTTCTCCGATCAAGTTTATACAAAAAGTGGTGTTGGAGCTGTCAACCTGAGCAGTCTTTCGGAATTGTCGGGCTTCACTTTCAGGAAGAGCTATTCTTTTTTTGGGGCTTTAGAAATTCGTGAATCAGACCTTCTAGTCTTAGATTGCGTATTTGAAGACAATCACGGATTTTATGGAGGGGGAATCACGGTTAATCACGGAAACCCTCGCATTGAACGCTGTCAATTTATCAACAACTACTCGGCCAATCCTGGAGGTGGAATTTGTAATTATTTTGGAGCCGGTCTGATCAAGGATAGCGTTTTCATTTCTAATCAAGGCGATCACGGAGGCGGAATTTTCAATATCTATGGCTCAAGTACTCACGAGCTAGAAGTTCAAAACTGTGCGTTCATTTCCAATGTTGCAGTCTATAAAGGCTGTGGCATTTACAGTATTCGCTCTCACTTGAAAGTAAATGAATGCAGTTTCTTAGGAAGTTTTGCGGGTAGTTCAATATTCTCCAAGACCGGTAGGCTCGACATCGCTAACTCTATTCTTTGGACGGGTTCAACAGAGGGTTGCTTCAATACAGGGGAGATATTGACCGAAGATAGTCCGGCAACAGTTCGATATTGCAATATTCGAGGGGGTGCGCCTGGAGAGGGAAATATAGAACTGAACCCCAATTTTCTCTCGGACTCCGATTGGCATCTTTCGGATTTTTCGCCGTGTATCAATGCTGGAGATCCTTCAATTTCAGCTGGAATAAACGAAACAGACCTAGAAGGTGAGCCGAGAGTTCGATTTAGCCGTATTGATATTGGCGCCGACGAAACTGATATTGCTTTTGTTCCAAACAATCGGCCAACTGTTTGTGCTGGTCAGGACCAATCAATGGTCAATCAAAGAACAGCACAGCTCAATGGGATCGCTGTAGATGACGGTCGCCCCGTTGGATCAGAGTTGTCTGCAGCTTGGTCGATTGTGATTGCTCCAGCATTTGCAGAAGTGACATTTTCTTCGCCCTACTCGCCGCAAACTTCCGTCACTGTTTCCAGGGCAGGCGATTACTTGTTCCGTTTGACGGCAAATGATGGAGTGTTTTCCTCTTCGGACGAGGTGCAGATCGCATTTGAACTTGATTGTTCCAACAATCCTGCTCCTGTTGCCGAAGCTGGACCTAATCAAGGCGCAATACCTAACGCTCTTATGTTTTTCGATGGTTTTCTTTCCACTGACAACATTGGTATCTCTTCGTATCGATGGAATTTTGGCGATGGGGCCATAGCAAACTCCGTCACAGCGAATCATTCTTATAGTTCTCCAGGGGTTTACACAGTGAGTCTGATTGTTTTTGATGGATGCAATCGTGCTTCAGAGCCAGATACCCTAACGGTGACGATTGCTACCCCCTCAAGCTGTCCGGCAAGCGTTGCTCCAATCGCAAATGGAGGCGCGGATCAAGTCGGACATGTTGGGTTCCCGTTGACTTTTCACGGCTCGGGGATTGCTGGTCCACATGCGGCAATTAGCTCGTACCGTTGGGATTTTGGGGATGGAACAGCAACAGAGTGGAATTCCTTCTGGGGTGTTTCGAGTCATAGTTATGGTTCTTCGGGTAGTTACCTAGTGCGGTTATGGGTGAAGGACAATTGCGAGACAATTTCTCAGTTTGACTCTGTGCAAGTGACAGTCCTGGGAGGGAATAATCATTGCAATGGAAATGTGCCGCCTATTGCCAATGCTGGGCAAAATCAATCGGGGCAAATTGGACAATCTCTAGCTTTTAGTGCAATCGCTTCTTCCGATCCTGGAGGAAGCATTCTTTCCTATGTTTGGAATTTTGGAGACGGTCAAATTGCGAGTGGAGTTAACGTCTCTCATAGTTATTCTGCTGCAGGTAGCTACACAGTAGTTCTTACTGTGACGGATAATTGCAATGCGAGCACAACTCATAGCGTTGCAGTCACAATCCACTCTACGAATCAGGCTCCATCGGTAAACGCTGGAGCGGATCAAACGATTACTTTCCCCGTTTCTGCGATTCTTCAAGGAAATGCAAACGATGATGGATTGCCGAATCCTCCGGGGGTTCTTTCTTATCAGTGGTCAAAAGTGTCGGGTGTAGGGACTGTTGTTTTTGCCAATCCCTCTTCTGCGCAGACTACGGCGAGCTTTTCTGCCGCTGGAATCTATCAACTTCGCTTGACAGTGAACGATGGGCAGCTCTCCGCAAGTGATGATGTGAACATTACGGTCAATCCATCTTCTCCTTGTGGCAATAATCAAACGCCAACGGCCAACGCGGGCCCTGATCGTTCAGGTTCGATAGCTCAGTCGTTGAGTTTTAGTGGTAGCTCTTCTACGGATCCAAATGGAAACGCGACGATCACTTCCTACTGGTGGAATTTTGGGGATGGTCAATACACGGGATGGCAAGCGAATGCGACGGTTTCGCATAGTTTCGCAACAGCGGGGACATACAACGTGCGCTTATGGGTGCGAGATAATTGTGGGGCGATGTCTGCGAGTGATTCGGCAGTTGCGACGATTAGCTCTGGGAGCAATCCCTGTAATGGAAACACAGCACCAGTGGCCAACGCAGGTCCTAACAAGTCTGGGCAAGTGAATCAGGCGTTGAGTTTTAGTGGCGCGGGTTCGTCGGATCCCGGCGGCTCGATTTCTTCTTACAGTTGGAATTTTGGAGACGGACAGATGGCGAGTGGGATCAATGTATCTCATAGCTATTCGAATGCGGGCAACTACACCGTGACTTTGACAGTGATCGACAACTGTAATGCCAGTGCAAGTGATACCGCTTCGGTCAGTATTCAAGCGGCTCCGCAAAACCAGCCACCAACAGTCAATGCGGGCGCGGATCAGACGGTTACTTTGCCAGCACTTGCGAATCTCGATGCAACAGCGACGGATGACGGTTTGCCGAACCCTCCAGGACAACTGAGTATTGCTTGGTCAAAGCAATCGGGTCCGGGAAATGTGACTTTTGGCAATAGTGCTGCAATCGACACGAGTGCCAGCTTCTCAATGGCGGGCTCTTATATATTGAGGATTACAGTCAGCGATGGTGGCGCTCCGGCAGTGAATGACAGCGTCGCGATTACGGTAAATCCCGAGCCGCCTACAGAACCTGGAATTTTTTGGGTTGATGACAACGCGGCGAACAATCCAACTCAAAATGGATCCTCTGCGAATCCTTTTGGAAGTATTCAGCAAGCGATCAATGCGGCAGCGCCAGACAATGAGATTCGAGTAGTTGCCGGTACCTATACCAAAATCAACGGACACATCCTCGATTGGCAGAACAAGGATTTGAAAATCCGAGGTGGTTACGCTGCGGTTGGTAGTACGGTTCGTAATCCCGCTCAACACCTCTCGATCATCGATGGCAACAATGTCGCCAATCGCTCTTGTGTGCTTGCAAGAAATCTCAACGAAGATGCCGAGCTCTCCGGTTTCATAATCAAACGAGGAAATTATTCACAAGGTGGCGGGATGCATAACGATGCGAGCCACTTATTGATCGCCAATTGCCTCTTCACTGAAAACCAATCTCCCAGTTTCGGTGGCGCTATCTATATGAAGAGCTTCGCTGAGCCAGTGATTCGCAATTGTAAATTCCAGTCGAACTCTGCTGTGGAGGGTGGGGCCATTTACTCAAGCGATAGCTATCCAAACCTTCGCAATTGCGCCTTTATTTCCAATACGGCATCCAGCATGGGAGGGGCAATGCGCA
The DNA here is from genome assembly GCA_964570465.1 of uncultured Planctomycetales bacterium. Classification (GTDB taxonomy): domain Bacteria; phylum Planctomycetota; class UBA1135; order UBA1135; family CAZMYG01; genus CAZMYG01. The sequence continues at coordinate 24,377 of CAZMYG010000005.1, forward strand.
GCAAGTACAGCAATCTCACGATTGCGAGCTGCTCTTTTATTGCGAATGCAGGGGGCTCAAATAATGCGGGTCATGCGCTGGCGCATCTCAACGGGAATTCCACGATCAATAACTCTCTGTTCTGGGATGGGGCAAGTGGTGCAGAAATTTATAAACAGAGTGGGACGCTCACAGTGAGCTATAGCGATGTGCGTGGAGGCTATGCCGGCACGGGAAATCTCAATGTGAATCCACAATTGCTGGCGAATAATGACTTTCACATTGGAGCTAACTCGCCCTGCAAGAACGCAGGCGACCCGATGTATCAGCCCGAATCAAGCGAATTGGACTTGGACAACGAAATTCGAGTCAAAGAGGGCCGCGTCGACATAGGCTGCGATGAGAAATAATTCTTGATCAGTAGGCTTCGATATAGATGTTTTGCGATTCGCCGTTTGGCCTCTAACATGTAGGCCTTCATGCCAAAGGCCTACGACGATTTACGCGAATTTATTCAAGCGATCGAAGAGTCTGGTGAGCTGCGCCGGGTGAAGGCGCAGGTCGATCCGAAACTCGAGATCTCTGCGATTACACACGAAGTTTCTAAAACTTCGGGCCCGACTTTGTTGTTTGAGAACGTGAAGGGCTCGAAGATGCCTTTGCTGATCAACGCCTTCGGTTCCTCGAAGCGGATGAATCTGTCCTTGGGCGTTGATTCACTAGAGGAAATCGCCGATCGGTTGAATTCTTTCCTCGATGCGAATGCGCCTTCTGGTTTGCTCGACAAGTTGAAGATGCTCCCAAAGTTGGCCGAGCTAGGTTCGTTTTTTCCTAAATCTGTGCGCAGTGCGCCGTGCAAAGAAGTGATTAAGAAGGGGAAAGATGCGAATCTCGGAGAGATTCCCGTTCTCACCTGCTGGCCGCAGGATGGTGGGCCTTTTATCACGATGCCACTTGTGGTGACTCACGATCCGCGCAGCGGCAAACGCAATAGCGGCATGTATCGCTTACAAGTCTATGACGAGCGCACAACAGGCATGCACTGGCATCTGCACAAAGACGGCAAGCGTCATTTCGATGCGATGGCAAAGGAAGGAAAAAAACTTCCCGTCGCCGTAGCGCTTGGCTGCGATCCTGCTTCGACTTTTGCGGCGTGTATTCCCGCTCCACCCGATCTCGACGAAATGATTCTCGCCGGCTTCTTGCGCAGCAAACCCGTGCCGATGGTGAAATGCGAAACGAACGATCTCGAAGTTCCCGCGAGTGCGGAGATCGTGCTCGAAGGCTATGTCGATCCCAAAGAGCGCCGTCGCGAAGGACCCTTTGGAGATCACACTGGATATTATTCTCTTGCTGATGACTATCCCGTTTTTCATATCGAGTGCATCACGCATCGCCGCGATCCGATTTATCAAACGACTGTCGTGGGTCCGCCGCCGCAGGAAGATTGCCACATGGCTTTCGCCATCGAGCGCATCATGTTCCCGATTCTGAAAAAACAACTTCCTGAAATCGTCGACTATCACATGCCTTGGGAAGGTGTGTTTCACAACTTGATGATTGTCTCGATTGAGAAGCGTTATCCCGGTCACGCGCGAAAAATCATGAATGCGATTTGGGGTCTAGGCCAAGCGGCTTTTACGAAGGTCATCGTCGTTGTCGACGCCGATGTGAATGTACACGATCCGCGCGAAGTTGCTTGGAAGGCGTTGAATCACATCGATCCGGAGCGAGACACTCAGTTCACGATGGGGCCGATGGAAACTCTCGATCATGCTTCACGTTTGCCTCATTACGGCTCGAAGATGGGAATCGACGCGACTCGCAAATTGCCGAGCGAAGGATTCACTCGCGACTGGCCCGATGAAATCAAAGTTTCCTCGGAAATAAAAACTCTTCTTGAAAAACGCTGGAAAGAATATGGCTTGTCTTGATCTTCGCTGCACGCGGAGTTGTTGGCAGGTATGACCATTATTCTGATTGCTGGCGCAATTCTTCTATTGGCATTTTGGGGATTCACCATTTTGCGAGCGGGACTTTCTTCGGGCGATTGGGTCGAGCTCGGCGCGATTAAGAAATTTCCTCTTCCTCAAAATCCGCCTTCAGTGTCGATTCTCGTTCCGGCGCGTAACGAAGAAGAAGTCATTGGCGATTGCATTCGTTCCTTACTCGAACAGGATTACTCGCAGTTTGAAATCATCGCCATCGACGATGACTCGACAGATCGCACGGGTGAAATTCTCGACGAGCTTGCCAAACAAAATCCGAATCGATTACGAGTCTTACACCTCAAGGGAGACTTGCCTCCCAATTGGGTTGGGAAAAACTACGCATTGACCATGGCCGCTGCACAGTCGCGATCGGAGTGGTTACTTTGTTCCGACGCCGACATCTTGCATGAAAAAGAAACGCTCTCGCGTGCGATGGGCTATGCGCTGAAAAATCATCTCGATTTGCTTTCTCTTTTGCCTCGAGTGATCTGCGTCAGCTTTTGGGAAAAATTAATGATGCCGCTTTTTGGTGTATTGCTCAGCATCGCTTTCCCTCTCGAAGCGGTGAACGATCCGCGTCGGAGAAACGCTGTTGCCGCCGGCGGATTTATTCTCGTTTCGCGAACCGCATTCGATGCAGTGAAAGGCTACGAACCCACCGCGGATCACCTCGTCGACGATGTGCTGCTTGCCAAACGAATCAAAGAAAAGGGCTTTCGCATTTTCGTTGCCTTTGGTGAGAAGTTAATTCGCACGCGCATGTACAGCGATTTCAAAGATCTGTGGGAAGGAATCGAAAAAGGCGCTGCCGTCGCGCTCGATTTTCGTTTTTGGATGCTGGGCTCTTCTTTGCTCTTTTTGTTTGCTACGACCTGGTCGTTGATCGCCTGGATTCCGGCGATTGCGATCTGGGCTCGCAGTTCACTCCCATTTGATTGGAGCTTGTTTTTGATCCTGACCGCAGTGACTGGAGCGCTTCTATTTTGTTTTCACTTCGCCACCAATATTCGCGTTGGTGTTCCCCGTTTCCTTTTTGCTCTACTTTCTCCGCTCGCCTATCTGCTCTATGCCGCGATTCTCATCAGCTCTTTTTCTAAAGGCCGCTACGGAGTTGGTGAGGCGTGGAAGGGGCGTCGCTATTACGGTGCTGCTCAGTCGGCTCCAAAGGCGAAGCTAGGAATATAAATAGCCTCAACTTGTTTGTTGCGACAGCTAGTCCTCTCAAGAACTCCTCTTCTTAAATTGCGATTTCGTAAATAGTTACGTCTGAATGGTATATTTAATAGAAATCAGGAGATATTGGATTTGTTTGAAGAATTTCCCCTGCCCATGTCGCCTCTACAGCGAGGAAACATGGCAGATAGTAAAAGCCCATTGAATATAGAAGCGATGCTCGAGCATTCGAGCTGGATGCGGAGCTTTGCGCGAAGCCTCGTCTTCGATCAATCAAAAGTTGACGATGTTGTGCAGGAGACCTGGCTCGCGGCGATCAAGACGCCGACGAATCGAATTCAAAATCCAAAGGCTTGGCTTTCGGGTGTTGTCCGACACACCGTTTTCGATTTTGGGAAAGCAGAATCACGTCGTGCAAAGCGCGAACAACTCGCTGCGAAAGAAGAAGCACTGCCTTCGACTGCGGATTTGGCGGAACAAGTTTCGGTGCAACGTAAAATTGCTGGACTCGTGCTCGAACTCGAAGAACCGTATCGCTCCACAGTATTGCTGCGTTTTTTCGAGGATCTCACTCCCAACGAAATTGCAGAACGGCAAGGAGTTCCTCCGGCGACAGTCTATTCCCGCCTCTCTCGTGCTCTTGAACAACTGCGCGAAAAACTGGATCGCAACTATGGTGATCGGCGTAGTTGGTGTATCGCATTGCTGCCATTGGCTAAGTTAGCCCAGTTTGAAGCCTTGAGTGGGAAGATGTTGTGGCGCCGGCGTCTACAAAATATTCACTCCTGGAAACTTGCTGGGGTAGCGGCGCTTTTTTTATTTCTTCTAAGCTATTTTTTGTTTCATGAAGATTTTTCGGATTCGATCAAGGCATCTGGAAAAATTGCTAAACTTCCTAGCGAAAACACCGCCGAGCGTAAAGCAGCTAATCAAGATCAAAAAACGGATTCTTCGGCACGCAACGCTTTTTCTTCAACGGCAGCAGATTCACAGGTCGCAACGAATCAGAATTCCGTAACTGTGAATGGTCGTATTCTGGACGTGTTTGGAAATCCCATCCCTGCAACGAAGTTAGGTTGGCTAGATCCAAAGCAAAGAGAAGCATTTGTTCTCCGAGAAAGCGTATCGGAGGGAACGAAAAGAAAGCAACGAGGAGAGACGAATCTAAGAGGGCTTTTGGATAGGCAGAAACAACCAATTCCTCATTGGGCAACGCTGATTATGGGAAAAGGAACAAACGATATTTCTTCCGCTGTGCAGACTGATTCTGCAGGACGATTCACGGTGGAACTTCCTCAATCTAGGGGCGGTCTCTGCTCTGCTGATCCCAGATTTGTTTTAGTTGGAGGCGAATGGATCACAGAGATTGCAAGCGGCGAACTCGTTATTGTTTTTGCTCCTATGAGAGAGGTGGAAGGCATAGTTCATGATGCGAATGGAGAGCCTCTTCCTGACGCGACTATCGAAGCCAATGTCTATCTCCGTGCTTTGAAAGAGTTCCCTTTAATTTTGGATCGATGGACCACGGGTTGGGATCGAAACGTGGCCGGACTTAGCAAAACAGATTCTCGAGGGCATTTTCTACTTCCTGGATTTCCTGATATTGAAGAAAGCACGATTGCCATATCTGCAGTTGGTTTTCAGAAGAAAGTAATTTCGTTATCTGCGTTTTTGGCAGAAGCAGGTCAAATTTCTTTGGAACCGTTGGCAGAAAAATCTGCACGCTTAGAAGGAATGGTTGTCGATGCCAGTGGTCAACCGGTTTCCGAGGCTCTAGTTGGTTTCGCATATCAATCGGCGAAGACAGATTCTCAAGGGAATTTCTCGCTCAAAGTAGATTCTTGGAACGACAACTCCAAGCTCTTCGTGATTCAGGATGGGTTCCAGGCAAAAATTTATGAGCAGTTCGGAAAAGTATTTTCTGAAAATGTTCGTGTCAAAACAGGACTTGTGCTGAGTTTGGGGGAACCAGCACTTTTTATTTCAGGGAAAATTTTTGGCCCTGACGGAAATCCGATATCAAAGTGCGGATTCCGTGTAAACGATCCCACTTATTTGGATCTGGAAAACTCAAAACTTCCAATGGAGGAGATGTTTTCAGATCGAACGGAAAGACAGGTTGCAACTGTCGACGGAGAGTTTCAATTGCATGGACTTGCCAATCGGAGTTATCAAATTTTTGTTTCTCATCCGAAGAAGCCAATCGCCTTTGTGAGTGACCCTATTCCTGCGGGAAGCACTGGTGTCGAAATTCACATCCCACGAGAAGTTTTACTAGATCGCGTTGCTGGGCAAGTTGTTACCAAGGACGGAAATCCAGTGCCGGGAGTCTCAGTTGGATGCCGACTTTACTATCAAGGAAAAAATTCTCGGATGAAATATCGACCCCACGATCAGCTTGCGATTACGGATGCAGAAGGTCGATTTGAGCTTCATGATGTCCTTCGTTGGAATTCGCAACTTTGGTTCGATGGACGGGATATTTTTGGGCAGGGAGTGGATTTGCAAGGAGATGATTCCAACGAAGATTTGAAAATAGTCATTTCAAAACGATGCCGTTTTCGAGTGCAACTTTCTGAGGGAATACAAGCGGACTCTTTTATGGTGCTCAGCGGATGCGATAGCGAAATGGAGTTCGATCAATACGAGTCGGGTGTTATGGTGTCGCGGCGGACCCGCTCTGCGATTGTCCGTGGTAGTTCTTCACCCTGCGATCTTCGGGACAGCGCAAAGACATTAGTTCTTTTTCAGGGTGATCGCGAAGTGCAGCGTGTGCCACTTCGTTTGGAACCGGGGAAATTAATTGTGGTGAAGATTTAAAAGGAGAGAAAGATGTTTAGGAAAATTCTTCGCATGCCAAGTTCCCAGAAGGAGCGCGGACAGGAGACTGGTTAATCGATTCTTATCTGGTAGATCTCGATTCTCGATTATTAGGGTCCGGATCATTTCGAAGAGAAGTTCTGGAACGCGTGAAGAGAGAATTAGTGTCTAGAAAAAATGTGGCGCTGTATGAGGGTCAAGGTGAAGCCGATGCAGCAAAGAAAGCCATAGAAACTATGGCTTCCGCAGAGTTTATTGCAGGCCCTTTACGTAAATCGGCGATGTTTTTGTATCTTGTAAAATTTGCATTCTCATCGGCGACATTTTTTATAGTACACATTCTGACTTCTTATCTGTTCGGAAGACCATTGTATGAAGGGGCGGAGACAGTCTTCCGGGTATGCTTCTTTGGTGCGTGGATGCCGTTGTTTCTAGGGGATGGTGTATTTTTTCTCAAAAGAACCTGGAGACAAATAGAGGCTTTAGTCAAAGTCGGCCGAAGAGAGTGAGTGTAAAAGTTCACCGTGGCCTGTGCCACTGAAACTAAGCCATTGCAATCGCTCCAAGTCCGGCAGAAAAAACCTCTCGCACGCCGCGTTCGCAACGCGGGGAAAAGAAATTTTGAAGCGTCGGTTAACTCTTTCCTTTTCCCTTGCCCATGCAGAATAGAGTCCAAGGCAGAGCAATGATTTTTTCTCCTAAACGAAGGATTTCTTCCCCGGTGTGCACGAGCACAGCGGCACGGGTTTCAGGGTACTCTTTTAAGAAGCTCGCTAGATGTTCGCAATCGGAGTAGCGCGGGGTCGAACTCAACTTCACTTCGAAGGCGAGGAGATCCCGGCCGCGTTCCAAAACGAAATCGACTTCCTCTGCGTTTGTGGTTCTCCAATAAAAAACTTCCGGCCTAGGAACTAAAAGCTGAGCGAGAGAGCGAAGATGCTGCAGAAAGAGAGTTTCCCAGAATCCACCACGCTCACGCGCTTTCTCGACAGATTGAGTTCCAAAATAGCCTGCGAGGAAGCAAGCCATGCCGGCGTCGACCCAGTAGGCTTTGGGAGATTTGATCAATCGCTTGTTTCGATTTCTGGCGAATGCTGGGATTTTTTGCAATACGCAAGTTGCTTCAAGCAAATTGAGATATCGATAAACATTGGCCTGGGGTACATCGGTATCGTTTGCCACGTGGGAAGTATTGATAATCTGGCCACTGCGTAAGGCCATGGTTCCCATGACACGGCGAAATTCCGCTAGCGAGGTGATTTGCGAAATCTGGCGCAGGTCGCGTTCTAGATAGGTAGCGACATATCCCTCCCACCAACGGAGCACTTCCTTTGGATCAGAAATTCTGATCAGTGGAGGCATCAATCCGCGAGAAAGGATTTCCATGGGCTGCACTTTTGCTGGAGGCGCTTTTCCTTCTTTGGGAAATTTGCCTGCAAAAAGTTGGGTGAGAATCTTAGGCGCAGGGTGCCCATAGACTTCTCCCAAGCTCATAGGCCAAAGAGTGAGATAAACCGCTCGACCTGCAAGTGTCTCGCTTACTTTTTCCATGAGGAGGAGATTTGCTGAGCCGGAAAGAATTGCGCGAAACCCTTTCCGGTCTTTGTCTACGGCACGCTTTACGGCCGAGAGCAAGGAAGGTGCTTTTTGCACTTCGTCGAGCACTATTTTTTTTGTGCCGACAAGCAAGGAATCCGGATCGCGCTGTGCCTGGCTGAGCACATCGAAATCGTCCAGCGTGAGGTAGCGCCAATGCCTTGTCGGCGTGGCATGTTGAAGTAGGGTGCTTTTCCCCACCTGCCTGGCGCCGGTGAGCACGACGACGGAGTGGGTCTTCAGGGCGTCTCGAATTTCAGGATTGAGCCATCGAGGGAGGTAGGTCTCTTCAGTGCGTGAATGATTATCATTCATGGTGTGAATAATATTACAATTCCTTCAGACAGGGAATAGAGTCTAATTTTATTCTTGCGGCCTACGCCAATGAAGCCAAGCCATACCTAGTGCGCCGAGTCCGGCAGAGACCAAAAACGCTTCCTGCAGATTGCCATTCGATTCAAGCCACCCGAAAAACGGGAAGAAGAGAGTAAACGCAAGCCGGCCAGCCATGCTTTGAAAGGAGAGAATGGTGTTGCGCCGATTCGAGGGGATGCGGTGATTGACGAAGCTAGAGATAACGGGAAAGTGCAGGCCAAAGGGAATCTGCTGGACGAAAAACAAGAGAAACACCCAGCCAGACGTGCTAAGTCCCAGCACGGCAAAAGAAGCGACGAGGCATCCCTGCATTAGAGCGAAGAGCGCGCCTTCACCAATTCGACTTTGTAAGGAGAGGGCGCCACGCGCACAAAGTGCGGCGGCCACATTGAGCGAACCATAAATCGCTCCCACAGCGAGCAGGTCATGAATCCCGATTTCTTCGAGTTTGGCTTGATAGGTTTGAAAGGACAGGCGCAGCCAGACAAATAGTACGGCGAAATAAACGGTGATCCAGCGGACGGCGCGATCCTTCGTAATCGATTCAAAACTCATGCGGAATATTTGAGGGACCGAAGGCGGATGCTCGTGCGGCACTTTTGGTTCCCGAAAAAAGCAGGCGAGGATTGCGGCGGTGCCGGTCAGCGCAACAGTGGCCCAGACGCTCCAGACGAGGCCAAGATATTTTGCGAGCGCACCGCCGAGGAAAAAGGCAACAGAGGTACCGATCAATCGAAACGCGGTCGCCATGGATTCCATCGGCAGGAATTTGAGTTGTTCCCCGCGTTCTTGTAGGGAATCGTAGAGAAAGGAACTGATTGCTCCTGAGATAAAGGCGTGACCGATTCCCATCACGACTTGCGAAAGCGCGAACACAAAGAAGGAGTTCGCGGGAATCCACAAACCAAATCCGAGAGCTAATCCAATTGGTCCTAAAATCAAAACGAATTTCCGTCCAAATCGATCCGCTAAAACACCTGTGGGAACATCGCACAACACCATCGTCGCGTAGTAGATTGCGGTGAGCCAGGAGTACTGTTCGAAAGTCATCCCGCGCGAAACGAAATAGAAATACTGAAACGGAACGGCGGCGAGGCCGAAGGTGAAAAAGTTGTAGAGGAGCAAACGTTTAAAACCGGACAGCATCGTTGGGGATTCTATCTGGGGGAGTGGGCGCTTGCCGCTATGGAAAAGTTTTCATTTTCTCGATATTGTTGCTGCTCCTTTACTCTACTTAGAAGTTCTTAACTAGTTCGCCGAACAGGACGCATACTCAGAGATAGCCATGAATTCAAAAATAATTGCGAATCTAATTCTCGCCGCGTTTTCCTTTTCTTCAGCCGTTTTTGCCCAGGAAGAGACTCCTGCGCCGCAGGTAATTCCGCCGAAAACCGAAGAAGCCCCCGCTCAGGCACCGGGAAAGCAGCCCAAAATCCAGGCGGAAAATGACACGCACGATTTTGGAGTCGGCTGGGCTGGCCCTGCTCTGTCGCACGCCTTTGTTCTTAAAAATATAGGTGAAGCGACTCTCGAAATTTCTCGAGTGGCGCCTTCTTGTGGATGTACAGTCGCGGGAAATCATCCGAAGAAATTAGAACCTGGTGAATCCGGCGAATTCTCTTTCTCTCTGCACACAGACAAGATCAACGGCCCTTTTGAAAAACTGATCACCGTCCATTCCAACGACACGAGTAATCCGCAGTTGAAACTCAAATTAAAGGGACAAATCAAGCAGCGAGTCAGTGTGACTCCGCCGGTTGCGAACTTTGGGAAATTGACCGATACCAAACAAGCGCAAGAGCGCGTGATTCAAATCACAAACAATACGGACACGCCCTTAGAGCTCACTCTGGAGAAAGCTGCGGACGCTACAAAATTCCAAGCCGAATTGATTGAGAAGGAAAAAGGGAAAAACTACGAACTCAAAGTGAAGTTTGATCCTGCTGGAGTCACCGGGAATCAAATTGGCTCTTTTGTTTTGGGCACCAATATTGAAGAGCAGAAGAAAATCACGGTGCAGGCTAGCGCGATGATTCCTCCACGTTTGGAAGTTCAGCCGCCTTCGATCATGGTGCGAGAAAATCCTGCTCCTGCGAATGGAGCAGAATTAAAAACCATGCCACGCATGCTGCGCTTCATTAATTCTGGAGAAACTCTGGTGAATGTGATTGAGGTGAGCGTCGACGATCCCGCACTCAAAGCGAGTATCCAAGAGAAACAGCCTGGCAAGGAATATCACATTTCTGTTGAGCTTCCTGCTGATTACATGCCTCCAGACACGGGGCGCACTCTGACTATCAAAACCGATGATGCCCAGACTCCGACGATTGCCGTTCCTATTAAGCGTTTGGCGATTCCTGCTCCGGCAAAACCACAGCCTCGCCCGGCAGATCAGCTCACCGGTCAGAAAGCTCCGGAGATTTCGCTCAAAACTTCTGCGGATAAAGTCGTTTCGAATGAGGAATTCACCAAGTCGCCCGCGACTGTGCTCAACTTCGTCGCGCCGAATTGTGGTTTTTGTAAGAAACAATTGCCCATGGTTGAATCCGTACGCAAGGAATATGAAGCGAAAGGGATTCGCTTTATTAATGTAAGCGAAAAAATGGGGACGAAGGTTTTCACTCCCGCGGAAGCCGAACAGGTTTTCAAAGGCGTCGGTTCAGGACTCGAATTCGCTTACGACACCGATAATCAGTTCGGCCGCAATTTCAAAGTCTCTGGTTTTCCCACTCTCTTCGTGATTGATAAGGAGGGCAAGGTCAGCCAAGTACATGGTGGCGCTAAGCCCGATATCGTGAATTTGCTCAAACAAAACCTAGATGCTTTGTTGAAGTGATTCCTCTGTACTGATGGAGGGAAAAGAAAAACTTCCTGAGCTCTATATCGCCTGCGATGTCGAGGCCGATGGCCCAATTCCTGGACCTTACAGCATGATTTCGCTCGGCATGGTGGTCATGGGTCAGCCTGAACTGCGTTTCTATACCGAGATCCGTCCGATCTCGGATCAATTTGTACCTGCCGCACTTGCGATTTCCGGTCTCGATCGTGATCGGCTGATTCGCGAAGCCCCCTCCGCGGAGCAAGCGATGACCGCTGCTGCACAATGGATCGAAGGTCTTAAGACACGCGGTCGCCCCGTTTTTCTCGCCGGGCCTGCAGTTTGGGATGGCATGTACCTGCACTGGTATTTCATCAAGTTCACGGGTGCCAATCCTTTTGGTGTTACTGGTTCTGGCATCGATTTGCGCAGTTATTGGATGGGACTAAAAGGCTGTACTTGGTACCAGACGAGCAAGAATCAAATGAAGAAGGCGCTTCAATTAAAGGATCTGACTCATAGCCATCATGCCGTCGAAGACGCCGCCGAACTCGCCACGATTTTTGAGGCGATGCTCAACTCTCGTTTAAAAAGTTAGAACTTATTTTCCAAATAGAGAGAGACAGTTCCCGTCGAGGTCGGCGAACTCTACTGAGCGATATCCCGGGCAAACGGTTTTCGGAGCACCGAGGAATTTCACGCCTTTGCCTTTCAAGGATTTGATCGTGCCTTCAATGTCTTTGCAGTGAAAACAGAGAATGAAATTGACCGAGCTGAAGTCGGTGGTCTTTTTCTTTCGCCCTGGATGTAGCGCGAGAGTGACTTTTCCCGGTAACTCGAATTCACTCCAACCGGCATCTTCAAAACGCAGCGGAATTCCGAGTGTGTTTTTGTAGAAGTTCACGGCCTTGGCCATGTCTTGAACATAGAAAATGGTGTAAGCGAGCGGTGAGCCTTTGAGGTTAAGAACAGGTTTTCTGCGAATTGTCATTTGAGCCATTATTTTTTCTCCATTTAAAAAACTATTTGCCAATTTCAATCATGCGTTCGACGGCGCGCAATGCGGGAGCGCGATACATCTCAGGAATCGTGATGTCTTCTTGTCCGGTTTCGAGAGCGCGGAGCACGGAAGGTAAAGCTGTGATTTTCATAAACGGGCAGGCGCAAGCTTCATCACAGCCTTTGTGCTCGTAGATGGGGAAGAACTGTTTCGCGGGATAGAGTTCGCGCAATCGTTCGATCAGTCCGATCTCGGTTCCGATGAGGAAGGACTGTGCTGGCGATTTCTCCGCGTAAGTGAGCATCTGTGTTGTACCTAAAACGGCGTCGGCCATTTCTTGTACTTCGGGCGGTGTTTCGGGATGAACAACAAGAGTGGCTTCTGGATGTTTTGCGATCGCGGCTTCGACGAGCGGCTTCGTCATCTGCTCGTGAATGGGACAGAAGCCCTGCCAGATCAGTAATTTTTTCGTGGTTTGTTTGGCGACAAAGGCGCCGAGATTTTTATCCGGGCCAAAAATCACCGTGTCGGATTCCATCGCGTTGACGACTTTGAGCGCATTCGCCGAAGTGCAAATGGCATCGGACTCGGCTTTGATGTCGACATTGCAATTGATATACATCACGACCTTGGCGCCTGGATTTTTCTTTTTCAATTCGCGTAACCCTTCAACGCGAATACTCGCGGCGAGATCGCAACCTGCACGGCCTTCGGGGAGAACAACTTTTCGAGTTGGGTTGAGCAGCTTCGACGTCTCGGCCATAAAACGCACGCCGCAAAACACAATCCAATCGGATTGCACGGTTTTGGCGTAGACCGAGAGATCGTAAGAGTCGCCTAGACGATCCGCGACGAGCTTCACTTCAGGCATTTGATAGTTATGCGCGAGCACGACGGCGTTTCGCTGCTTTTTTAGCGTGTTTACTTTCTTCACCCAGTCTTGGATATCTGCCTGTGCTGCAGGCTTACGTTCCGCGACGAGTCTCTGGAGTTCTAGGAGTTCTTGCGACATGATGAAGCGGCTGAATATAGCATTTCCCTATGAAATTCGCCCACCGGATTCAAGATCTAGGAACCGAAGCTGCCTTCGAAGTGTTGGAGAGAGTTCAACAGCTCGAACGGCAGGGACGTAGTATTTTGCATTTTGAAATGGGTGAGCCGGGTTGGGGGACGGAGCCAGAGATTGTGGAAGCGGGGATTGCTGCACTCCGAGACGGCAAGACACGCTACACGAGTGCGCAGGGCGATCTCAGATTACGTCAGGCGATTGCCAAAGAAGTTTCGCAGTCGCGAGCAATCTCTGTTGATGCCGAAGAAATCGTTGTTGTGCCCGGCGCTAAGCCGATTTTATTTTTTGCCGCATTGGCTTTGCTAGAACCCGGCGATGAAGTGATTTTGCCCGATCCTTCATTTCCGATTTTTGAATCCGTCGTGCGTTTTGCGGGAGCTAAACCAGTCCCGCTACGTTTGCGCATGGAAAATGCGTTTCGGCCGGATTTGAAAGAGCTCGCGAATCTCTTTTCTCCGCGCACGCGCAAGGTGATTGTGAATTCACCGCAGAATCCGACTGGTGGCGTTTGGACTCGCGAAGATTTCGAGCAAATCGCAGCCTTGATCCGCTCACGAGAAAATTGCTGGCTACTTTCGGATGAAATCTATTCGAAACAACTCTTCGACGGTGTGAAACACGAAAGTCCGATCGCCTTGCCCGAGATGAAATCGCGCACGGTTCTCGTCGATGGTTTTTCTAAGAGCTATGCGATGACAGGCTGGCGTTTGGGTTATGGAGTGATGCCGGCCGAGCTCGCACAGGTTGTGACCAAGCTTGTGATCAATTCGTTTTCTTGCGTGCCACCGTTTATCCAGGAAGCAGGGCTCGCGGCATTACAAGGCCCTCAAGAAGAAGTACTCGCACATGCTCTAGAGTTGGCAAAACGTCGTGACAAATTAGTCACTGGTTTGAATTCTTTGCCGGGCTTTCGTTGTTTGAAGCCGCAGGGTTCGCCCTATGTTTTTCCGGACATTACGAACACCGGTCGCAAAGAAGTAGAGTTGCAGAAATTATTTTTAGAAGAAGCGGGTGTTGCCTGTATCGCCGGTACCGCATTCGGAGCAGGTGGCGCTGGACATCTGCGTTTCTCATTTACAGAGTCGATTGAAAAAATTGATCTCGCCATCGAGAGATTGAGAAGAGTGTTGTAGGGGCGGCGCATGCGCCGCCCCTACCAAAATGGAGAAACAGTGAAAGATTCCGTTGCAGATTTTCGCTCCGATACGGTGACTAAGCCGACTCGCGAGATGCTCGAAGCCATGATGCGCGCCGAAGTGGGCGATGATGTGCTTGGAGACGATCCGACCGTACATCGTTTGGAAGAATTGGCCGCGGAGAAATTAGGCAAACAAGCGGCAGTCTTCGTGCCTTCCGGAACCATGGGCAATCAGGCTTCGATCGCTGCGCAAACAAAGCCCGGCGAAGAAATCATTCTCGAAGAAGGCGCGCACTGCATTCACTACGAAGCCGGCGGACTCGCACGTATTGCTTGTGTGCAGGTAAGAACTATTCGCGGCAAACGTGGCGCGATGGATCCTGCGGAAGTTGAAGCGGCGATTCGCCCTTCCAGTGTGCATCTGCCGCGCACGGGTTTGATCTGCGTCGAGCAAAGCCATATGAATTCCGGCGGCTCTCTGCTGCCGATTGAAAATCTGCGCGCGATTCGCGAGATCGCAAAAAAGCATAAGCTGCGCGTTCACATGGACGGCGCGCGATTATTCAACGCTTCCGTGGCTGCCAAAATCCCAGCTCGTGACTATGCCGCGCTCGTCGACTCTGTGACTTTCTGTTTGTCGAAAGGATTGAGTTGCCCCGCGGGCTCACTGATCTGCGGAGAAAAAGATTTCATCGAAGAAGTCCGGCACATCCGCAAATTCCTCGGCGGCGGCATGCGGCAGAGTGGCTATCTCGCGTCATGTGGAATCATCGCGCTAAATAGAATGGTCGACCGACTCGCGGAAGATCACGCCCGTGCAAAACGTCTCGCCGAAGGTCTCGCGAATATCCCCGGTCTTTCCCTCGACAATCCCGAAGTCGAAACCAATATCCTTTTCGTTTCCCTCAAAACCAAAATCGATGCGCCACAACTTCAAACGGCGCTAGAAAAAGAAGGCGTGCGTGCGATTGCCCTAGGCCCAAAACGAATTCGCTTTGTCACACATCGCGAGATCGAAGACGATCACGTTGTTAAAGCAATCAAAACGGTGGAGAAGCTGACCACCTAACTTCTGTCTACTTTTGTGGTCAAAAAAACTGGGAAGAAAATCTCTTCTCATCAATCCTTAGCTGTCAATTAACAAGAACAAGCAACTTGGTAAGGAATTTGCTATGCCCGCGGGTTTCGATTTGGCTTCCCACCGAATAGGAGTTCAAAAAATGAAAAAGTTTTGGATGTTCGTGTTGATTGGATTTGGGATTTATTTCCTTTCTTCAAATACTCCAGCTAGAGAGCCTTCCATTCTGACCCATCCAGGCGTTCTATTCCGTGGAGAAGTGATGCGTTACGGGTTTTCCATTCCTTCGCACGCGGATCTGGACCTTGCTGCCATCGATATTTCCTGTCTCGATCGTTTTCCGCTTCGTTCATTCGACATTTTTTTACGTGATCCCTCCGGACGCATCATCGATCTCAAAAATCTGCCTAGAAATTTGCCCTATCAACAAGCGATGTGGATGGATTCGTTTTCTTCCGAATATGGCAGGAGAATAAAATCCTCAGAAATTCTCTACATTAAAAACCCATTACCCGGTCGTTGGAGCATTGAGATGGAAAATCTGGATTCCACGAAAAACTACTACGAAGCTGCCATCACTTTGTATGCGCGACCTGATCGACGCGCGCGGCATTCTCTTGGAACCAAATGTTCTGTTCAGGCGAGTTTCGTTAGTTGGTCAAAATGGAGAAAGTAAAGCAAGTGTGGAGCATGAGATAAGCAAGCAAACGTTTAGAACGTTAACCTCCCAAACGTTCTAAACGTTTGGGAAAGTCGCTTTGATAAAAAACGTCTTGGTTCTAGATTGTTGCCACCCTAAAAGACTTGAATTTACATATCTATATATAAAATAATACATTACAGATTTTTTGTGATTGGATTATTTTAGATTTGACTCTAAAAAACTTCGAAGTATTTTAGAGTACGATAGAAAATGATCGAATCTGTTTCCACCCGTCATATTGAACCAATTCTTCGCGAAGACCTTCGCAAAAAGATGGTTTTCTTGGCCGGACCACGTCAATGCGGAAAAACAACACTCGCTAATAAACTCGTCAGCGAGATTGGCGGAGCCTATTACAGCTGGGATGTCGACGCGCACCGAAAATTGTTGCGCGAGTCGCGGCTAGATTCCGAAGCCAAACTATGGGTTTTCGACGAACTGCACAAAAACCGACATTGGCGCAATTGGATCAAAGGGCAATTCGACTTGCATGGCAAACAACATCAAATTCTAGTGACGGGAAGTGCAAAATTAGATCTCTACAGTCGTGGAGGAGATTCGTTACAGGGCAGGTATTTTTTCCATCGATTGCACCCTTTTACTTTGGCAGAGACCTTGGGTGTTGCGCCGGCGAAGGATTCCAAAGAATTTCCTGAGCTTTCTCGGTCTGCGCAAAAAAATGCTACGGATACATTGGCAGAGCTTCTAACTCTGGGAGGATTTCCTGAACCATTGTTTTCTGCTTCGCAGCGTAGCGCTTCGCGTTGGCGGCTATCCTATGGAACAAGGCTGATTCGGGAAGATATTCGTCAGCTCGAATCGTTGCGAGATCTGGATAAATTGGAATTGCTCTATGAAAGACTGCCGGCATCCGTCGGCTCTGTACTGTCGATCAATTCTTTACGAGAAGATTTAGAAGTTGCCTATGAAACGGTCAGGGAATGGCTTTCCGTTTTTGATCGTTTGTATGTCTGCTTTCGAGTGCCTCCCTTTGGGCCCCCAAAAGTCAAAGCCGTAAAAAAAGAACAAAAGCTTTATTTCTGGGATTGGGGAATGATTGAAGGAGAGGCCGCTCGCATGGAAAATCTTGTCGCCTTACATTTACTGCGCTTGCAGCATTGGATCGAAGATGTGGAAGGCGTTCCCGCAGAACTTCGCTATTTTCGCGATGTGGTAAATCACGAAGTAGATTTTATATTTATGCGAAATAAAAAACCCTGGCTGGCAGTTGAAGTGAAACGCAGTGCTCAAAATGTTGATTCCAATCTGAAATATCTATTGCAACGTGTGAAAATTCCCTACGCATTTCAAATTCATTTTCAAGGAGAGGAAGATTGGTCTCCTGAGCCAATTAACGGGTGTAAAATTCGCGTCCTTCCTGCAGCGAAGTTTTTGTTGGGGTTGCCATGAGTAACATTTTCAAAGCTTATGACATCAGAGGCCTCGTTCCGGAAAAGTTGAGCGAAGACGTCGCGCGAAAAATCGGTGCAGCGTTTGCCACTTTCTTAGATGCGAAGACTTTGGTGGTCGGTCGCGACATGCGCACGCATTCGCCGGCGTTGCAAAAAGCGGCGATTGAGGGAATTACTTCAACCGGTTGCGATGTGATTGATATAGGCCTGGCCTCAACGCCAATGAGTTATTTCGCGATCGCGACTCAGGCTTGTCAGGGCGGAATGAATGTGACGGCTTCACACAATCCGGGCAAGTACAACGGATTCAAGCTTGCGAAAGAAGGCGCACGGCCAATTTCTGGGGAAACGGGAATCAAAGAAATTGAAAAACTGGTTCGAAGTAATGGGCCATTTCGAAAAGCATCGAAGCCAGGCCAGGTGACGCAGAAGAATCTGCTTGCCGACTATGCGAAGCATGTCGCTTCTTTTGCCAAAGATCTGCGCCCGATGAAAATCGCGATCGACGCGGCGAATGGCATGGCTTGTTACACGGTGCCAAAAATTCTCGAGCATTTTCCGCAGCTTCAGGTGACGAAGCAATTTTTCGAACTCGACGGGAGCTTCCCGAATCACGAGGCAAATCCGCTGAAAGAAGAAAACATTGATTATGTGCGACGCACGGTTCGAGAAAGTAAAAGTGAAATCGGCATTTCCTTCGACGGTGACGCCGACCGCTGCATGATGGTGGACGAAACCGGCGCTACGGTTGCCTGTGATTTGATGACGGCTTGGCTCGGGCCTAAGTTTCTTCAACAAAAACCGAAGTCAG